>NZ_WXYH01000298.1:0-77954 GCF_009872365.1 Rhodococcus sp. T7
TCCGCCGAGTACGCCTTCATCGCCATCAGTGACATCTCTTCCTCTGGGACCTTCACGACCCAGTGTTCACGATGTCCTCACTCAGGGGGGAACCTCCACCCTCGACCCGGAAGACGTTCCCCTCCAGGGTGAGCGAAACAAGGAACATCGAGATCTACCGGTCGAGGTCATGCGGCACGTCTGTGCGCATCTGAGCAGTCTCGAGGAGAACAACTCACGGGAAGTGCGGGTAGCGGTGGAACTGATCATCGATACCGGCCGCCGCCCCGACGAGATCTGCCAGCTCCGCCTCGATTGTCTCGAACGTGACGAACAGGGAAAACCCGTCCTGGTTTACACCAACATCAAGGCCAACAGGCTCGACCGTCGGCTACCGATCACCGAGCCCACGGCCGCAGTAATCACCACCCAACAAGAACGTGTCCGAGCTCGATACCCGCACGAGGCCACCGCACAGATGAAACTCATCCCCGCCCTCACGCGGAATCCGCACGGAACCCGGGGCCTGAACGACGACTGGCTCACCATGCGACATCGCGACTGGGTCGTCACATTGCCCGACATCACGGTTCCCGTGGTCGTCGACATCGATGGGCAACACGTGACGAAGATGCTGCCCTTCGACCGAAACAAGATCTTCCTTTACGCGTACCGACACACCTACGCCCAACGTCATGCGGATGCCGGGGTCGCCATCGACGTCTTGTCCGACCTGATGGATCACCGGCAGTTCGGGACCACACAGGCCTACTACCGTGTCGGTGAAACGCGACGGCGCGATGCCGTCGACAGGCTCGCCACCATGCATTTCGATCGGCACGGCAACAAGATCTGGCGGGAGGCCAGGGCCCTGCTCGACTCCGAACATCTACGCCGCGCGGTCGGCGAGGTCGCCGTCCCCTACGGGACGTGCAGCGAACCCAGCAACGTCGCGGCCGGCGGACACGACTGCCCCGTCCGGTTCCGCTGTATCGGGTGCTCCCACTTCTCCACCGACGTGTCTTACCTGCCGGATCTGCAGGCGTACCTCTCCGATCTGTTGCGCAGCCGCGAACGGCTGCGAGGTGCGCTCGCCGCCGACGACTGGGCAAAAGCCGAGGCGATGCCGTCGGACGAGGAAATTCACCGAATCCGCAGACTGATAGCGCAGATCGGTGCCGACGTCGACGACTTGTCCGATGAGGACCGCTCCCAGATAGAACAAGCGGCGGCGACCGTGCGCCGTGCACGCAACCAGATCATCGGACTGGGGACACCCCTGGTTCGTCAACCACTGCCCAATCTTCGCCAGGCACCAGGAGAGTATGAGCGATGACGAACCCGATGATCGAGGGCCGCCGCGCCGATTCCATCCGTCGTCGGCAACGAGTCGTCAAGGCGCTGAGCGTTGCCGGAGCAGCTGGAGGGGAGATCACCGTCTCGTCGATAGCCCGCGCTGCTGGGGTGGATCGCAGTTTCCTGTATCGGCACAGCGACCTGCTCGCCCGGATTCACACCGCCCAAAGTTGTCCGTCCACGGCAAGCGGGAACGGGGAACCCGTGACACGGGAATCGCTCAAAGCCGACCTCGCCAATACCCATCAACGCATCGCCCGTCTTGTCGCGCATAACGTGCAACTCGAGCGAAAACTCTCCGAACTGCTCGGCGAAGCAGCATGGCGAGAATCCGGACTCGGCGCACCCACCGACATCGATCAACTCCAGAGGCGCATCACGATGCTCGAACAGCACGTCGTCGATCTCACCGGGCAGCTCGAGGAACGTAGCCAGGAACTCGATGCCGCCCGCTCAGCGAACCGAGAACTGTTCACGAACATGAACAAACAACACTGAACTGAGATCTGGGGAGTAAGCCAACCTGAATCGGTGGTTCCTTTCGCCCCCAACAACACCGTCGGGCGGGAGTCAGAGCAGGGTGGACCAGTAGGACCAGAACCGGTAGGCGACCAACCCGGCCACACCCAGCACCCATACCGTCAGGGGAAGAACGTGGTTTCCGCTTGCGGTGACCACGGCCGCGGGTACCGGGCGGGCAAGGGTGCCGTGGTGCAGGTTGCGCAGGGTGACGTACCAGAAGATCGGCATGGTCACCGCCCACACCACCATGCAGTACGGGCACAGGGCGCCGATCACGTAGAGGCTTTGCACGATCAACCAGTGCACGAACACCACCGCCGCGGTGACACCTACCTGCAAGCCCAGCCAGTACCAGCGGGCGAACCGGGCACCGGCCAGCAACCCCGCCCCGGTCGCAGCGACGACCGCGAACCCGGCGACTCCGAGGAGCGAGTTGGGGAATCCGAACACCGAGGCCTGTGCGGTGCCCATCACCGAGCCGCAGTTCAGAACCGGGTTGAGGCTGCACGAGGGGACGTACGCGCTGTCGGCGGCGAGGGCGAACTTCTCGATGGTGAGCACGAACGCGGCCACGAGGCCAGTGAGGCCACCGACCAGCAGCAGCCACGGCAGCGACCGCGCGAACGGCGCAGCATCACTGCCCGGGCTGAGGGGCGATGCGGCCGCGGCGCGTCCGGTGTCGGTAGCCGCGGTGTCAGCGGTGTCAGCGGAGGGCGGCGTCGAGAGCATCGGTCAGATCCTGGTAGCTGGTGGGTTCGATCTTCTCGCCGTTCAGGAAGAACGTCGGGGTGCCCTGCACCCCGAGCGCTTCCCCGTCGGCGACGTCGGCGCGGACGCGGTCGAGGGTCGCGGGATCGGTGTAGGCGGCGTCGAAGGCGGCCAGATCGAGACCGAGGTCGGCGGCATATCCGCGGAACACCTCATCCTTCGGGGTGCGCTGCTCACCCCACTGGGCTTGAGTGTCGTACATCCGCTGATACATCTGCTCGAACCGGCCCTGACCGGCGGCCGCTTCGACCGCCCGGGCCGCCCGCTCCGCATTGAAGTGGCCGGGCAGCGGGAAGTAGCGGACGACGAAGCTGACCCGGTCGCCGTAGTCGGTGCGCAGCTGCTCGATCGCCGGATACACCGCCCGGCAGGCCTCACATTCGAAGTCGAGGAACTCCACGAAGGTGGCCTTGCCGTCGGCGACCGTGTTGAGCCGGTGACTGTCCGGGCGAACCACCGGCGCTGCCACGCTGTCGGTGGGGACCGGCTCCGTGTCGGAGCGGTTGACCAGTAACAACACGCCCAGGCCGACGACGAACGCGACGACCAGCGCCACCGACAGACGGATCCCGCGGCTCACCGCGTACCCCGCCGCAGCGACACCGGGAAATCGGGCAAACAGGGCACACGGAGCATGGCGACACCCTAACGAACCACACTTTGTGCTGGTTGCCGCGCCTTGCCGGGATGTGGTGGTCCTCACCACCGCGGCCGGGGCGCGCTGGCCGCTGCACCGTCTTCTCAGGCAGCTGGGGTCAGCGGGCCGCGGCCAGGGTGTCGGCGAGGTCCGCCGGGATCGGCATCGGGGTTCTCAGTCCGGCGCGGGTGCGGCCGGTGTTGCCCTCGGGGTAGCGGCCCAGGGCCGAGCCGGGGGCGGCGACGATGATCCGCACCACCTGGCCGAGGGCCTCGCGGCGGTCGTGTTGGTGCAGGGCGAGGGCGAGCATGGCGAGGTGGTTGCGGGTGTGCGGCCACGGATAGGGCTGGGAAAGGATATGCGCGCGTTCGAGGTGCGCCCACCGCCGGGCGTCCTCGGTGGTGGTGCGGGCGGCGGCCATCTCGGCGGTGTAGGCGGCGCGGATGACGGTGGGCATCGCGGTCATGACATGGTCTCCTTCGCTTCGGCAGAGCAGATTCGAGAGGAACGGAGACGAGACATCGGCGCCGTGCCCTCGACACCGGTGTACGGGGTCATGGGTGGGCCGCGGTCGCTGGAACCGGTTCGGGTGCGGCCGTTTCCGGGCCGGTGAGGGCGCGGGCGCGGCCGGCGCGGACCCCGTTGGCGATGACCACGATCTCGGCGACCTCGTGCACCAGGACCACCGCAGCCAGGCCGAGGACCCCGAACAGGGCAAGCGGCATCAGGACGGTGATGATCGCGAGCGAGAGGCCGACGTTCTGCAGCATGATCGCCCGGGACCGCCGGGCATGCGCCAGCGCCTGGGGCAGGTGCCGCAGGTCCTCACCCATCAGGGCGACGTCCGCCGTTTCGATGGCCACGTCGGTCCCCATCGCGCCCATCGCGATGCCCAGGTCGGCGGTCGCCAGGGCGGGGGCGTCGTTGACACCGTCACCGACCATCGCCGTCGCCCGCCGGGTCCGCAGATCGGAGACGATGCGGGCCTTATCCTCCGGGCGCAGGTCCGCATGTACCTCGTCGATGCCGACGTCCGCCGCCAATGCTCTTGCGGTGCGGTCGTTGTCGCCGGTGAGCATGGCGACGGTATAGCCGTCACGGCGTAGCCCGGCGACGACCTCGCGGGCCTCGGGGCGCAGTTCGTCGCGCACCGCGACCGCCCCGATTAGGGTGCCGCCGCGTTCGATCAGGACCGCGGTGGCCCCGGCGTGCTGCATCCGCTCGACATCCCCGGACAGTGGTCCGGGGTCGATCCAGCCCGGCCGCCCCAACCGGGCCGGGATGCCCGTGATGTGGCCGGTCAGGCCGGCGCCGGGGACGGCGTCGACGTCCTCGGCCGGGGCGTACTCGTCGACGGCGGCGAGGATCGCGGCGGCCAGGGGATGTTCGCTGCGCGCCTCCAAAGCGGCCGCGACACCGAGGACCGCGCCGCGGGTGGCGCCACCGGTGGTGGCAACGTCGATGACTTCGGGACGGTTACGGGTCAGGGTGCCGGTCTTGTCCAGGGCGATACCGCGGATGCGGCCCAACGCCTCGAGCGCGGCACCACCCTTGACCAACACCCCCAGCTTGGACGCGGCGCCGATCGCGGCGACCACCGTCACCGGAATCGCAATGGCCAGCGCACACGGGGACGCGGCGACCAGCACCACCAGGGCCCGTTCGATCCACACCCGCGGATCGCCGAACACGCTGCCGATCGCGGCGATCAGCACCGCGGCGACCATCACCCCCGGAACCAACGGTTTGGCGATCTTGTCGGCCAGCCGCTGCGCCTGCCCCTTGCGGGACTGCTCGGCCTCGACGATCCGCACGATCTTGGCCAGCGAGTTGTCCTCCGCCCGGGCGGTGACCTCGACCTCGAGGACACCGGTGCCGTTGATCGAGCCGGCGAACACCTCCCCGCCGGGTCCGGCCTCGACCGGCACCGATTCCCCGGTGATGGCCGAGGTGTCCAGGGCGGTGCGCCCCGATCGGATGATGCCGTCGGTGGCGATCCGCTCCCCGGGCTTGACGATCATCAGTTCACCGAGCGCCAAATCCGCTGGGGCGACGACCTGTTCGCGGCCGCCGCGCAGGACGGTGGCGGTGTCCGGGACCAGGGACAGCAGAGCGCGCAGGCCGCGGCGGGTGCGGGTGACCGCGTACTCCTCGAGTCCCTCGCTGATGGCGAACAGGAACGCCAGCATGGCGGCCTCGCCGACCTCGCCGAGCATCACGGCGCCGACGGCGGCGATCGTCATCAGGGTGCCGACGCCGATCTTGCCCCTGGCCAGCCGCTTGAGGGTAGAGGGGACGAAGGTGTAGCCGGCGACGAGCAGTGCCAGCGCCTCGAGGGTCAGCTCCACCGGGCGCGGGCCGGCTGTCCAGCCGACGATCAGCGCGGCGACCAGGAGCACCCCGGCGATCGCGGCGGCCCGAATCTCGGTGACCTGCCACAATTTGTCGGGTTCGTTTTCCTCTTCCCCCTCGGGGCGGGGTTCGTCGTGGCCGCAGCCGCAGGCGTCGCTCATTCCGTCACCTCCGTGCCGGTGTCGGTGCCGTAGTTCGGGCACAACGCGACCGCGTTACCGGTGGCCGCAAGGAGGGTTTCCGCGGCAGCGAGCAGATCCAGCAACTCCGGCCGGGCCAGCGAGTAGAACACCTGCCGCCCCTGCGGGCGGCCCTCAACCAGGCCGCAGTCGCGCAGGCATGCCACGTGCGCCGACACCGTCGACTGCGCCAACCCGAGCTCACCGACCAGATCCGCCACCCGCGACTCCCCGTCCGCGAGGCGCCGCACGATCGCCAACCGGGTGCCATCGGAGAGGCTGTGGAACAACGCCACCGCCGCATCCAGGCTCGATCCGGTTCCTCCGGAGACGAGGCAACTGCCCGCACTATCAATCGTCATATAGCGATAATAACCGGATTTCGGCGATGATGGAAGTTGTCGGTCCGCAAAAGTGCCCAGGCTGTTCCGTGGCGGAACACTTAGTTTTGAACGGACATCAGCAACGCGCTCGGCCAAGAGTCGCCTGCCGCTGTGTCCCGCATCTTCTCTGTGCCACACCTGTTGCATGTGTTATGTTCCGGGCAGAGGACGCTGACCTGCATGGTCTTTGTTAGAGAACCAGCGAAACAGCTTTGTCCCCCTAGAGAAGTCGCGGCGATTCTTCTCGATGGTGTTGACCTCGTGATTCTCGGGCTTTCGGGCGCGGCTGTGACGCCGTCGAGGGCGAGGGCGGTGGTGGCGCGGGCACGGTCGAAGGGCGCCGTGTTGCTGGTAACCGAGGGGCACTGGGACGGGGTGGATCTGCGCATCGAGTCCCGCGTCGCCGGATACTCCGGTCTCGGCGAGGGACACGGCCGCGTCACTGCGGTGCAACTCGACATCGCAGCCGCCGGCAAAGGATTCCAACGGCGCACGCTCCGCATGGAGATCCGCAGCGACTCCGGTGCGGTTGCCTGGCGCACGGTCCCCGAAATCCCGGTCACTGGCCACACCCCACTGCGAGCTGCACTGTGATGAACACCGACAGCTGGACCGAACGATGGCCCGAACACCCGGTCATCAGGACATTCGACCCGCCGCGGTCAGTCCAGGTGGACATCAGCAAGGCGTTGCCGCTCGGGCGTGGGGGAGCGGCACGCGCCGACTACGTCAGCATGAGGGTGAAGAGCTCATCGGTGTATCTGTCGGGTCTGCGGCCGGCACTTCAAACGCACTGGTTTCAAATCCACGACGGACAGTGGTGCGCCGCGATCACCGTGTATGTCACCGACGCCGCAGGCATGAACAGCCTCGAACTCGACATGGTCGTCACTGCCGACGCCATCAGCGAACCGCCCTCCGCCTAAACGGCGAAAGCCCCCACCCTCGAGTGGAAGTGGGGGCAAATTGGTCGCCTGGGATAGACGGTCCAAGGTTGGCTAGCCGCTAGTTGGGAGCGTCCACTCGATTTGCACGTCGCTGCCGCTGAGGTCTGACTGGTAGCCGATTACGGTCGCGGTCTTCGGAATATCCAGGGTCGCAAATCCGTCAGCGCTCGAGTTGGCGGGGAGATCGATGAAAGCGTTCTTACCCGCGCCTGGACAGGGGTTCGCGTCCGATGTGGTCAGATTGCGGGTTACCTTCCCGTTGGCGTCGACGTAGTAAAAGTCGGACGGCCACAGCCATTGTGTGGACGTTTGGTTCCCGATGCTGACCGTGGCCGTCAGCTTTTGCTTAGTGATCTGCGTCCGGTCGGTGGTGTTGTCAGGGCATCCCTCCGAAGATAGAGCGGTACCAGTGACCTCAAGAATGAGGGCACCGGACGGATCGCGGACCGTTGCCGGTTCACCGAGGGCAACCTCGACGGCACCCCGCTTGTTCAGCGCCGTCCCGTCGTCAGTCACCGACGTCGCGGGCACCGCTTCAGTGTCCGCGGTCGTGCTCGAGTTGCACCCGGTTAGCGACAGGAGTCCCAATACGGCGCCAGCCGCGAACATCTTCTTCATCGCTGTATGGAATCAGACGAATCCGACATGGCTTGCGGCGGGAGGGAGCAAACCCCCTGAATCGCAACTAGATCCCATTGTCAATACGCTTCGTGAATGAACTTCGTCTAATGCGATCCGCGGGACGATGCGCTCGAAGGCGACGAGACGCCCACCTTGCGACGACGGACTCTCAGCATGAGACCCGTCCGGTGATGATTTTGTTTTGGGGCGTCAATCGGGCCCCCTGAACGATCTGGATCACGCCGCCGCGGCCGTCATTGGCGATCCGTGACCAGATACTGACGATGGGCGTGTCTCGCCAAGATGGTGGCCGCCACTCGCCGTGAGATTCCGCCATGGGATTGAGACCCGGTACGCAGCCTTCGCTGAATGCCCTCTCACCCACTTGGCCATCCCAGATGAGATTTGGCCACTCGAGACCTACATCGTCTATCGGCTGGGGATCCGCCTGCCCGGCGGCCTGGCCACCTTCGGTGTCCTCCAAGAGGATGCTCCGCTTCGCTCCGCTCTGTAGAAGAGCGTTTTGATTTGTTTTCCTTTCTGGCCTTCCGATTCTGGGCGACGGCGGTCCTGGCAAAACCCCTGGCGGCTTCGCCGGCCTTCGGCTCAGAAAACTTTTTCAAAGACGCTTCGCTGAAAAACTTTCCTGACCAGGGGTTGCGCCATGCCCTGATCCGTCGCCCCGAACCTCCTTTGCCAGAACGGAAAAAAAATTGTCAGGGCACGGGACGTGTCCGGGCACGAACGAAAGGTCACCACTGTGAGCGGTTACGAGTACGAGCCAGGCGACGACTACAACGCAGCAACCAACCACTACGCCGGACTGCTCTGCTGCTGCGGCGACTACTCCTGCCCCGCGATGAGCGACGCCACCGAGACCTGCGCCGAGCAGGACTACGAGGTCGGGGACTGGCTCCCGCTGATCCTCCGTGTCGAGGACTTCGTCTGCCCCAATGGGTGCGCCCCCGGGCCCGAGCTCTGCGCCTGCTGGAGCCCCCCGGTTACACCAAACAACTGATCGACCCAGCCACACAGAAATACCAGGAGGAACTTATGAGCAGCACAGCGGATTTCATCGTCAACGGAGTCATCAGCAGCAGTCCTGACGATGCCCGCGCGGAACTGGCGCAGGCACCAATCACCGAACGAAAGGCCCACAAGGTGTACGACATTCTGGCTATCTGCGAGGCCGCCGACAAGTTCGCCGAAGTAGTTTTCGCGGACAAGTCCGTGATCCGGCAAGTCGCGCTTCTCGACTGCCGCTACGTCGACCGTTACGTCGCGTTGCTGGAAGCGCTGGGGTTCGACACACTCGCCGCCGACCTTCAGAAACTTCACATCTCGGAGCACTACTTCCACACGGGAACTACGTGGAGAAGGGTGACCGGGCTTCCCGCACATGACGGTTCCGCGACCGGCTAACTGAGCCATTCCCACCGGAAACACAAGACACCGGGCAGTTGGTACCTGCCCGGTGTCTTGGATCCGAATCCTAGGAGAGAGACCAGCATGACTGCAATTCAGAACGGCCCCGTGGCCGAGATCATCGACGGCGAGATGTTCGTCCGTCTCGACCCGCACGCTCTCGACATCGGGGCCAACGTCCGCGACCAGGTCGACCTGTCCGAGACGCCCGATTTCGTGGAATCCATCCGCGACCACGGAGTGCTCGAGGCGATCAGCGCCGTGCAGCTCGCCGACGGGCAGATCGTCGTGCGGGACGGTCAGAGACGAACGCTCGCGGCGCGAGAGACCGGCGCGACGTCGATTCCGGTGATCGTGCGCCTGGACACCGCCACAGACGAGCGTGCACGCAACGCCGAGCGGTTGATCGCCCAGATGGAGGCGAACGACCAGAGACTTGCCCTCACGCCCGGCCAGCGCGCCGCAGGAGCAGCCGAACTACTGGACCTGGGTGTCTCGGTGACCAAGGTCGCCAAGGCCATCCACGAAGACAAGGCGTGGGTGGAGCAGGCAGCCAAGGTCGGCAAATCCAAGGTCGCGCGCACCCTCGTCGACGAGGACCAGCTCGACTTCGCGAGTGCCGCGATCCTCGCGGAGTTCGACGGCGACGAGGAGGCAGTGCAGCGGTTACGCTATTGCCCGAGCTTTCGGATGGAGTCGACCGCCGAGGAGCTGAGGGCAGCCCGAATCGCACGTGAAGAATTCGAGGATGCGGCCGCACCGTACGAGGACAAGGGTTTCCTCGTTCTGCGCGAGCACCCCGGCTACGGAACCGTGCTCGCGATGGCGGACCTGCGTACCCGCGATGGCGGCGAGGTCACCCTCGAGAACGTCGAGGCGAACGCCGAGCACTGGACGGTGGTCCTGAGCAAAGGCCAGCTCATCTCCGACATCGAGACCGGACTGCCGCTCCACGAGGATGCTATCGACTGGTACACCGAGGGTCAGGCCGACATCGAGGCCGGCGAAGGGTTGGTCCACGTCAACACCGTCAACATTGAGGACACGTGGCTCCCCGAGTACGTGTGCGCCGATCCGGACGCCGCAGGATTGCAGCTCTCACCCGTGATGGCAGCGGTGCGAGCTGGCGGACCGGGCGTGGACGCTGCGGTGACTGAGGGGGATCCACGCGCGGAGGCGGAACGTCAGAGGCTCGAAGCCCAGGCCGAGGCCAGGCGGAAGGAGCTCGAGACCGAGGAGCGTGTGCGGCGTGAGCGCAAGATGGTCCGCGCGCTGAACATCAAGGCAGAGGCCGCGACCGTCGTCCGCCGGAAGTTCCTGAGTGGTCTGCTGGCGGCCAAGACGCCCCCGAAGTCCGCTGCCGCGTACGTCGCCACCACACTCGCCGCCGACGGGCACCTGCTCACCGAGTACCGGGCGGACGAAGTCCTCAAGGAGGTGCTGGCGATCAAGGCTCTCTTCAAATCGGATTTCGTGGCCGACCAGGTCGTCAAGGCAGGAGCATCCCGAGCCCAAGTCCTCACACTGGCCCTGGTCCTGGCAGCCCAGGAGTCGCGGATCCTCAAGGACTCCTGGCGATCGAAGCGCCGGGGCACCGACGCCTACCTCGAATATCTCGAGGAACAGGGGCATCCGCTGACGCCGATCGAGGAAATCATGGTCGGACGACGGACCCCCGATCAGGTCTTCGACCTGGACGAATAGAAGTATCTATCCCCCTAGACTGAACTAGTCTAGGGGGATAGACTTTCACTAGGTGAAGCAGCTCGGAATGACTGAAGCGTGCCGGGGAAGGGCAGGAAATGAAGGTCACAGCACATGCGGTGCGCATCGGGGAGTGGTGGACGGTCGACGTACCGGAGGTGGACGGGCTGTTCATCCCGGCGAAGCGGCTCGACCAGATTCCCGCGATGGTGGCCGACGCCGCCGCACTGCTCACCGAGGTGGCTGCGGACCAGGTGGAGGTCACGCTCGACTACGACCTCGGTGATCCGGCCGTGCTGCGGAACATCGCCGAGGCGAAGCAGCGAAGCGCGGAGGCGCAGCGAGCCGTGGAGAAGGCCTCGCGACTGTCCCGCGCGCTGGTGCGCGATTTGCGCGCCCGGGGACTGTCCGTGCGTGACGTGGCCACCATCCTCGAGATCAGCCACCAGCGCGTCGCCCAGCTCGACAAGGAACACACCACCACCTGACCGTCAGGTGTGGGAGTAGGGGAGGAAGTCTCATGGCCGTCACCGTCTACAGCAAGCCCGCGTGCGCTCAATGCCACGCCACCTACCTGCAACTCGACAAGCGCGGCATCGAATACCAGATCGTCGACATCACCGAAGACGCCGAGGCGCGGGACTACGTGATGAGCCTGGGATACCTCCAGGCGCCGGTTGTCGTTGCAGGAGACGATCACTGGTCCGGTTTCCGAATCGACCGCATCAAGGCGCTCGCGGCCTGATGGACGCCACGGCAGCCAGTCACCGACAGGAGGACTACCCGATGAGCACCGCACTCGCCGCCGACCCACACGAGGCCATTTCGGCCGATGACATGGACTACGACCCGCGCCTGGACGTCGAGGCGCAACTGTTGTGCGCGCTGCTGTGGGCGCAGCCCGCCGAGGCCCGGCGCGTGACCGCGCTGATCACGGCCGCGGACTTCGACCGTCCGACCTATGGGCAGCTGTACGGCCAGATCGCCGCACTCGTCGCGGCCGGCAAACCCCACGATTCGGCGCACGTCGCACTTATGCTGAGCCGCGAAGGCCGCACCGCCGGACACAAGGGGAAGCAGCTCACCACCGCCCTCGCCGACGTCACGACGCTCGGGGCAACCGGCGGAGCCGAACACTACGCCGACGCCGTGATCACCCAGGCATACCGCCGCGGATTCCACCTCGCCGCACAATCGCTGGCAGAAGCAGCAGAACGCCTCCCCGAACGGGATCTCTTCGAGCACATGTGCGCCCACGGCCGCCGACTACGAGAAGCCACCGAACGACTCACCAAGATCCGGGGAGGGCAGCTATGAAATGGCGCGAACACACGTCGAACGAGCGGCTGCCACCATCCGGCCGTGACAGAGCGATCAGAGCTGATTGAACCAATCAACGAAGTTGTTCCATTCAATTGCGCCCGGAAGCCAAGACGTGTAGCCAAGGTCAGGCAATATTCCGATCATTGCGCGCTCCTTAGAACGGATTCCACCAGTTGGCGATTTGGGTAAGGATCGGGAACCAGAAAGCCCATTCCCCTACCGAAAACCAGCCTGGGAGGTCAGGCAGACTGCCGATCATCTCGACTCCTTAGAACTGATTCCACCAGGTCGCGAATGCGATCCATGCGGAGCCCGGAAGTAGGTAGGGCGCCGAGAAGATGTCGACGGGTAGGTCGGGCATTAGTCCAACCATCAGTTCATCGCCTGCCACCACTCGACGATCGGCCACCAGACCGGCATGGTCACGGTCGCGAACCACACGTAGAAGTCACCAATCGGGCCATACATTCCTGGGGGTGACATGGCTAGAACTGATTCCACCAGTTGGCGAAGTTGACGTACCAAACGCCTGGTGGCCAGATCGGGTCGCCGAACACCGGGATGTCGAACACAATGCCGATCATGACTGTCTCCTGGTCCTCCCGACCTGCCTGACGTATCGCTGACCTGGCAAGGCTCGTTACCCAACAGGGGCCCCGCCCGCTCGGCGAACCAGGACACACGACTGGGGTCAGGTGACCCATGAACAAGCGCACCGCCGGAGTTGGAAGCAGTCGGCAGCGAAATGGTGGTGGAGGTGCTCAGCTCGACCACGCAGTCCGACGCGCGGCCGCAGACAAGTGCTGCACCGACGCGTAAGCCTTCCGGGAGCAACTGGCCCCTTCTTCGCTGATCAGTGCAGCCAGCAGTACCGACAGATTCTGTGCCCGAGCAACAGACGGTACGTAACTATTCTACTTGGAGAGGTCTCTATGTAGAGTAGGTCCTGAGTTGTCGAGTTGAAACGCGGATGAAGCGTGAACGGGAGGGCAGGTTTATGACGGTTCTGTTGATCGACCAGGCGTCGTTGCGCGGCGAGGGAGGGCTGGTGGTGCATCAACCGATGGGCGCCGGCCACGAACAGGCACTGGCGCAGCTGGCGCGCGAGTTCGACGAGCGCAACGACTCGCACGCCGAGACCGAATCCCTGGCTTCGAACATCACGCTCGACGACGGCGACCTCATCTGGCACAGCGGCGACGGCCACGACATCCTGTTCACCGTTGTGGACGTATCCGGAAGGCTCCTCGTCCGAGCGTTGGAGAAGTCGTCGGAGGGCTGGGTTACCGTCGCAGACCGACCCGTCGACCCGCGCGATGCCGCCAGCTCCGCACACGCAGTCTGGCAATTGATCTCACTACTGATGGCATGAACCAGAATCCAGAAGGAGCAGGCATGGCCAAGGTTGTTCACCTCGCGGAGGGCGTGAGGATTCCGTACCTGGAGCACTACGCCACCGATGTCGAAATGGTCGAGCTGAACGAACTCTTCGATGCGTGGGCGCGCCGCCACGAGGTTCTCGACGAGAGCGAACGGTCCAAGCTGGGGCCGCAGAAGGTCAAGTTCCTCGCCGCGTTGGAGGCGCTGGAGGGCTACCGATCCGTGCACACCGCAGTTTTCGAGTCCGGTCACTCGTCCGCGTGGTTCACCGTGGAGAACCCTCTCGCGGGCTTGCTGGCAAAGGCCAGGGAGCTGGATCCCTCCAATTCACGCCTGCGGCTGCAACCGGCGAAGATCGAGGTCGAACTGCCATGGACCAAGATCGAGGCGGTCACTCAGATCCTGGGCTTCCCAGCCGCGGCCGCGGAGGGCGGCAGCCCCCTGTCGGATGCGCAATGGAGGGCCGTGCCGTTCGCGGCCGGAATCCCGGGCGCAACGATCGGCGGGGCTGCCGCCCCCGGAAGTTTCGCCTTCGGGGGCGGCAGCCCCTCCCGGATTAGCGATGTCGATCCCGTGCGGTTCGATGAAGGCACCTAACACCCGCTAGAGAGGTTGGCCCCGTGATGGACGGAAACGCGTTCGCCACCACCGTGTTTGTCGCGTTCAATGTGCTGTCCATCACAGGGGCGGTGGTCTGTGCTCGCCGCTCGTACAACCGCCATCGCCGCCCCGCACGGGCGTTCATGGCGGGTATCGGCGGGTTGTTCATCGCCCCGTTGGTGCTGATGGTGTGCGTCGCTCTGGCGCGCCCTCAGGGGGCTCAGCGAAGCTCCTGAACCCACCGAGCAATTCGGCATTAGTGCAGGTCAGACACCATTTTTGTCGTTGTTCTGTAGTAAAATCGACCTCAGAAACTCCCCGTTTTCGGGTGGGGTGTCGCCCTGGATGGGCGCTGACGAGGAGGTCGAGTGGCACGCGGAAACGTCAACCAGGGCGCGTTCGATTTCGAGGATGAAGGAGCAGGGGATGGAAGCGCAGAGCGAGGAAGCGATCGAGCAGGTCGAGGGAATCGACGTGACGATCGCGGACGAGACGCGACGGATTCTGGTCGAGTGGCTCGGCCTGGACCCGACGTCCCCGCAGGACCTGGAGCAGATCGACCGCGAGGCTCTGCGCCTGCAGCAGCTGACCGAGTCCGCGAGCGGGCCGCTGGAGACACAGGCGCACGAGCAGTGGGCCGAGGCGAACCGGGGCATGACCCCGACCTACTGGAACGTGGTGCAGGCGAAGGAAACGGCGTGGCGGGCCGCGCGGGAGATGATCCTCGCCGAGGAACTGTATCCGCAGGTGACACCGGAGATCGCCGCCCGCAGGACGGAATTCGAGGCCTGGGCGGACAACCAGATCGAGGCGGAGCAGGATCGGGCCCGTCGGGAACACGATCCGGACCGGTGGAAGAGCCTGAACGTGCGGCCGATGCCGGTGGCGGAACAGATCGTGCACCGGGTGTGGCTCGATCGGCAGGCGTGGTTCCAGCAGTTGGGGCGGGCGCTGGTGGCGCAGCGGATCGAGGACAACCAGCCGGTGCCGATGACCGCGTACGACCCGATCGCGGACGAGCTGGCGGAGATGATCGACGAGGAGATCCGGCGCAATCCGCCCGAGGACCCGAATCTTCCGTTCTAGCTGCACAAGCGCAGTGGGCGGCCGCCAGCGAGCAGGTCACAGAACTCGAACGGCACGGCGCCAAGCTCACCCGGCAGTTGGCGGCCGCTCAGCGGGCGCTCGCGACCGCGCAGCAGCGAGGGCTGCAGGCCGGGATCGTCGCGAATACCGAGAACGTCCACAGCATCACCGGAAAGATCGAGCGGCTCCGCACCCAGTGGCGCGTCCAGTCGGCCCGAGAGGGTGAGCTGCGCAATCAGATCCAGGCGCTGGGCGTCGATCCGCATGAGGTGCCGCGTGCCCTCGTGCAGGAAATGTCCACAGCCGAGCGCACCCCGGCCGCCGGTTGGCGTAGCGAGGCGATCAGCCGGGCACAGATCCGCAAGCTCGAACAGCTGGCCGGTGAGGTCGAGAAGCCGTTCACGGTCGACACGACGATCACCAAGGGCGAAGCGCACGACCTGATTTCGGCCATCCTCAGCGGCAACCTCAAAGAGGTTCAGTTCCGCGATCGTCCCGCCGGCCCCCTGTTCCCAGAGTCCGCGCCCACCGACAATGCGCAGGTCGACACCGCAACCGCCGACGCCTCTGCCGACATCGAACCGGTCGCAGCGCCCGTCACGACGGCTGTGGACGCGACCGCCGAGGTCGAAGCCAGAATCCTGCTGACACTCTCCGAGCCGAACACCGAAGCGGATACCGCCGCCGCCTCCTCGGCGAACACCGCCACCCAGTTCCTCGCCTGGGCAGAGGGGCATTTCAAGACGAAAGCCCAGGTGGCGCTGGCCGACCTGATGAGCGACCGGCAGAACATCTCGGACGAGATGTTCACCGCGTGCCGGACGATTCTGCTCAACACCGACCGGTGGCACGAACTGGGCCGCAAGGCCGCCGAGGCGTACTGGGAAGCCCGCCGCCCCGAGACGATCCAACACCCGATCACCACGGCGATCACCGACGCAGTGGTGGCCGCGCGAGACGCCGACGAACGCGAGGTCGGCGAGGCCTACCTCGAAACCGCGCAGCGGGCCGCAGAGTCCGTGCTGGCGGCCGACGAGAACACCGAGATCGACACCGATCTCGATCTTGACGACGAGATGAGTCTCGAACAGGCAGAGGCCGAACTCCTCGAACTCAACGACCGAGTCGAGACCCTCGAGGCCGTTCAGGAAGCCCTGGACCTGGGCGTCATCCCCGAGAACGACTGGTACCGGCGCGCCCGAGCGAAGTTCGACCCCGCCACACCGCTGGACCTGCCGCATCCAGACTGCGACCTGGCCTTCGTCACCGCCCTGCGCAAGCTCAAGGGCGTAAAGGCCCGGGAGGCAATGACGAACCAGTGGTGGAAGGGCTGCGTCGACGCCCAACGCGACGTCACGGCCGCCGACCAGGCATTCCTGTACGCGGCGGCCGCCGCGGATCCGAACATCATCGACGCGGTCGGCGGCCGCCTCGCCGACGACCTCGCGGCGCACCACCCATTCGCGCGAATGGTCCACGAAAAGATCGTCGACCTCGCCCGCGACGGATCCACAACCCGACAAGCAGCCGCCCAACTCATCGTCCGCGACCGCCGCCAACTCAGAGACACCGGGTTCTACGACACGGTGACCCACGCCTGGACCGAGGCGCACCGCGACGATCTGACGTGGGACAAGTCGGTACGCGAAGAGTGGACGCAGTGGATGCGCGCGCACCTGCGCAGCGATCCGCTCGTCGCGCCCTGGGCAGGTCTGCCCTCCGCGACGCGTGTCCCGCAGCTCGAAGCCGCCATCGAGGTCGCCTTCGATGTCCTGAGCTTCGAGCGTCCCGATCTCGTCGACGCCACCGCGAGCATCGGCCAAGAGCGACTCGCCGCCGAACTGCGGCGCACCATCGTGCCCAACCTCCACGACGACATGGAGGTCGTCTACGCCCACAACGGCCACGAATACTTCGAACAAGGCGGCATGCACGGACTGCGGCTGAAATCGAAGCCACGGTCCGGAATCCGCCACGTCTCGGTGGGGTGGGAGTACACCCTCAACGGAGCCGACAACGAGGTCAACTGCGGTGACGACTACCGCGTCGCCGTCGGTGGCCTTCTCGAAGCCGCCGGCCACCCGATACCGGCGTGGGTCGAACGCACCTACCGGCCCGTGCGCGAGGCACGCGATCGTGTCACGTCCACCGCCACCATGCTCGCACTCGGGCACGAGTTCTACCACGCAGCCGCACACAGCGATCCGCTCTGGAAGTACTCGAAGAACGGATCCGCAGCCGCCGACACCGGGCCCGTCCAGGAAGCGCGCCGCGGCATCATCGACGACCTGCGCCGCACCCTGCCCGGCGACGTCTCCCTGCTCGAAGCGAAGGGCTTCGATCTGGACTGGGTGCTGCGGACCGAGGTAGACCGTGCGCTGATCACCGGGCTGCGGAAGAACAAAAACGCAAAGGACCCATACGCCACCTTCGACGTCAGCGATCTGACGATCTACCAAAACGACAGCGTGTACGTCGGTGACCCCGAGGGCACCCACATCGAGCTGAGATTGCCGAGGCAGAACCGAGTTACCGAGGCCGCCGAACTGGACGGGCAGGTCTACAGCGAGGTTCATTCCTGGCGCGAGGCCATCGACGAGGCCCGCGTGCTCCTGCCGCGCAAACGCGCCGCTGCCTCGTCCGAAACGGCCGAGGCGACTCAGATCGTCGAGGCCGAACGGGACGCTCAGACGCAGTCCGAACAGGCCACCACCGATGAGATCGAGATCGCGGCGGAGCCGGCCAGCCCGCCTGCCCTCGACGAACACCAGGAGACCACCGCCCAGGTAGAAGGGGCCGACCCGTCGTCGGAACAACCCGGGGTCGCCGACCCGGCGGCCCCCACTGAGCAGACCCCTCGCACCGCCGACGCGGAGTTGCCGGTAGTCCCCGATCACGTTCACGGCGAACCGATCACCAGTCCGCTGTGGCGCAACGGCGGCCTGATCGAGGTCCGCAAGGAAAGCGGCGGTCACGTCTGGGTTTCCCCCGAGACCGCCGCCCAGTACGCCCCCGCCGACTCCGCACCGGCCGCTGAGCCGGAGCCGGGGATCACCCAGGCACCCGAGGCCACCGCAACGCTCACACCGGACGAGCTGGCCGCCCTGGACCCGCTGACCGCCACCACCGGCGAGCTGGCGCAACGGCAGGCGCTGCTGGAGTCGATGCTCGCGGACTCCGAGGCGGTCGAGGAAGCCGAGGCCGAGGAGATCGCCGAGATCTCGCGGCCGACAGAGCCCATCGCGGCACCCGCGGACTTCGAGCTGGGCACCGACATCCTGGTCCCGTCCGGCGCGAAAGCCCGTGTCCGCGCCAACATCGCCGCTGCCCGGCTGGTCACCGAGCTGGACCGCGAACAGCGGCTGGCGACGGCGGAAGAACAGACAGTCCTCGCCCAGTGGTCCGGCTGGGGCGCGGTCCCCGAGGTATTCGACAACCGGGCACGGTTCCGCGATACCTGGCGCACCGAACGCGACGAGTTGTACGAGCTCCTCGGCGAGCGAGGCTTCGCGCAGGCCCGCGAGACCACCCTCAACGCGCACTACACCGATCCGGCCGTGGTCCACGAACTCTGGCGCGCCGTCGAACGCGCAGGGATGCCGAAGAACGCCCTGATACTCGAACCCGGCTGCGGAGCCGGGTACTTCGTCGGCACCGCCCCGGCCGGAGTGAACATGGTCGGCGTCGAAATCGAGCCGATCAGCGCCCAGATCGCGCACCACCTGTATCCGTCGCAGCAGATCCGCAACCACGGATTCGAGCGCAACTTCGCCGGAAACGACACCTTCACCGGCGCGATCGGCAACGTGCCCTTCGGCAAGGACGGCGTCTACGACCCGATCCACAACGCCGACGGCCATTCCCTGCACAACCAATTCATCGTCAAATCTCTCGCCCTCACCGCCCCCGGCGGCTACGTCGCGGTCGTGACCTCCGCGTACACCTCCGACGCGAGACGGCCAGGTGCACGTCAGAAGATCACCGAGACCGCGGACCTGATCGGCGCGGTGCGCCTGCCGACCGGAGCTTTCGACCGGCAGGCCAAGACCGCGGTCGTCACCGACGTACTGGTGTTCCGGCGCCGCCCCGACGGGCAGGAACCATCCCCCGAGACCGCGGCGTGGGCCGGCGAGGTCAAGAGCATTCCGCTCGACCATCGCCAAGGCGCGGACCAGGGCGGCGCACCGACAGCGCAGTACTGGATCAACCGCTACTTCGAACAGCACCCCGAGCGGGTGCTGGGCACCCTGGCGGTCGGGAACGGTCCGAACGGCAAACTGAATCTGATCGTCGAACCCCGCACCCACACACCACTGGCCGAGCAGATCCGCCGCCAGCTCGACCCGATCATCGACCGGGCCGTCGACCGCGGACTCGGATTCACCGCACCCCGGCCGTCGCCGACGGCCGCCGAACCGTTCACCTCCGCTGGCCTGTTGACCGGCACCGGAATCGAAGCAACCACAGTCGAACCCGGAACGATGCGGTTCGACGAGGTCAAAGGCCAGTTCGAGCAGTTCAAGATCGGTCAGGGATGGACGTACGTCAACTGCATCGGTAAGGACAAGGCCGAGCAGTGGAAGGTACTCATCGCACTCGGTGAGACCGTCATGAATCTGACCGAGGCGAGCCGCTCGACCGACTCCACCCGAGCCGACCGCGACGCCCTGCGAGTTCAGCTGGGCACCCTCTACGACCGCTACACCAACCGGTGGGGACCGCTCAACAGGTTCACCCTCACCGAACCCGCGCCGCTGACCGAGAAGAAGATCGCCGAACGCCTCGACAAGGCCATCACCCGGTGGCGCATCAAGACCGGCAAGGCCGAGGCGCGGGAGGAAGGGCTCAGCGCCGAGGAGGCCGGCCCCTACACGGGGCCGATCCCCGACGATGTCCTCGAGGACATGCAGGACAAGGCCGCTACGGAGCCGATCCCGCAGAAGAACCAGAACCACCTCAAGGGTGCGATCCTGCGTGATCCCCGAATCGGCATGGTGCTCTCGATCGAGAACTTCACCTCGCGGTTCGACGGCACCGATGCCGAGGCCAGCAAGTCACCGATCTTCACCGAGGACACCACCCCGTTCAAGAGTCGAGCCGAGACGGCCGACCATGTCGACGAGGCAATGGCGATCAGCTTCGACGAACTCGGCTACCTCTCACCCGAGCGGATGGGGGAGTTGCTCGACCTCGAGGTCGGCGATGTCATCGACCAGGCCCGCGGGCGCATGTTCCCGTCCCTCGATCACCCCGGCGAATGGGAGATCGCCGAGACGTTCCTCTCCGGGCACGTCCGCGACAAGCACGCCAAGGCCCAGCGCCTGGCGGCCGAGGACCCCGAGCTCTACGGCGGGGCTGTCGAAGCCCTCGAACGGGTCATCCCGCCCGACGTCGATCCGGCCGCCATCGGTGTCCGGCCCGGCGCGATCTGGGTACCGATTGAGTACTACCGGGAATTCCTCATCAAGGAGTTCGGCCTCAACCCGAACCGGCTCACGACCGAGTTCGACAAGGTCAGCGGCAACTGGAATTTCGAGACCGAGCAGAACAGCCGCCACAAGAACCCCACCAGCGGCTACACCGACAAGTACGGCAGCGCCCAGCTCTCCGGCGTCGAAATGTTCAACCTGATCGCCAACAACAAGGCTGTTCAGGTCCTCAAGACCGCCGAGGAACTGGAGCGGTCCCCGAAGCCGCGGTTCCATCCCGAATTGACGGCCGCGGCCCGGTCGAACGCGGCCGCTCTGCAGGAGCGGTTCGCCGAATGGTTGTGGTCGGACGGCGACCGCTACGTCACACTCGCCGCCACCTACAACGAGCTGTGCAACTCGTTCGTCAAACCGAAGTACGGCACCGAGTTCAAGCAGTTCCCCGGGCTGAACCCCAAGTACGAGCTGTACGACTACCAGGCCGCCGCCGTCCAACGGTTCCTGCACGACGAGACGATCCTGCTCGATCACGTCGTCGGCGCCGGCAAGACGTTGACCATGACGGTGTCCTGCATGGAGGCCAAACGACTCGGGCAGGTCCGCCAGCCGTGGGTCGTCGTCCCCAACCACCTGCTCTCACAGTGGGGCAACGAGGCCCGCGACGCCTACCCGAACGCGAAGATCCTCGTCGCCTCCGAGCTCGACGGGATCGAGGACCGGCAACGGTTCATCGGGCAGACCGCCGTCGGTGACTGGGACATGGTGATCGTCCCGCAGTCCGTGTTCGGGCTGATCGCGATGAAACGCGAGGCGCAGATCGAGTACCTCGAGAACGAGGAAGCCGAACTGCGGGGCGCCCTCGCGGCCGCCACCAAGTCCGGATCTGAGTTCTCCGTCAAACAGATCGAGAACGCGATCAAGGCGATGAAGAAGCGCATCGAGACGATCGTCGGGCAGAAGTCCACCGACGACGGTCTGAGCTTCGAGCAGTCCGGGTGCGACTTCATGTTCATCGACGAGGCGCACGACTACAAGAACCTCTCACGGCCCTCGAACTCCGCTGACCTGTCGGTAGCGGAAGGGTCGCAGCGGGCCACCGACCTGGAAATGAAGGCGCGGTTCCTGCGCAAGCAAGCCCAGGACCGCAACGCCCGGGCCGGCAAACCCAACGCGCCCGCCAAGGCGATGGCCTTCGCCACCGGCACCCCGATCACCAACGCCATGTCGGAGATCTGGGTGATGACCAAGATGCTGCGGCCGGACCTGCTGGTGCGGACGGGAATGAGCCGGATCGACAACTGGGCCGGCACCTTCGCCAAGCCCGTCACCGCGGTCGAAATGAACATCACCGGAACCAAACTGCGGATGGTCACCCGCATGGCCGAGTACGCGAACGTGCCCCAGCTCGTCGCGATGCTCGACCAGTTCCGGGACGTCGTGACCGCCGACCAGATCCCGGTTCGGCTGCCCGTCATCGAGGGAGGAACGCCCACGATCCTCGAATTCGACCAGGGCCATGACGTCCTCGATTTCGTCGCCGACCTCGACGAACGCCTGGGCAACGTCAAGGGCGATGAGATGCACATCGACAACACGCTCAAGATCTCCACCGACGGGCGCAACGTCGCCATGCACCCGAGACTGGCGAACCTGCCGTCCCCGCCCCCGGAGAACTCCCGGGTCGAGGTCGCCGCCGACGCCATCTGGAACGCCTACGTCGACAACGCCGACGTGGTCATTCCGGCCGACAAATACGGCCCGGACATGACCGGCGCCTTCCAGCTCGTGTTCTGCGACCGCGGGACACCGAAGGTCGGCGACAGCCGCCGCGCCCGCAACGTCTACACCGAACTGCGCGACGCCCTGATCGCACGCGGGATGAAACCCGAGGAAATCGCCTTCATGCACGACCACAACTCGCCCAAGGCAAAAGCCAAACTCACCGAGGCATGCCGCGACGGGCGGATCCGTGTCCTGCTGACCTCGACGAAGAAGGGCGGCACCGGACTCAACGTCCAGCGCGCACTCAAACAGCTCGTCAACCTCGATCCGGCCTGGACGGCCGCGGACATGGAACAGCGGATCGGACGCATCATCCGCCAGGGCAACACCTTCGAGAAGGTCAGCGTCATCAACGTCGTGGCCCGCCGCTCCTACGACGCGATGATGTACCAGTACGTCGCCCGCAAGTCCGGGTTCGTCGCCCAGCTGCGCCGTGAAGACGTCCCCCAGACGATGGAGGACGTCGGCGGCGACCTGTCGTTGTCGTGGGCGCAGACCAAGGCCGCCGCCACCGGCGACCCGGTCTTCGTCCAGCAGGTCGAGGCCGAGCAGAAGGTCACCATGCTCGAAGCTCAACGCAACGCCGTCACCAACAACAACGCCGCCCGACAGGCCACGATCCGCTCCCTCGAACGGCAGATCGCAGCCGCGACGGAACGGCTGCCCGAACTGAGGGAACAGAGCGGGAAACTCCAGGACTGGCTCGCCGTCGAGGACCGCAGCAAACGCATCTGGCACGTCGCCGGCCGCGCGGTGCCCGACAGCGAGGCACCCGAACTTCGCGATGCGGTCAAGGAATCGCTGGCACAGGCCCGCGAAGAGGTCACGAAGGCACGCAAGTTCCTTCCGATCGGGTCGATCAACGGAGTCCCGATCACCCTCGGCTACTCGCACACCCTCGCCAACTACATCGTCGACATCGCGGGGGAGGAGCGCTACATCGAGCGCGACAAGATGATCGACATCGTCGCACTCGACAGCGCCACCACCGGGTTCATCCAGTCCACCCGAAATCACCTCTCCGCCGTCAGCAACCGCGGCGACGCACTCGCAGCTCAACTCGAACGCGACAAGGCCAAACTCGACGTCGCCACCGCCGAACCCGAGCTGGTGTTCACCCAGGAAGACGAACTCGAACAGGCGAAACTCGAGGCTCACGAACTGAGCCTCGAGGTCAACTCCCGGGAGAACTCACCCGAGGCGCTACGCCGCGAGCGGCTCGACACCGAACGGCGCCGGGCCGACGGCCAGTACCGAGGATGGTCGCTCGACCTCAACCCGACCGAAGGATGGGCGGAGGAGCAAGGGATGACCCGAGAAGCGGTGATCGCGAGCGTGCCCGGGCGAATGGCCGCTGCCCGCAAGGAATGGGAAGAAAACGGCCAAGCCCGCGCCGAAGACCTCCAACGGCGGCCCTGGCAAACACTCGACGCCAGCGAATACGAGTGGCGGTACGGCTTCGACCCCAACTCCGGAATGCCCGGCGCCCGCACGTACTGGCACGGTCGGCAGTGGAACTGGGAATCCTGGGACGGCACCGGGCAGACCGATCGCGGAGCCGCCAACCGCCGCGGCGACGCCTTCGCCACCGGCGAACGGAGCGCCGACAAGCTCGCCAAGGAACGCGAGGTGCCCCGGGAGAAGCTGTACGAGGCCAGCCTCCACCGCGGCATCCAGGTGCGCGGACAAACACCGGCACCTGATCAGTCGACCGACGCCATCATCGAGCTGGCCCAACCGGTCGCCACGCTCGTGGAGCAGTCCGTCATCGACGGCATCAAGGCCGCCAGCAGCGGACACGCCCGCCCGATCCGAGATGTCATCGGCGACACCACTGCCGCGGACGATGGGAACGTCACCCCGATCCACCCGGAAGCCGAGATCGACCACGGCTACGGCATCGACGAAGAAGGCGAACGTGCCGTCTAATCGAACGCCGACACGAAAACGCGCGCGCCCGAAAAATTCCACATGGCAGTCAGAATGATCGAGTGAACGGCAATCGGCGGAACATCTACGGGTACCTACGGCTGATACTGCCGCCGGTGCTGGCGATCGGCACACTCTTCGTCCCAGGGTGGTATCAGTGGGCCATAGACAAGGTGATGACGCCGCTGGGCGACCATCCAGCAGTCCTACTAGGCGTGTTGGGTGTCCTCGTGGTTGCGTGGTGGTACACGGGCGTCGGATGGTTCGAATCGAACCAGCAACGCGACGGCAGGATCGAACAGCTCGAGACAGAAAATCGCGCTCTGCAGCAAGCGCTCGCGAAGCCTGACGCGGATGACCAGTTCCTGTTCGACAAGATCCTCACCGAGCTTCCCGAGGACAGTGGTCGACTGGGTTGGCTCACGTCTGGAGAGTTTTCAGGAAGGTCGTGGCGACAGAGCGACATGCGCAAGATAAGTGACTTCACGGATGCCTACGCCAATCAGAAGTTTCGCGACCCTGTTGTGCAGGCCGCGTGGACCGATTGGTGGAAAGCCCTTGACGATTTTTGGCGCAGGTCCTTGGCCGAAAGGACTAGCGAGGACATACCGATCGGTGGTGGTGAGGACTACCACTGTGAGATTAGGCAGCCGCGCGAACGCGACGACACATCACCCACCTACGAGCAGACGGCCGAGCAACTGATGGACCTGCGAGATGCAATCTTCGCCGCCCGAGACCGCTTCATCGACGCGGGATCTGATCAGAGATTTAGCCGCCGGGTGCTGATTGACGCCATCACCCCCATCTAACCAACTGGCAAATCTTCGATTGGCCAGAAACCACAGGAGGGGCACGATGTCCGAACGACTCACCGAGGCGCAGGCACGCGCCGAGTACGAGCGGCTGGCGCCGATCATGGCGATCGAGGGCCGAACGATGGACGAGCCCACCAAGGAACTCCTCGTCCAACTGCTGCAGGAGAACATCACGCTCGACGATGCTCTCGACTCGATCCTTCGTCGACGAGGCCAGACCGAGCAGTGACCCGCCCCCGCCCGTTCTCACAGGAGTGGATCGACTATTACATTCCGTCGACGGTGCAATGGGATGCCACCGGATTCCCGGACATCTCCGGTGCTGTCATGCGCAACCTCGTTCGCGTGTCCGCCGATCGGCCGTACGGGATCACCGACCCGGAGGTGCTCGACGTATACGAGGGGCTGTCGACATACAAGCGCATGTCCGAGCTCAGACGAGAGCCGATCCCCGGCAACTACGACCTGCAGCACCTACGCCGGATCCACCACCACCTGTTCCAGGACGTCTACCCATGGGCCGGCGAACTCCGCACCGCCCCACGCGATTGGCCGATGGTCAAACTCGGCCCGGACGTGCAGGCGTACCGGAACGGCATCCGAAACCCACCGGAGATCCCGCACCGCTACTTCGCAGCCAAAGAGGTCCGCGGATACGGCACCGCGGTGCTCGATCGAATGGCCGCCAAGAACCACTTACGCGGACTCGACCGCGAGACCTTCGTCGACGAGCTGACCAAGGTGTGGGCGCGGATCAACTACGTCCACCCGTTCCGGGAGGGAAACACCCGGGCGCAATTCGCGTTCTTCACACAACTCAGCGCGGACGCCGGCTACTCCTTCGACACAGCACGATTCCAACCCGTCGAAGCGAACCTTCCCCAGGAAAGTTCGTTGGTCGGGGATCTGCGGGAGCAGTTTGTGTGGGGACGATTCGAGTACATGCAGACCGGTGAGACCACGCTGCTACGAGAGACGATCGACGCCGCCGTGGTCGTCACTGCACCACAGCACGATCCGGCGGAGTCGACTCCGGGTCGCAGCTACGACCTGAGTGCTGTGCGAACGGCGACCGCGGGGCATCCCCGCCCCATCGGCCGGATGCTTTTGGGCAAGACCGAAGGAGGGGAGTCAGTAGAGGCGGGCGGACCGGACCGGTCGCACTCAAGCGGCACCGGGTACGAGCTGTAGAGCCGCCCAATCTGGATCACTCGGAAGAGGTGTCCCCGTCACGCCATAGGATCAGGCGACATCAGACGGGGGTGGAGCGTGGCCGGCGGAATGTCGCATGACTCATCCACAGCAGCAGGAGAAAGGTCGTTGA
This sequence comes from Rhodococcus sp. T7, assembly GCF_009872365.1. NCBI lineage: Bacteria > Bacillati > Actinomycetota > Actinomycetes > Mycobacteriales > Nocardiaceae > Rhodococcus > Rhodococcus sp. T7. Next base: position 26,545 of record NZ_WXYH01000298.1, read on the forward strand.
AAGGTGGTGTGGGTGAGGTGGAGGAAGCAAGGCGTTCGCGAGTCGCGCGATTTGTGTTTCCGTCGTGTGTAGGTGTTGTGGGACTCGGCTTCGGTTACCTTGCTGGCCGAGTCGTTACCGTTCCTGGAAGTACCCAACTGTGGGACATCGCCGCTCAACCTATCGCTACGGCGCTCGCCGGAGCTGGGGCCATCGGAGCCGGCTATCTTGCCTTTCACAACGGCGAGAAGAGCCGTGCCTTGGACACCGAACATCACAAGGACACGAGCGAGCGTGACAGAGAAGCTGATCTTCGAAAGCGTTACACGACTGCGGCCAGCCAGCTCGCCGACGAGAGCCCCGCAATTCGCGAGGCCGGGACCTACGCACTCGCTGCCCTTGCAGATGACTGGATTCGATTCGGTGAATCGACGAGCCAGGAGGAACTCGCGTACTCAGAGATACAGGTCTGCGTGAATCTGTTGTGTTCATACCTCCGTGCTAATCGGCGGATGCTCGATGAGGATTCGCGTGGTCCGGATCAGCGTGTGTTCGATGCTGGTGAATTTTCGGTTCGCACCTCTATTGCGATGGTCCTGGGAGACCGGGCACCGCAGTGGCGGGAACAGGGACAGAAGTGGCGAAGTGTAGACAGACTTAACAACAATCGATCGCTACGAGTCGATCTGTCGGGGGCGAATCTCGCGGACATGAAACTGGCAAGACTCGACTTCTCCGGTGCTGAGATTCAGGGTGCGGATCTATCCCATGCCAACCTTGCAGGTGCGAACTTCTCTGGTGCGAAGATGCACCGCGTGAAGCTGACACGCAAGCCGTTCATGATCGAGTCCAATCTGTCCGACGCACGACTGGGCGGCGCAGATCTATCTGGCGCGAGACTTCACAAGGTCAATCTGACGCGCGCATGGCTGATAAATGCGAATCTGTCTGGCGCCGACCTACGGACGGCGATAATTGATTCGTCCGAACGAAGTCTCATGGCAGCTATCTGGGATGAAGGAACCATCTGGCCCGAAGGATTTGAAATACCAACTCGACCGTCGTCATTCGAGGTCATAGGCGATCTGTGAATCCGATGTGAGGCCGGGCCTGCTATCTCAAAACAAAACATCTTGATCGGGGCCAGGATCAGTCTTTGCGCGAAGCACCGCGTCTTCGTTGTAGCCGTGCCTCAGTGCATCACGAATTGCGAGTGAGCGATCGACCCGAGACCGCCCACTCCCATCGAGGAGTGTGTGCCCGGATAACCGGCCGAGCGCGATCGCGAAACGAACATTCTCCGAGTACGTCGACTGCACCAGATGATCCGCGTGCACACGGACGCAGAGCGGCTCGTTGCATTTGTGCTCGCAAACGACCCCGTCGTCCATCGGACCGTGCACCAGCTCCACCGAGAAGCGGTGCGCGAGCACCGTCCGCTGGCGGTTGTCGCGTTGGTAGTTGAATCGTCCGTACCCATCCGGCGCGCTGATTGCCCCAGTCCAGTACCAACACGTCGGGGACTTCACGACCTTCGACCAGAACAGTGCAATCGCGCGCGCGTTCGGCGCAAGTGTCGTATCGACGGAGCGCCGTCGGCGAGTGCCGGCCGGAACATCAACGGAGCCGGGGCTGGTGCCGTCAGATTCTTCTGCAGGCCACAACCCCGGCTCGACTTCTTCAATCACCGATCACCCGAACCTGCGCCTGTGCCGTCCGGTCCGATCGACCTAGCCGGTCCATGTCGTTCATATCGACCCCGGCCACCACAGCGAGAGCCAGAGGTCGATCGCACCCTGCCACACGGGCTGTATCCACGGGAACACGTCGTAGAGGGTCACGGTCTAGCCTTCCGAAAGTTTCAGCCCCGGGTGCGATCGTCACGCCGAGGCGAGGGCGGGCGAGTCGACTGGTGCGACCTGAGCCTCGTCCTTGTCTTCCGCCGGGGCTTCGGGCTCTTTCGTGGACGGCGCCGACGTCTTTGCTGCGGCCGCGGTTTCGGTGGTCTGGGGGGCGGCGATACCGGCCTTCTTCAGTTCGGTCGTCGACGATGCGACCAGTTCCTTCGCCTTCTTCTGGGTGATGCCGAGGACGGTGGCGAGGTCGGCGTTCGATCCGCCGTGTGAGAACTGCACGATCGCCTGTGCGTACTCGAGCAGCAGCGCGTCTTCGGACTCGCGCTGCGAGTTCTGGAGCTCCTCGAGCTTGGTCTCCGTGTCCTTCTTGGTCTGTTCGATTTTCGCGGCGGTGTCTGCCTTGAGCTTCTCGATCTTCTTCTCGAGCCCGCTCTTCAACGACTCGATGCGGCGAGCACCTGCAGCCAGGACCGCGTCCCCTTCATGGTCGAGGTCGGCGAGCTTCTCCGACACCGCGTTCAGCGGCTTCGCCAACTCCTCGATGAGCTTCTGATGTTCGAGCGCGCGCTGTCGTGCTGCCTTGACGTTCGCATCGACGTTCTTGACGGTGTGCAGTCTGCGGGAGCGGATCGCCGCCGCTTCAGATGAGGTGGCCATGGCGCGAAGTGTATCGGCTCGACACCCTCGGGGGAGGGCGCAACACGGAGGCAGCAATCTGTGAAATCAAAACCCGAAGCGATGCGACACCTTCACCGTTCGAGCGAGCAACTACCTAACACCCTCGCCTCCGGCGAGAAGAAACTGATTCTGACGGCACCGTATAAACAGTCCCTACCTGCGGCAGGGACAAAATCTTTTACACACCTCTTGCACTAAAGGTGCCACCTGGCACAATGGTCGCCATGATGACCATCCACAAGCTCTCAGCTGGGGATGGATACACGTACCTGACGAACCACGTCGCGGCCGGTGACGCGACCGAGTCGAAAAAGGGCGACGTCATCGATTACTACAACGCCAAGGGCACCCCGCCCGGGCGTTGGTACGGGAAAGCTACGGCGCGAGCCGGAGTCGCCATCGGTGACACAGTTACCGAAAGTGCCATGCGTTCGTCGTTTGGCGCAGCGCGAACTCCGAACGCTTTTGCCACGATGCCGCCGGTGACGGCCTCGCAGCAGGAACGCTATGACTGGTCCGCCGCAACGGCGCTCGGGCGGCCGTTCAGCTGGTTCACCGCCTCGCAGGAGTACGTCCACGAGGTCGTGGATCGGTGCAACGACTACAAGCGCGCGACCGGGAAGTTTCCCGAATCCGCGGCGAAGGATGCCATCAAGTGGGACGTCGCGGTGCGCCATCTTAGGAAGGCGAAGGGCGACAAGGCAGCTCTGCTGAGCGACGCTGAGGTTACGAAATTCATCGCCGACAGCTACCGGAAGATGCGGCAGCCAGTCGCGGGCTACGACCTCGTCTTCACGCCCATGAAGTCAGTCTCGTTGCTGTGGGGGCTGGGCGATCCACGCGTGAAGGAGGTCATCGAGGCGGCGCACCGCCAGGCCGTCGACGAGACCTTGGGGTACGTCGAGGACGAACTGACCTACACCCGGCGCGGCGCCGGAGGAACGCGGATGGTCAAGGCCGAGGGTCTGCTCATCGCCCGATTCGACCACTGGGACAACCGAGTCGGCGACCCGAACCTGCACACTCACTGCGCGGTCCTGAACCGGGTCTACGCGGAGGGTAAGTGGACCACTATCGACGGCCGCATGTTTTACCGTGCGGCCGTCTCAGCGTCCGAGCGGTACAACACCCGAGTCGCGGATCTGGTGGCACGCAGCCTCGGCGTGAGCTTCGCACCACGCGCCGACACCCCTGCCGGAAAGCAGCCGGTCTACGAAGTCGAAGGCATCCCACTGGCGCTGATCGAAGAGTTCTCGCGCCGTCAGGCCATCGTGGACCGGCAGGCAGAACTGGCCCGCGAGTACACCGCCCGCCACGGCAAGAATCCGCCGAAGAAGGTCCAGTTCGCACAAGCGCAGCAGGCAACGTTGGACACCCGCAACGCGAAGAACCCGCCCCGGTCGATGGCAGAACTGCGGGCCGAGTGGGACGAGCGGGCACGCGCAATCATCGTCGACACCTCACCCCAGCAGCTGGTGGAAGAGGCACAGACCGGCCACGACAACCGACCTCCGTTCGGCCCCGCCGACCTCCCAGAATTGATCCGCACCGTCGAAGAAGACTTGTCCCGCAAGGTCGGAACCTGGACCGTTTACAGCCTCACCGCCGAGGTCCAGAGGCAAGCCCGAGCGTTCAGCTTCGCCGACGACCTCGACCTGGACGTCTATGTCCGCGCGGCCGTCGACACCCTCGTGAAGAACCATTGCATCCCCGTGTTCACCGAGATCTACGTTGCCCCGGACAAGCTGTCCGAGGAGATCGAAGGTGGTCTGGTTCGACTGCACACCGTCGACCGCACCACCATGCGCTACACCTCCGAGTCGGTCCTCGCCGCTGAGTCATTCATGCGCAGCAAGGCCGACGCCGCGAGCGAACTGACCGTCGCGGATCGTGTCATCCGGCGCCAGATCCGGAAGATCGAGAAGGCCGTCGCGAAGGAATCGAAGATCGACGGGTTCCACCTCGGAACCGATCAGATCGCGATGATCGAGCACTTCCTCACCGCCAAGAAGACGGTCGCCGTGGCCGTCGGCGCCGCGGGCGCCGGAAAGACCACCGCCGCCAAAGTGGTCGCCCGAGCATGGGAACAGACGAACGGCAAGGTCATCGCACTCGGACCATCTGCCCGCGCCGCGGAAGTTCTCGGATCGGAAATCGAGGTCGAGGGCCGCACCATCGCGGACATCCTGACCCGCGACAAGCACGGCGTCCCGACTGGGATCGACGCTGGAGACCTTCTTTTGGTGGACGAGGCCGGCATGGCATCGGCTCGAAACCTTGCCGACCTCACTCGAATCGCGGCGGATGCCGGGGCCGTGGTGCGCCTTCTCGGCGATCACCAGCAGTTGGCCTCAGTGGAGTCCGGCGGTGTTCTTCGCGATCTGGCCGAGCGCACCTTTGCACCGTTCCTGTCGAAGATCCACCGATTCCGCACCGAGGGTGAAGCGGCCGCGAGCCTGATGCTCCGCGACGGCGACGAGAGCGCGATCGAGTGGTATGAGGAGAACGACCGCATTCAGTCGGCCATGACTCATGAGCTCGCCGACAAGGTCTTCAACGCCTACGTCGCCGACGTCGAAGACGACGAGGTCACCCTCATGGTCGCCCCGACCAACGACCTGGTGCGCGAACTGAACCTGAAAGCCACCGCGTACTACCGGGACAACGGCACCGTCACCGGGCCCGGGATCGTGCTCGCCGATGGGCTCGAAGGGGCGGTCGGCGACGTCGTGGTCACCCGCAAGAACAACAGCAAGTACGTCGTGAAGGACGACAGGGGCAAACGCACCGGACGCGTCAACAATGGTGATCTGTGGACCATCGTCGAGATCGGCGCCGACGGCTCACTGCGCCTGGAGAACCACGCCAGCGGCGGCCGCGTTGTCGTCGCTTCCGACTACATCGCCGAGAACGTCCAACTCGGCTATGCCGCCACGGTCCACCGGTCGCAGGGAATGACGGTCGGGTCCTGCCACGTCCTGACCTCCGCGGGGATGGACCGGCAGGGCTTCTACGTCGCGATGACACGAGGCAAGAGCAAGAACATCGCCTACGCGGCGGAAGACGAACTCCCCGATTGGGACTTCGAGCATCGACCCGATGAGCATCCCGGCGCTCTCGGGGTCATCAAGGGCATCTTGGCCCGCGACGGATCGCAGCGCACCGCGCACCAGATGATCGAAGAGGCCCGCGTTCACGCCGAGTCGTTCGGCGCCATCAAGGACGGCTACATCGCGGCCGTCAGTGCCCTGTACGAGGAACACACCGCCGCGCTGCTGGACGAAATCCTCACCGACAAACAGTTCACCTGGGTCCACACATTCGGCGGTTGGGACAAGATCGTCGAGACCGTCGCACAGTCAGAGACGTTCGGCTGGGACACCCGCCAGCTCCTCACCGACGCCGCCAATGTGATGCGGGCGGTCGGCAAGAAGGGCAAGCTCGACGACGAGAAGAACACCCCCGGCAAGGTCATGGCCGATGCGCTCGGCAAGGCAACCGCACCCGGAATGCTGCCCCGTCGCCGCACGGACACTGTTGCCCGATACCGCGTTCCGCTCCTCTCCGAGGCCGCGGCCGGCGAGGACAAGATCCTCGCCGCCTACGCCCGCCAGCACCAGGAACAGATGCACGCCTACGTCGACACCTACATCGAGAAGGCGATCGACAGCGGCGCGGAATGGGCCGCAGCACTCGGCGACCCCGGTACCGATCCACGCAAGCAAGCCCTGTTCCACAGCACCGCCACTGAGGTCGCGGTCTCACGGATTCTGTGGAACGTAGGCGACGACGTTGCAGACCCGTTCGCATCACTGAATGAGGTCCGCACCGAGGCAGTGAAGAAGCAGATCGAGCAGATCACCGCGCCACGCCAGGCGGCCAGTGTCTACTCGGCGTACGCCACCGACGAGCTGAACACCGCCGCCGCGGCCGCGCGCCGTCGCATCTCCGACACACGGCAGATGCTCGGATCGGCGAAGCACGAACTTGATCGTGCGACCAACGAATCCAACGCAGGCGCGGTCAATTCGGTCATCGCTGAGATCGAGGCCGAAGAGCAGAAGATCCTCGCGGTGCGCCGCGCCCGAGAGATCCATGACCGGATCCAGCGCGATTCCGCCGCCACCGCCGAACAGATCGAACAGGCCAGCGCCGCCCGGCAGGCCGCCGAAGCGGATGCGCCGTCCGAACGACGATGGGGTGCGATCGAAGCATCGGCGGCCGCGAACCGCGCCAACCACGGACGCCGCCAGCGGGCCGAGCAGACGGACGAGCGGGTGCTCGGGCAGCTCCAGACGCGAATCGCGCGACTCGAAAAGTCGCTCGCCACCGACCGGAAGCGGCTCAAGCTCATCGAGGCAGAACAACGTCAACGGACCGAAAGCAGCGCAGCAGGACCGCGGCGCCGGACCGCACAGGTCACCGAGCAGCAGAACGACCCGGAACCGCCCATCTACGAGCAAGAAGCACCGCCCATCTACGAGCAGGAACCGCCGCCGCCCTATGACGAGGAACCGCCCTACGACGAGGAACACGATCGAGGGCCGGAGCTGTAGCTGAGCACTGAACATCCTCGCCGTTACCAGCGAGGGGGGAAACGAGGAGGAGAAGACATTGGCCGACATCGACCGAACCACCGACGAGTACCAGCAGCGCATGGACGAGGAAGCCGATTGGGCCGAACGGAACTACGACTCCGAAGAGGTGACCGGGTACGAGGAGGAACTCGACCTCGACGCACCGCGACGCCTACGCGTACCGCGACGAACTCCCTCGGGAGACTGGGAGTACCACGATCAGGAGCCCGACAACCGCGAGGCCGGCATCCAACCGACTTCCGGCCGATCCAACGAATCCGCGGCGGCCGACGCGGGCTCGCTCGAACCGCAAGAGCAACTCGACCTCGACCCGTCCTGGGCAACAGGCGAAGACGGTGAACAGGTAGCCGCCGACGAACCGGACTGGTCAGACGACTACGCACACTCGCCGGCACTCACTAAGGAACCCGCCCCCACCCCTACACGAGCGGTCGACGACGGAGTACGTGTCGATCCCATCGTGGCGAGACCCCGCGACAACCAGACGAAACGGTCGAAGCAGCGCGCCGCACCGCCGCCGAATCAGCGAGTGAACGACATCGCCGCGTTCCTGACCGACGTCGAGGAACGCCATCGAACCGGCCAAAAGGTCGCCCGCCCCAAACCGATCCGCGAGGTGCTGGGCGTCTACCGCGGGGCACCGATCGACCAGACCCGAATCCAGGTCCTGGCCGCCGCCGCCGCGGCACGCCACCTCGAAGGCGCGGATTCGGCCAACGCCCAACGCCTGAACAAACTCGTCCAGGACAACGACGCACGGCTGCGCTCCCTGCGCGAGCACGAACGCCGAAACGCGGTCCTCTTCCACGCCGCCAACGAGACAACGAAGGAAGAACTCGCGGTCGCCGACCAGGAGCGCATCGAGCGAGAGACGACCAACGATCGCCGCGTCTTCGACGCAGCATCTGCTGTCGCACTGGGATATGTCGCCGCGCGGGGGCTTCCCGCCTACGACCAGCTCGCCCAGCTTTCCGAAGCTCAGCTCGGGCCCGTGCCCGAAACCGCAGCGGAAGAATCGGCGGAGAATGCATCCGCCAGCGGTGGCCAATCGAAGGTCGATAAGACCAAGAGCGTGCTCGACTCGGTGGGACGAGGACTCGCCCAAGCAGCCGGACCAGTCGCCGGCGACGACGACGTCGCCGCCAATCTCTCGCCGATCAACCTCACCCAGCTCAACGAGGAACTCGCGAACCTGGCCGCCAGCATCGCCCCCGCGATGAAGGCAGCCATGTCCAGCCACCCCCGATCCATCAAGGAACTCCTCAACGTCGAACAGCGGCCCGACGAAGAGAGCGAACTCGCCTTCGAGCAGGAGTCGGAACTCGACCGCGGGCACCGCCGAGACGCCGCGCACTCGGTTTAGAGCGGCCCCGAACAGAGAAAGAGGTCGCCACCCCGCCGATCCGAGAACACTTCTCGGATCAGGGCGACAGGGAAACCTCCCCGTCGACCATGGCAGTGGGTGGCGACCTCTTTCTCGTCGCTCGGCCAGTCTAGAACGTGGCTACGACAAAGCTCGCGGGCCGTTCCGCCGCTTTGGCTTCGGGGTGCCCTTCTGCCCAGCAGAATGAACAGGTGAGCGCAACGATCGTGGTCATTGACACCAACGCTATTGTCAGTTCCCCCCGGCTGAGATCGAAGGGATGGAGGGGTTTGATCGACAAGGCCTCCGAGTGGGATGTGCAGTTCAAGGTCCCAGTGGTCGTAGAGATGGAGGCAGTGAACGTTGTTCGGCGTTCATGGGACAAGGAGAAGCGTGCCGTCGACAAGCTCCGTGTAGGCGAGTTCGGACTTTCCTCAACTTTGAAAGAAATGTCTGCGGCCATTGAGAAGCAGATGGACGGTTACGAGACGGAACTCCGCGAACTGCTCAAGCAGATTGACACCGAGTTGGTTCCGGTTCCCGATGACGCGGATCATTTGGAAATTGCGCGTCGGGCATCAGAGCGGCGCGCACCATATTTCGAACGCCGCCAGGATCGGACACAAGGTGAGCCGTCTGCAAAGGATGGTTACCGCGACACCTTGATCTGGCTGACCGTACTCGACATCGCGCGTTCACATCCGGATTGCGAGGTTTGGTTCGTCAGCGCCAATCACAACGACTTCGGGCGGCCCCAGGAAAAAAATCACGCCATCTCGGAGGACACGTGTCCCTACCCATTACATCCCGAGTTGCTGGAGGATCTTGCCAGTCGTGGTCTTTCATCAGACCGGGTCTTGTACGTACGAACCCTGGAACGACTTGAGCAGCACCTGGCCGCCCAGTTCGCCGCTCTCCCTGACGAGGAGCGAGAAGCGCTGGTCGCCAAGATCGATACCACCAAGCTCGACAGATTCCTCGCGCTGCAGGTGGCGACCTTTCCTCTCGATCCGAGCAAGGCTGCGCTACCCCCGAGAACAGTCGAAGCACACGTTCAATCGCTACCGCGATCGGCGAGCGCCTTGCAGTTCAACGACGCCGCACGTCGTGCCGCCGGCTCCTGGACCGCCCAGTTCACTACGCTCGTTGAACCGAATCTCGAGATCACAGACTCAGTCGGGAATGTCGAAGTGATCAGTAAGAAGCTGCAGGTGCTCGGCCGTGTAGCCATCAGCGCCGAAGGCGCAGTGGAAGACTTAGTCGTGACAGCCATCGAGGCGCTCCCTGATGACCCGATGCGTCGCGTCTGGCTGTGGCAGACGCAGGTAGAACCTAGATCTGACGCATACTTCGCGGGAGTTCTGCGCCACGCTGCTGCAAACCTTCCCTCTGAATCGCTCGAAGGTCTCTACCGCGCCGCAAACCTTCCTCCAGGGACCCGCGAAATGCTCGACGCGTACTGGAAGCGTGACGACGAGATGCGTCGATCGGGTGATGTCTCAGACGATTAATCGCCGTCGCGATCCCCGTTCAAGGGGCTCGATCGGATACTCGCAGTCCTTGCTGCACCCGAGATGAGCCGAGTCGGCTCGTGTAGTTCACCATCTGGGCGACACCTCGATGGTCAGGCCGGAGTTCCTTCCGGCCTGAACTCTAGGTTTTCGACCGCCGCGATGATCTCCAGCACCGACTGATACCGGAGCTTCGGATCTGAGTGAGAGCACTTCTGGACGATCTCGCCGAGCGGAGTGGAACCCGGTAGGAGCTGCTTGACGCCTCTGAATATGTACGACAACACGAATCCGACCGGGTAGATATCGTTGACTGGTTCAAACTCTTTGAAGGCGTCGAGTGCGGGATCCACAATCGTTCCCCGGATCTCGGTCTCTGTCTTCGTGAAGTCGGAATCGCGCGGTTTCGCCAGGCCGAAATCCGAGAGCTTGACCGTGACCGCCCCACTGGAATACGCGCGGAGCAGGACGTTCTTCAGGCTCAGGTCTCGGTGACAGATGAGTGATCTGTGCAGGTAGTTCAGTCCGAAGAGGAACTGGAGCGCAATCCTTCGGCGGGTACCGAAGTCGAAGTTCTGCTGGTTGTTTCGGTGCTTGATGTACTGCTCAAGTGTGCTCTCACAGAACTCCATGGTGTAGGAGTTCTCTGCCTCGTTGTACCGGTAGACCTTGAGAATGTTCGGGAAATCGAGGCCCTTCATGATTTCGTACTCACGACGGAATCGTGCGATGTCCCGCTCGTCGGCCCCACGCTTCAGCTTCTTCCTGGCGATCGTGAGGTCGTAGTTCGGATCCACGAACTTATGGACGATCGCGTAGGCACCTTCACCCACGAGGGTGAGATCGACCCTTGAGTGGTCGGCCAGTTCCAATGCGGTGTCCGCTAGCCCGAACACCGAGTCGTACTTCTCCACCACCACCGGCGTAAAACCCTCGGGGATTAGACTTCCGCCGCTCTGGACCAGCCAACCCTTAGAACCGTCCAGAACACGCTCATACTCCGGCACGATGGTGAGGGCCTTTCCAGTCCCCTCCAACGCGGATTTCAAGTCGCGCACTTCATCGATCAGGCCGAGCAACTCGCGACTGTTATCGGCGTTGAAGTGCCCCGACTCCCCATTGCGCGCCTTGGTGTTCATGAAATCGAACTCGCTATCGAGTCGCTCGTGGATCGAAGCGAACGCGTGCTTGAGCTGATCTCCGCTCTGGAAGGGATTTCGGTGGCCAAGGTACAACTCGAGGTAGTCGGCATCGATCAGTTCGGCGCTGCTGTACTTCCTGAGGATCCGCTCTAGACGTCTCTCCGCTGGTGTCGTCACGCCTGTATTTTGGCATCGCCGTCGGTGGCATAAGCAACGCAGACCCTCAGCAGCCCTGAACAGGAAAAAGGTCGCCACCCCGCCGATCCGAGAAGGCTCTCGGATTAGGGAAAACTTCCCCGTCGACCGTGGCAATGGGTAGCGACCTCCTTCTCGTCGCTCCGGCAGTGCACGACTGACCTACGAGACATGGTTGGACCTGGATCTACGCAGGCGCAGCAGGCTCGACACCGGTGCCGGCCGAGCTGGATGGCACGCGAGCGCTGGGGGGTACGCGGGACTCAAGGTACCCGACAGTTGGTTCGGTCGCTTGCTTCTCGAGGCCATCAGGCGTGAAACGGAGTTGGTGCGGTAAGGCGTTGTTGCCGTTGTAGTCGGCGACACGACCGTCAGGGTATCGGTGGGTGTCGTCGGTTACTTCGACGATTCCCATCTGCGCAAGGAGCTTGTGGCTGTCGTATGTGTGTGGTCCGACGCCGTAGTGCTGGATTCGTTCTGCCGCCGTGATTCGGAAGGCCGTGTTGGGGTCACTGGGCTGATTACGGGCGACCATGAGGAGAAAGACGAGTTCGGTGTCTTCAAGTGCGTAGATCCAGCCGTTTGTGAACAACTCGACGGGGACGGTGAAGAAGTCGGCGTCTTTGACTACCGGAACCGTGTAACGGGGCGGCGGCGTGCCGAGTGGACTGACCCCGCCCTCGTGGTTGAGGAGAAACCCTTCGTAGTTTCCCGTGCTCTTCGTTCCATTGGGAAGGGTCAATAGCAGATGGTCGTCGTCGGCGAGCTTCTTGACTGTCTCGCGGATCTGGCGTGCACGCTTCTCCAGCTCCCGATGGCTAGTTCTGCCTGCGCCCGATGATTCGGCGGCGGACGCCACCAGATCGATCCACCCGACGTCGAACCGGCCCCTTCTGACGATCGGTCTGGTGTTGTCGGGACGGTTTCCTGGCTTCGTACGCGTCTGCGCCTCGTACAGGGCGATCAGGAACAACTTGAGTGCAGCCCCTCGAGGGCTGACAAGGCGTGATGCTGGCGGGCGTTCCGCCCGTGAAGGCATCTTCCGGTCGGATCCGACGAGCGGCTTCTCCTGATATAGGAAGTCGTGTCGAATCCGGACTTCGCTGAGCTTGCCATCTGAGAGTCCGCGAAGTGCTTCGGTGGCGTGCTCTATGGGCCCTGCAAGTTTCCCAAGCCGCTTAAGCCGGGTTTGGACCTGCCTCAGCTCAGTACCGGACGCGTAGAGGCCTGCCGCTTCAGTTATTTTCGACCAATTGATCTGAACGCCTTGACCTGTCATAAGCTACTCTGCATCTCGTCGTTTCCTAGAGTCTCGGAAGGTCAGGTCAAGCTGTCGAGCAAGTGTAGCAAAGGCAGGTGGCGCGAAGCTCGTGCGTCGTGCACTCTGTCCATAGAGCCGCTGGTCAGGGGCTTGGAAGGACCGGCTTGGGAGCCGGCGGTAATGCGACTGACGACCCCCGGGCGCAACCGGAGGCCGTCGTGTGTCGCACTCGTGCATCCAAATAGAGATCGGAGTTCGACGTGTTCAGGTTACTTCGGAACAGGGTTCAGGCGGGAGCGGCCGATCCGCGGCCATCGTCGAGTGGCGGGTTGCCGTTGCGGTGGGTTGTTATCGGCGCGCTCACGGCCGCTGCATCCGTAGTGGCATTCGCAGCGGGTGGACCGGTGGCATCGATCATGGCAGGCGCGGCCGTTGCTGGTGCCGCTCATAACGTGATCGACTGACCTGTGTCGTGCAGTCCAGTGACCTCGATCGACTGCACGACTGAACGAAAAGGAGGTCGCCATCCTTACCGAAGTGGATGGCGACCTCGTTCTCGTCGCTCGGGCAGTGCACAACTGACCCTTCTGTAGGAGTTTGATGCGCTGAGCTCAGCTGTCGGCGGGGTATTCGTCGCGGAGGCTGGGTGGCATGGGCTCGTACGGAAGGGCGGGCCAGCCCGAGAACGAACCGTCGCGCTTCGCATGAGACATGGGGCCGGAGTCGCTGTCGAAGATCACCCGCAGATGCGGGTCGAGCTGGTGGATCCACCAGTTCGACATTGCCGACGCTTTGTCGGAGGCTCGGGCTTCTTCCCATCCAAACCAGAGGGATTTGAGTCGGCCGGCGACTTCGGGGTACAGCCACCATCTCGCGTCCCAGGCCAGGCCGCTTTCGCCGCCGCCGGGACCCATTTTCCGGCGGATGACCTGGGTGAACCATCCTTCTACCCACGCCTCGTAGGTGGGATACATCGGCTCGATCTCGGCGAGCTCGCCATCCTCTTCGTCGGCCTCGACGTCCTCGAGCTCGTCGTCTTCGTCCTCGGTGATCGCGTCCGTGTCTTCGTCGAGGTCGAGGCTGGGATCGTCCCCGTCGACGGTGGGGTCGTTCTCGTCGGCGGCGTTCGGGTCGTAGTCGTAGGGGTTCTCGTACCCCGTCTCGTCGTCGGTCTGCCACTCGTCGTCGGTTGCTGAGAGATTGACCATCACTGCCTTCCTTCCGCGAAGAATTCGGACTCGAAGATGTCGTCGACGGCATCAGGTGCTACGTCGACGCTCGTGGTCGGCGCGACGCCGCTCTGCTGAACGGGTAGCTCGATCAGGTCCTTGTCGGCTGCGGCAGCGATCCGTGGGATCGGCCCGGTGGGTGCCTCCGACGCCTCCCGATCGGAGAATCCGACCGGCAGCGCCTTCTGCTCGACGCGGTCGGTGCTGGCCTTGCACTCGGCGAGGGACCGCTTGATGTCGTCGGCGAATGGTGTGTTGCCCCAGAAGTTCTTGCGGACCAGCAGCGGCTTGCTGCCGCCCATCGTGACGATGGCCCGAGTTTGCGGCAGGGCCTTGAGGTCGTCGACGGTGAGGATCTTCTCCCGTTGGTGCGACGTGCTGATCGTTGTTTGCCCACTGCCCAGAATTCCGCCGCTGCGGCTGCGGTTCTCGACCTCGACGAAATGGTCGCCGATCTCGTCGGACAGCGAGGCCAGGAACCCTTTGTCGTTGACGTTGCCGCCGTACCAGAGCATGTTGGAGGCATCGACCATGGCGTCGTAGTTGGTCTCACCCCACACCTTCTTCGCCTGCGACGGTGACTGCAGGATGGTGATGAGGATGCATCCGCGGGATCCGAAGTGCGAGTGCCACTCGGGGAGTTGCTGCAGCTTGCAGATGTTCGCGGCTTCGTCCAAGACCATGACCGCCGGGATCGGGACCCGCCCGTCGCTCTGTTGGGCGCCGTACTCCTGCAATGCGTCCCCCATGGCGCCGACCAAGGCTGTGGTGAGCGCGGATGCGGATCCGGCTCCCTTCTTGCTCATGGCGTAGACGGTGTCGGTGCTGCGAATGACCTGGTCGATATCGAGTTCGGGCAGGTCGTGGATCTCACGGCCGGGGGTGATGAGGATTCGCCCATCGCTGTCCGTCCCGATCGTGATCCGGGTGTTCGGCAGGATCGCTTCTTCGTAGCGAGGCTCGTCCAGGGGTGCGAGGAATCGGCGCGCCATGTCGTAGAAGCCGTCCCGTTGTTTGGCGTTGACGCTCTGCTTGCTCTGCATGGTGTTCGCGAGATCGGCGTACCCGTTCTGGGCGAGCACCTTCACCGGGATCTGGGATTGTGTTTCGCGGAGCCAGTCCACGACGTGCCGAAGATCACCGCCGGCGAGCGCGGCGGCGAGGAGGTAGGAGCCGAACAGGTCCCGGGCGGCGCCGTCGAAGTAGGCGTCGACCCGGGCATTGTCGTCGGTGGCGGCGGAGATGAAGTAGTCGCACACCACTCGCGCCGACGGCAGGTCGTCGACGCGGCGCAGCGGGTTGAACCAGAAGGTTGCCTTCTCGCGCCGGTTGCCGGTGGTCACGCCCTCCAGGTCGAAGAGCCAGACCTTCCCCATCTGTTTACGCAGGTAGAGGGTGTGGGTGTAGATGTCGGGCTTGTTGGACGTGCCAAGGCAGAATCCGGGGGCGTAGCAGATGGCCGGAATCGCCAGGGTCGCCGACTTTCCCATCCGGGAACCGGCGATCGCGATGCACACCCACTCCCACGGCATCCGAAGTTCGCGGTTCGATTTGACCGTGTTGCCCATGACGATGCCGCCGTGACCGGGATGAGTCTCGCTGATCGTCGGTGCAAGCCGCCTCGTCTCGTCCGCGGCCGCGGCCGGGCTGGTCTGCTCGACGTCTCGCGGGTCCGTCATGGAGTCGGCGTACTTGTCGAGCCGCTTCTCCGCGCGCTTCTCTTGAATCTTTTCGAGCCGCCCCGTCTTCTTGAGCAGCCAGAACCCGCCCACCACGAGCGCGGCGATGGCGACAACTTCGCCGATCAGTACTGCGGTCGCGCCACCCGGCCATGCCCGATTTCCCTGGGCCACATCGAGGAACAGGCCGAGCGGGTGCCAT
This sequence comes from Rhodococcus sp. T7, assembly GCF_009872365.1. Classification (NCBI taxonomy): domain Bacteria; kingdom Bacillati; phylum Actinomycetota; class Actinomycetes; order Mycobacteriales; family Nocardiaceae; genus Rhodococcus; species Rhodococcus sp. T7. Next base: position 42,238 of record NZ_WXYH01000298.1, read on the forward strand.
AGCGTCTCCTCGCCGCCGCCGAGGTTGTACGCGAATACCGGCAGGAAGGAGGCGGGGACCGCGACGGCGATGGCTTTGAGCACCACCATCTCATTGTTCCTGCTCACCTTTGGCCGATCGCGACGCATTTCCGTCATGGTCGTTGTCCTTACTGGTAGCGGAAGTTGGTCAGCCGCCGAGCGGCGTTGGTGCGGGTTCGGAGATACGCCAGGTCTGCGCATCGGTGTCCGGGTCGATGTCACGGAGCACGTCCAGCTTGACGATCCACTCCATATCGGGGATGCCGGTGAACCAGATCCTCTTCACTGCTTGTTCGAGGCTTTGCCGAAGGCGGTCGCTGCTGGTGGTGGGGTCGAGTTCGGTGACGGTCAGGGCGGTGCACAGCAGCCGGTAGGCCCAGTACCCCGCCTTCGAACTCGGTGTACGGGCGAGCAGGTCGGCTTTGACAGCCAAGCTCGAGGCCTGCCCCGCCGGGGCGAGTCGCTGGTGCGCGTCGTGGTGGATCCCCGCATGGGACAGGTCGATTTCGCGTTCTTCGAGTGCGAGGGTGGCGCGCTTGAGGGCGCGCACGTGCGGGCGGAGTCGGCTGGGCTGCCGGAACATTTCGGGCGTCACCATGGGCAGCGTTGCCACCATGTCGTGTTCGTCCCAGAATCGGCACGCTCTCAGTGCCTCTGCGGGGCCGAAGCGGAGCACCCAGTCGGCGGTTGCTTCTGCCAGTACGCCGTTGAGGTTGGACTGCGCGACGATCGGGTCGATGGCGCTGAAGATCTCGTCGGCGACGAGCCACCGCCGGTCTCTTTGCTGGTCAGTGTGCGATTCGGGTGCAGAATCGTCGGTCCCCTCAGCGGGCAGTGGTGGCGCGGAAGATTCGGCGGCGGCGGCGGGTCGGGTGCCGGTGGGGACCCAATCGACCAGACTGGCGTGAGATGCGATCTCGACACGGAGCCCGAGATCGAGTTCTGCGACGAATCTTTCCCGCTGTTCTGCGCTGTCGAAGAGCCTCTTGTTGCAACCGAGCAGGATGATGCTTTCTGCTGCCCGCCCGGCAGTGCGCACCCAATGCGTCCCTCCCACATCGGCGGCGACACTCGCGACAAGCCGGGAGATACCCGCCGAGTCCGAGCGCTGGTCGAGGTCGCGCATCCATGCCGGGTGTCCCGCCTGGTCGAGTAGCTCCCGCAGGGCATTCCGCCCGGCAACCAGGGTGGTCTCGAGTTCTTCTCCCGCTGCGGGGTTGTCGAGTAGTTCCTCCATGAGTCCGCCGGCGGGCGGGAGCGCCCGCAAGGTGTCGGCCAGGTCGGTCAGCCCGTGCGCGGCCAATACCGTGGCCGGGCCGACTCTCAGTGGCCAGTCCGCGATCTGATTCAGGGTGTCAAGGAGCTCACCTCGGGTCACAAACGGATCATGGTCAAGGACCCACTTGCGGCGGGTAGCTGGATCGTCCGGAGCGATCACATGATTCATCCCTAATGTCCTCACTGGTAGCGGAAGTCGGTCAGACGCCAACCGTCGTCGGTCCGGGTGACGGTGGTGCGCCAGGTCTGTTCGGCGAGAGGGGTGCTCGATCCGGCGGTGTGCAGCACGGTCTGTCGGCAGCTGACGTCGATGACGACGGTCCGCATTCCTTCCGGTGCCGCTGGGGTGCTGTCGGCTTTGGTGCAGGAGGCGGTCAGTGCGTCACCGGCCTGCTGCCACGCCAGCCACTCCCGATCAGGTCGAAGACCAGTCGCTGCACCGTTGTCGTTGTCGACGGTGGTCGCCAGTTCCCCACCCAGCCAGGGGCGAGCGCGGTGCAACGCATCGGACTTGCTCTCGTCGACTGCGGGCTGCCACGAGAGGATTGCCTGCATCGCGGTGACGGCCGTGCCGTCCGCGTCGAGGTGCGCCGGGTCCAGGGGGTCGATGTGCACGTGATCGTCACTGCCCACCGGCTCGTCATCGGTGCCGGATGAGCCGCAACCGGCCAGCACCATCGCTGTGGACAACACTCCCGCGATCAGCAGTTTCGTCGAGAAGCGCATGGTCATACGTCCTTTCCCATGGTTCGGCCTGGCTGCGAGGAGTCGAGCGGCCGGCCAACAAGTTCCAGCACCACGAGCACCAGAGAAAGAAGCGTCAGGACGATCAACGTGCCTCCGATGACGACGAAGAGTTGCCCATGCGGAATTCCGCCGCAGTGGACGTAACCGGAGCTATTCGGAGAGGCGGCGCACCAAGTTCCGCGGTACGGGTCCGATGACCGCAAGCCCAAGCCGTACCGGAGGGCTGCCAGGCCGCCGACACACGACACCAACGCGTTCAGTGCCAACACTTTCATCGGGGACTTCCGTTCTCGTGGGCGAGGATTGGGATGTTCGAACGAATACGGAGACTTCATGCTGCAACAGATCAATTCTACATTAAGAGGTCTCTAAGTAGAGACCTACCGTCGGCTATTTGTTGATGGCGCGGTACTGCGCTTCGTTGGCGATGATCTTGTCGGCGTACGGGCGGGTCTGGACGATGTAGTCGGTCGACCCGGTCGGGAAGCCGCCGGAGCTCTGTACTGCGCCTTCACCCGCGTTGTAGCCGGCGAGGTACAGCTCGGTGCGGCCGTTGGTTGCCTTGACCGATCCGTCGGCGATCCAGCCGTCGATCGTCTTCGCGATCGTGCACATGTAGGTGCCCTGCGCCATGACCGCATCGCCGATGCTGTTGATGTCGACGCGGCCGTCGCCGTCGTAGTCCTTGCCGTATGTCGCCCACGTCCCCGGCATGAACTGTGCGGGACCACCGGCACCGGTGTTCGAGACCGGTGCATTGGCTCCGTACTGGAAGCCGTTCTCCGCAGCGAGCTGTGCCGCCAGAAGGGAGGGCTTGATCTGCGGGCACAGTGCCCCGGCTCGTTCGATCCACGGTGCGAACTCGGTGGGCACGGTACCGGCGGCGAGGGTGTCGCCGAGGCCTTCACCGGAGATGGTGCAGTCGGCGGCCGATTTGGTGGCCTGGCCGCTGCCGCCGGGCAGGGAACCCCACTGTGCGGTGGCTTCGTCGAATCCGCCGCCCTTGACGGTGATGTGGACGTGGTTGAAGTGGTTCTCGTTGTCGCTGCCCCGGTCCTCCATCTTGTTCGGCGTGCCACCGGCCGGGTAGTACGTCTGCCGCCAGATCGCGTAGTCGACGTGGAAGAAGTCGGCGTTCGCCATCACGTAGTCCAAGACGGCGTCGCCGGTCGCGACGCCGGTTCCGGAGTTGTAGTCCGGGATCATCGCGTCGACGGCCTGGCCGCTCGGGTGGTCGTTGAAACCGCCGCCGTCGGCGCGCCATCCGCCGAGGGTGTCGAGGCGGTCCCCGAATCTCAGGTGCAGGGCCCGGATGAGGCGTTTGGTGTTGACCTGCATGTTCTGTTCGGACCCGGCCGAGGCCGGCAGTGCCTGCGCCAGGTCCGCGCCACCGGGCGCCGAGGGGGCCGGGCTCGGGGTGGCTGGTCCGGGCCTCTGTTCGCCCGGTGCAGGTGCGGAGTCGTACTGCGGCTTCGGATCCACGGCCGCGCCGCCGGTACGGCCACCCGGCCATGTCTCGAAGTGCAGGTGCGGGCCGGTCGATTCACCCCGGTTGCCGATGGTGGCGATCTGCTGGCCCGCGCGAACCTGCTGGCCCGCCTCGACGAGGTAGGTGTCGACGTGCCCGTAGACGGTGGAGAACAGCTGCCCGTTGATCACATGGTCGAGAACAACCCACTGCCCGAAGCCGCTCGCTTCGCCTGCGTCGGCGACTGTGCCGTCGGCGGCCGCGTAGATCGGGGTCCCGATCGGACCGGCCAGGTCGATGCCCTTGTGCTGGGCACCATCGCGTTCGCCGAATCCGGAGGTGAACGTCACCAGAGTCGGATCGACCGGCTTGATGAACGATCCTGCGGGGGCGATCATGTCGCCACCGATCACGGATGTGCCGCTACCGCCGAGGCAGTCCGTCGAGGCCTGCTCTTCCTCGTCCTGGAACAGGATGGCCAGCAGAACGATCAGTGACATCGGAATCCCGAGCACCAAGGCGAGCACCACGATCAGCAGTGAGCTGTTCTTCGATTCCATTACTGGGCCGCGCCCATCCCGCAGTCGGCTGAGGCGTACCGATTCACCAGGCGGCGATTGAGTTCCGTGGCGGCCGCGAGATCGGCGCGCAGCCGACTCACGACCGTCCACGACGGCTGCGGACGCCGGCCGGATGCGTTGACCCAACTGCGCACCGCGGTCTCGGACACGTCGAGCTGCGCCGCCACCGCGGCGCAGGAGGCGGTGAACGAGTCACCGGCCTCGATGCACTTGATTGCCGTGGCCACCGCATCGGCCTTGGTCTGCTCGTCGACCACGCGGTAGCGGCGGCGCGCGGGCGTCATGCGGCGAACCCCGTATGCTCCCGATCCTTGACCGCGGCATTCAAACGCTCGTCGGTGTTGTGGATACCCGACGCGAGTTCGGCCGGGGTCACCCACACCTTGAACGGCACGCCGGGACGATCGCCCTCACCGAGTTTGAGCAGAAACTGCCCCGTACCGGCTGCAACAGGATTGGGGACCGGAGCCTGTTTCGCGGCCGACACGATTCCGGCCTCCTCGGCCGCGAGACGGACCTTCTCCGCAGCCTGGCGCCGCCGCGCCGTCTTCTGGTCGATCGGGGAATTCAGATCTGCGGCGTCCGACCAGTTCGTGAGCATGCTCTTCTCGATCTGCGAGAAGTGGATGACCTTCTCGAGGCGCTCGATCTCCGCCGACGGAACCGGGCCGATGATGCGGGCGCGGCACCGTTCGATCAGGCCCAGAGCGCCGGCCTTCTCCAGCTCCTCGATCGAGTGGGTCACGAACGTGATCCCCACACCGACCACGCGCTGCAGACGCAGCAGCGCATCGATGCGCTCGGCCATCATCGGCAATGCGAGGACCTGCCAGAGCTCGTCCATGAGCACGTTGAACGCGAGGTTCGGTCCCAGGCCGGCGTCTGCTCGTACGTGAGCGGCTTCGATCGTCGCGAACGCCTCGTTCCACCCTGCGATCAGGACAGCGGCACGCATCATCTTGTCGTCCTGCGGGACGCTGGACATGTCCAGGCACATCGAGGGTGCCTCGACATCGAGGCGGACGGTCGACTGCCCGTTGAAGACCTCCCCGAAGCGGCCCTTCACCATCGAACGCAGCGTTCGCCGCAACCCCTGGATCGCGGCCCGATACTCCTCGTCGGTCTCGGCGACCGCGTCGTCCTTGAGTTCCTGACTGTTCGACGTCAGCAGTGCGATCAAATCGTCGAGGATTGCGGGGTGCTCGGAGGTGAACCCCGCACCTCCCTGCGCTACCGGGGTGTAGAGCAGGCGAATCGCCGACGCGAGCAGCGTCTGCTCGAAGTCCTCGAGCCGCTTGCCGCGCACGATCTCACACAGCGCGGCGGTGATGTTCTCCTGGCGCGCATGCAGTGCGTATTGAGTCTGCTGACGTTGCAGCTCCAACTTCTGGCGCTCGAGTATCAGCTCGTCCCGCAGCGCCGGGTCGTTCTCGAGTGCGATGCGGTGGGCGAGTTCGGCGATCCGGCCGGAGAGCAGGGCGATCGCCACCCCGATCAGACCGGGATCGAGCGGGTTGATCCGGCCGATCCCGCCGTACCCGACCTCGGTGCACTGACCAGCCACGGCCTCGGTCAGCTTCCGCCCGTCCGGCTTGACGTCGCCCGGCCACACCACGCGCACACCAGCGGCGATGTCGCCCAGAGCGATCCGGCGTAGCAACGTCGACTTACCGAAGCCGTTGAGAGCGATGATCATGCAGGCAGGAGCGGTGATCGCCTTCGCTTCCTTCGCCGACAGCGGGTCGAAGCACACCGGTGCATGCGGCGGTGCCAGGTGGTGGCCCAGCGGGGTTCCCAGTAGAGGGGCATTCGCTCCCACGACCCAGGGGTTGATTCCCGCCACCTGAATGTTGGTGCCACGAAACTCGACTGGGGGCAGGATCGCGCCCATCCGGCCACCGCCGGCACCGGAGAAGCCGCGCTCGTCGAGGGCATGAACGTCACGGTCGGACGAGTCGGAGCGGGCCCGCTCGTTCGCCGCGATGTTCGCCCGCCGGTCGTACTGCCGCTGGACCAGTCTGGCCAGCACCTTCTTGCTGACGAAGTTGGTCGCCGCCGCTTCACGGGCTTCCAGGCGTGCGAGGTCCTCGTCGGAGAGAACCTTGATGTTCACCGCTTTGGGGGTCTTGGTCTTGGTCTTGGCCACTGTGTCCGCCTTAGTTGCTCAGGAACGAGGGAATGGTCGTGTGCTCGGGTGGAATCACGCCGACGCCGAGCGATGACCAGAACGCAGCCGACTGCCAGCAAAATGACCGGCGCACCTGCAGCTGACTCTGGATGGACAAATCGCGTACCAGTGCGTCCACTCGGGGAACGTCCGCGTTGCCGACCGGCTGGGTGACGGTGATGAGGATCCCGAAACGGGTCAGGCCGTGGCCGCGCGCGACCTCCATGCGGCTCTGTTCCGTCGCGGCCACTTCGAGCTTCGCCTTCGCCGATGCGATTCCGCGCCCCGATGTCACCGCAGCCATCGCGTCGCGGTGGTCACGGTTGACGATGTCCGTTGCGTCCGCGGCCGAGTGCGGCCGGTAGATGATCGCAACGCGCTTGATCGGCAATGCCGGGTTCGGGTCGAGCAGTCGTTTGAGGACGGTCTCGTGGACCGCGCTCTTCGGAGCTTCTCGCATCTCCCACGTCACCGAGATCGCTCCGTCGTGGATCAGGCGGTCCTTCTCCTCGATCTGGGTGCGTGGGCCACAGTCTGCCCACTCCAGGCCGGTTCCTTCACCGGAGAACAGTGCCCGTTCGATGTTGCTCAGGGACGCCGGATCGACGGATCGGCGTACCGTCCCCATGATTTCGTCGGCGCTCATCGGGGTGGCCGGAACCCCGGCACGGGCCGCGGCTTCGGTGATCCCCGGCAGCCGGCGGGCGATCTCCACCGCCTGCTCCGAGGGGTCCTTCTTGCGGTCCGCGGTCTGAGCCTGGAACGTGATCGAAATCCGGGCCCCCAAGCGGACGCCGCCGGTGACCAGGCCGGTCGCCAACTGGTACATCGAATCGCGGGCCAACTTAGGTGCGTCATGACGCACCCGCTGGGACACGGTCTCGTACAGCTCGATCCCGGTGTTGGGCAATGACTCGATCACCGCGACCAGGGCGACAATGTCCGAGGTCTCGCCCATCGCGGTCAACATCTGCGACCAATTGCCCACCGCAGCATCGAGTACGGACTGGTCGAAGTTCTCACTGCCCTGCGGGTACGCGTCGAGAACGACGGTGTAGTTGTTCGCCTGCGGCATGTGGATCATCCCGAAGGGCCGGTTGTTTCCGTCGATTCCTTCGTAGATCTCGGTGTCCGCCAGCACACCCGGGGGCCGGTACCGGCCCCCGGGGATGCGGGAGAAGGTGCCCGAGCTGTAGATGTGTTCTCCGCGCTTGAACGCCCGCCGCCACTGCATCATCAGAAGTGCCCTCTCATATCCGCTACGTCCGTCCTTCTCGATCACCAACGGCACGAATGCAAGCGCCGTGAACAGCCCCAGAACCAGTGCGGGCACGAAGCCGATCGCCAGGCTCAGAAACACCAGGGCAATGACCGCGCCGATGCCGAGCATCGTGGTCCCGAACGTTGCCCCGGCCATGCCGGTCGACCTGGGCTTTCGCCAGTTGCCGTACATCCGGTACTCGGTCGTCGTCTCGGTCCTCGTCATCCCTCAAAACCTCCATTGCGACTCGGTGGCATTGCTCCGGTCGGGCCGTCTCCGGATGTGCCTGGACCATCAGGCGCGCCCGGTGCGCCGTTGTGGTTGGTGGGTGTGCCGTCCACCCCGCCTGCGGCGTTTCCGCCGGAGGGCGCTGACTGGTTGGACGGTGTGCCGTCCACGCCGCCCGTGGCGTTTGCGCCCGGTGTGCCGCCGTCGATTCCGGAAGTGCCGAAGCTGGGGGGCGCACCGGAAGGTCCGGAAGGGCTGGTCGTGGTCGAACTCGCCGAGGTCATACCTCCCGCGGCCGCCCCGCCTGACGCTCCAGCCGACGCGCCTCCGGTCGCGATCGCGCCGCCGACCTTGGCGCCGACGGCGGCCAGGCCCGCGGCTGCGGCAAGACCGCTGCCGCCGCCGCCGAGGGATCCGACTGCCGGGACGATCAACCGCATCAGGGACGGAAGGACCAGGGCGGCCGAGCACAGCAGGAGTGCGCCGATCAATGCGGTCATCGCGCCGCCGTTCTCATCGCGGGAGGGCGCAGACTGCATGAAAAGCATTGCCGCGACGCCGATCACGAACGATCCGACCGGCTTGAACAGCAGGAACGCGAGTGTCCAGGCGATCATCTTCTCGTAGGCCTGTGAGCCGATCTTGGTGCCGCCGGCCGCGCCGGCAATCGGGAGCGCTGCGGTGATGACGACGAGTAATCCCATCCTCATCAGCAGCAGGAACGCCATCACCAGGCCGCCGAGAATGCCGATGATCCCGATGACGTACAGCAAGGACGTTCCACCAGGTGAGGCGTAGATTCCGATCTGAATCATCGCGTCCACGAGTGCGTCCGGATCCGAGCCGACAGTGCCGTCGATGAACCAGCGGGAGATGTTGTCCGAGAGCCGGGTGCCCAGTACGACGATGAACCCGAGCGAGCCCGCGAGGACCGTCGCCCGAGCGAGTTGCCGAACGCCTTCGGTGGAGACATCACGGATGGCACCGGATCGGGCCATCATCAGCCGGATTCCGAGGAACATCAGTGAGACCACCAGGAATGCGACCTGAATCCAGTACGTGTACTGGGTGACCTGGCCGAGTGTGGCCATGAAGGAGTTCTCGTCCTGGCCGGGAATGGTGATCCACCAGCCGAGCGCGAACTTCAATACGGCGGCGCCTGCGTCACCGAAACTCAGCCCCATCGTCTCGAACGCGCCGGTCGCAACCTTCTTGACGTAGTTCTGGGGAGCCTCGGCAACGGTTTGCGCACCATTGGCGCAGCTGGGCATTTCAGTGCCAGTCGCTGCGCCCAGAGCATCGAGGGCCAACTGCAGACCGCCGCCACCAATCGGAACCGCAGCGCACATCGCCAGGTCCCCGGCAGTGTCGGCGGCGGCCGGCCCGGGATCTTCTTGGGCGAGTGCCGGCGAGGCGGTGCCGACCAGTGCGGCGCATGCCACGAGGCAGACCAGGAGGAACCGCTTCCACGCGGTCTGCGCCGTCACCACCACGACGTCCAACCGTCGGAGAAGTCGGCAACCGCTCGCGCACCGAACGGGTTGGCGCCTTGGACCTGCACGACCCAACCGGTTCCCTCACGCCAGACCAGGTCCAGCGAAATGTCGGCGTTCTGGGTACGGCCGTCCTTGAGATTTGTTGTCGCGCCGATGTGGACTCGCGCCAGATCTTCGGTGAAGTTCACCTTGATCATCTGCATGACGCGACCGGGAAAGTTGTCCGGAGCGGCTCCCGGCTGATTCGAGGCGTTGAAGGCCTTCTGCTCGGCGAGCTGGTCCTGCGGATCGGCGACCAGGCCCGCGTCCTGGAGCATCTGGATGCGGTTGTTGCCGGTGGCGAGGTAGTTCAGGTAGTGGACTGCCGCCAGGCCCGCACCTTGGGCAGTGCGGGCGAAGCCGGTCGCGACCCCAGTGTCACTGAACGCCGTCGGTCCGTCAGAGGTGGAGAACGGCAGGTACATGTTTCCGTGGACGCGTTGGAGCATGATCCCGGACGGCGCGGTCGCCGCGGAACGTCCGGTGGCCGGCGAGGACTGCGCCAGCAGCACTCCGTTGTCGTTGAGTGGGGCGTAGACGACGCGGCCCTGCTCGTCGAAGAAAGGATCGGGTTCGAATTGGTCGGGCTGGGTCGCCGCGGTCGCACCTGATCCCTGGTCCCCGGCGGGAACCAGCGGCTCGTCTCCGCCGCGTACGAAGATGATGATGCTGGTGATGATCGCGGCGACGACGATGACACCGAGGATCGATCCACCCATCAGCAGGCGGGTGGCATTGTCGCGTCCGGATCCGGATTCGGGCTGTTCCGGGCGCGGGGCCGGTGTGGGGGTTTGGGTATCGGTAGGTTGCTCGCTCACTTGCGCGTTCCTTCCAGGTCGACCATGTTCTGCGGAAGTTCCGTCAGTGCGGTCGCCGCCACAGCGTTTTCCGGGGTGGAGAGGTTGAGCTTCCAGTCGGAGTCCGCCCAGATCACGTCGGTGCGTGTCGAGGCCAGGGACTCGTCCGGGAAGCGTTGAACGATGTCGACGGAGGCCGCGGTGTCGGTGTAGTCCGCGAACACATAGCCGACGACGGACGGGACGACCGCCGGGTCGACCGTGCCGGTCGAGGAAATCAGGGAACGGTTGACGGCGAAGGCGTCGCGTCCCTCTCCACTCGCCGCGACAACGGAGAGCACCTTCGACCAGGACTGATCCGATGCGGTCGAGAGCTGGACGGACTGACCGATCGCGGCAAGCGCTGCGCCCTGCGGGGTGTGCGAGAACCCGGTCAGCGGCTCCCAGACCGCGCTCGTGGGGCCGTCGGTCTTCCCGAGCGGCACCATCACACCGTTCACACTCGACCAGCTCGCAATCGCGGGGGCGTCAGTGAGCGACACCGTGGGGCTCTCGCCGCTCTCCTCGTCTGAGCCACCGCACCCCGCTAACGCCAGCGCTGCAACCGCGACTGTCGCACAAGCAAGTACACGCATTACTTCTCCTCTTCGAGCGGAGGGAACTTCTGTTGGATGTCAGTGACGAGGCTCGGAGGCTTGTCCGGCGCCGGAGCCGAGTTCTCGGGAATCCGGCCGGCCTCGATGAGAACGACGGCCATCGTGACGGCCGCACCGCTCGCGAGGATCCAACCGAACACCGCCGCGAGGAACTCTGCGGCCGTGGGTGATTCCAAGCCCGGTGTGTGCTTGTGGTCCCACGCCATCCGGCCGCCGACAAAGATGATCTTCGCGATGCACACGACCGCAGCAATGCCGGCGATCCAGCTCAACGCGGTATTGATGTCCTGGGTGATGTAGTCGGGCAACTCCACCGCAGCGAGAACCACACCGCGATCGGTGCCCGTCACGGCTGAACCCACTCGATCGAACCGATAGCGACCGAGAGTACGAACAACGCCACACCGGTTGCGAGCAGCGACCCTGCGGCTTTCGTGAGCGTGGAAACCACGCGGTCATTTATCCTTGCGCGGTCCCGTCGGGCGTAGAACAGGCCGACCGCGAGTGCCGCGTCGACCAGGGCGAGGCCCGTCATGAACACCGAGACAAGTCCCACTGCCCACCCGCCGTAGGACACGACGCGCTCGATCACCGCACCGCCCTGAACCTGCTGTTCACGGGGCGGGAGGTCGATAACCAGCCAGTTCAGGATCCAGTTCAGACGCCATACCACCGTCGCGGTCAGCGCCGCCGCAACAGCAACCGCCGCAGCGGCACCGAGGTAGACCCACCGCGACCGCGCACCGCTGATGGTGCGGGCGGTGTGAACGGCGATGGTGATGACTCGCCGCTCGGAGATCAGCGGTTCCCCCGACGTGTACCGGGCACCGGCAGCGAGCTCCTTGCCGACAATGCTCATTGCCCGGTGAAAGGCCGCCTCGCGGTCGTGATGCTCGACCGCAATCCCGTCGGCAGCGAAGGTGGCGTCCTGGACAGCGCGAATCTGCGGCTCCCACGTCTCCCTATCGGACGTGGAATAGGACAACCCGCTGGTGCCGACACGGATACGAGCAAAGTGCGGTTTGTCGATCTTCGTCATCGCGTGTATCCCTCTCTCATTGCCCCACCAAGGTCGTCAGGATCAGGGCGGAACTGGTCGCGACCACCACCCCGGTTGCGCTTCCGATCGCGAGTGTGACTGGGCCGTCAGCTCGCGCTATGGCCTGCTTCGTCAGGAGGTTTCGCACCCGCATCACCGCCAGAACGGCCACGGAATAGACCATTGCTACCGCGCACCCGCCAGCGACGAACCAGAGAAGCCAGATAGTCAATCCGGGTGGAAGGGGGCCGCTAACCGGAGGGAGATCGCCGGTATCGGCGGGGATCATCGCGAACATCAGGCGCCGGCGGTGACTGCGTTGAGGATCGTGTTCGCCGAACCGGCGACGATCGCGCCCACGAGTGAACCGACGAGCATCGTCACACCGCCGGTCTGGCCCTGGCTCCACTTCTCCCACGCGAATTTGCCGCCCGAGAAGACGAGCGCGGCGACGCAGGCGAGGAGGATGGCCCACAGGAGCCAGTTCACGAGACGCAGAAGACCATTGGCTCCCGGCGGCAACTCGGGTGTGACGTTGAATTCGATCGCGAGGATCGCGGTGTCGTGGATGGTGTGGATCATGGCTGTCCTTTCGGTGAGTGAGTTCAGTGCCCGGAGCGCAGATGCGGCAGTGAACGCTGGATTGCTGTGACGATGCCGACGCCGGCATCGATCACGTCCTTGGGAACCGCTGCACGGGCTCCCTTGGTCTGTTCGGGCACACCGTCGAGCGGATGCCACCGGGGCAGCGCTGGCAGGGATGCTGCGGGGAGGAATCTGTGCCAGTTGATCCGCCAATGTGCGGCCGTTGCTGACTCCACGACGTCGCGATACTGGCGCACGCTTTTGTCGAGGGTCGGCGAGTTCGCGACGGTGATCAGCCCGAGAAGCTCACACTCGAGGTTCTCCTCGCGATGCTGGATGAGCCGCTCGTGCGCCTTCTTCAACCCGTCGTCCGTCTCGCGGGCGACCATCACCACGTACGGGGATTCGGTCTCGACGTCGTTGCCGCACGGCCATTGCCGATCGCAGTCCCCGGTGAAGCTGAGGTAGTGCGCCAGGGTGGAGACTCCCGCGCCGCCGTGCGCTCCGAGCAGCCACACAGCAGGTCCCGGACGGTCCGCTGGAATCGGTGCGGCGTGGATTGCTGTGGTCATGCCAGTTCTCCGGTCTTGCCGTCGCGGCGGGTGTCGGATTGGGGCGAGAGTGTGCCGAGGACATCGAGGGCGTCGGTCCAGGCGTCGATCGTGGCGGTGGACAACCGGCGGTGGTCGATGACTCCCGGGCGGGCCAGGACGGGATCGAACGGGACTTCGACGAAGCCGGCGATCTGCGGTGCGAGTGCAGCCCGGATCGGGGCCAGTTCGACCGGGGAGGTGGGCATCTGATGGGAGACCACCACGATCGTCTCCCCCAGGGTGTCCGGGCCGAACGTCGATTTGAGCCAGTTCATTGCCTCTCGCATCCGGCTCAGCGGCTCCGCTCGCGCGGGGGCCACGACGACCAGGGCCGCACCGGACTGGATCAGCGGGGCCAGGCGTGATGAGCGAAGGGCGGTCCCGACGTCGTGGACGCGGGCACTCGCACGGCCTTCGAGCAGCAGATCGACCATCATCGGATCGGCACTGTGGCCGTGCTGGGAGCTGCCGACGACGACCATCCCCGAGGTGGTCTCTGCCATCCGGGCGCTGAGGCTGTCGATTGACCTGGCCGGATCGACGGCACGGAACCGGGTGCGGGAGAGCAGGTTGCCTCCGTCGCTGGTCGAGTCGATCGCGGTGATGTCCTTGCCAGTACCGAGCCGCAGAGCCGTGGCCAGGCCGAAAGTCGTGGTGGTGGTGGAGGCCCCGCCGGAACCGGCGACGACCATGGCTGACACCTTCTCCGGTTCGGCGACCTTCGGGGTGCGGCGGATGGGGACGACGTTGCTCATCGGATCTCCTCGAGGGTGGCGATTTTCAGACCTGCACCTGAATCGGCGACTGTGATGCGCTGCGGGATGGTGCTCTCGGAACCGGAGTCGGTACGCAGGAGCAACTGGACGTCGAAGGCGTTCGGGTTGGGGGTGGCCGCGATGGTCAGGCAGTGCGCGGCGCCGGTAGCGGCGGCCGCGTCGATCGAGGCCTGGATGGTGCCGACCGGATTCGGGGTGAGCATCATCGATGCGACTTTCGCGCCGTCGTGCTCGACGTAGTACGCGTAGTCGAATGCCTGGATCAGACCGGGACCGCTGGTGAGGTCACCGGGGCCGCGGCCGACGATCTTCCCGCCCCCGGTCGAGCTTTCGCACCAGGCAGGCTCGTCTGCGGCCACGGAAGGGCCGGCGGCCCGGACCGAAGACGGCAGCGGGGGCACCGCGACGTCGGGGCTGTTGTCGGAGGAACCGAGCACCACGACGGTGCCGGCGACTACCGCCAGTGCCGCCGCACCCGCGCCGACGAGGACCCAAGGGTTCTTCTTGCCGCCGACGGAGGACTCGCGGGCAGGCTTGACCTTTGGCTTCTTCGGCTCCTGAGGTGCGGGCACCACCACGTCGTCGGGCACGTCGGTGTGCTCGACGGCAGCTTTGGTGGGGCGCCGAGGAATACGGGCGGACAATCCACGTCGTCCCTGCTCCTGGGCGACGAGTGGACCACGGGGAATGTGGGCGCGAACCCAATCCGGTGCGTCCGCATACGGATCGGCGTCTATCGTCTCGGGGAATTCGATTGCAGGCTCGCCGTCGAGGTCGGCGGCGTCTTCCTGCGGGTTCTCGACTGTGGTGTCGTGGTCGTCGGTCTCGCTCCAGCCGTAGACAGGCAGGACCGTGGTCAGTTCGTCGGTCGGATCGTCGTCGTGTTCGGCGACGGGCGAAGGCGCGTCCGGGATCTCCGGTTCCATCTGCACCACCGGAAGCACGACGTCCTCGTATGGAGCTTCGTCTGCGGCGGGATAGGCGGTGTCGTAGTTTTCCTGCGGCACAGGGAAGTCCACATCACCGCTCAAGTCGATGATGTCGTTCCCGTAATGCTCTGGAACGTCCGGAAACAGCTGATCCGTGCGATTGTCCGTCGCCATTTTTCCTCCAAGTTGATCGGCGAGGGCAGGATGCGTTCCTGCCCTCGCCAGGGGCTCACGCCGGGATGCCCGCGCCGATCGCGTCGGTGATCATTCCCATCGGCAATCCGGGGACTGCGGTGTTCGCCTGGAAATCGGTCACTGCCTGGTCGAATGCGGCGACAGCCTGCTCGCCCCCGGGAAGCGACGACACCGCGTCGCGGGCCTGCTGGTCGACGATCGGGGCAGTCTCAACCACGTCGCGGACCGCGTCGGCGGCCGCGGAGCCGACCGGGGCGCTGGCTTCCCACTGATCGAGGGTGGTTTCGGTCTGCGCCGTGATCGCAGGCTGATCGATATCGGGAATCTCGACCTCGGTCGGTGCACCGACCTCACCGGCGCCGTAGGCCGTGGCCGCGGCGACGCCAATCGCGCCGCCGACGATTGCGCCACCCGCAGCTGCCGGAACTCCGGCAAGCGCACCGATACCCGCGCCGATGCCGGTACCGGCTGCCGTGCCGACGACACCGGCAGGGATGACACCGAGCGGCGTCAGAACCGGGGCGGCCAGCACGACCGCGCTGGTGCCGCCGATCGTGCCGCCGACAAGTCCGCCAGTCAGGGCACCGACGGCTGCGACAGGCACTCCGGCGGCGAGGGCACCGCCCACCGCCCCAGCTGCACCGCCCGCGACCTGCGCGGCCGCCAAGCGCTGCGCCTCATCGGCATTGAGGCCGGTGGAGCGCCAGAAGTCGGTGACCTGGGCTTCGATGACGGCCGTCTGGCCATTCGTGCGGTCGGCGGTGTCCTTGCTCATCCAGTTCGGGCGGTTGGCCAGGTACCGGCCAAGCCGAACCTTGTCCTCGGGAGCCTGAATCGGTGCGGTGAACTCTTCGAGCTGCATGGGCAGGTGGAGCTGCGAGTAGTCGATCGGCTCGACGTAACTGCCCTGGTCGTAGGGGATGACGTACTCGTTCGAGTTGTAGTCCCAGTTGTCGAGGGGCTTGGCCGGCTGCTGGTACTCCACCGGCACCGGAACCCAGGTCTGCACCGGAACGGGCTCGGGTGCGGGAGCGGTCGTGACCCCGCCCTGCGTGGTCGGAGCGGGCGTGGTGACGCCGGACTGCGTCGACGGCGCTGTCGTCACGCCGCCCTGCGACGGCTCTGCATGCGCGATACCGCCGCACGCTGTGACAATGACCGCGGCCGTGACTGCGGTTGTGCCCGCAGCCCTCACAATCCTGGCCTGCTTACGGTGCTTACCCATGTGTGCTGTTCCCTTCGGTGGATGAATCAGTGGTCAGGCCGTTCTGTGAGAACGTCGAGTCCGTCGACGTGGCGACGGAAGTGGAGGACGTCGGCGTAGTCGACGACGTCGAAGGCGAGGAGCTGGCGGGCCGAGACGTTGTGGGCGCCAATGACGTGGCACTCGGCCGGGTCGTGCTCGTGGAAGAGCTCGACGACGAGGACGTTTTGTTGCTGGTCGCGAGGTCGGCAGCCACCGCGGCGAACATCTTCGCCACGTACGCGGTCGGGGCCAGCCCGGTGGCAGTCGCTGCCGACGATCCATACGAGCCGTGGGCAGCCTGAATGTTCGAGTACTTCGTCAGCGCCGCCAGGTCGAAGAGGTCCTTGTTCGCCTTGACCTCACCCTTGACCAGGTCGAACGTCTGCTTCACCAGGCGCTGCGTCGTGGCCGGCGGAACCAGATTGATCACCGCGTTGACCGTCTTCGCGGCGATGATGCCGAAAGCGGCAACGGGATTCGCCAGACCCACAGCCGCGACAGCGGCGATCGTCTCCGGCGTGATCACCTTCTTCGCGACCGTGACCACCGAGTTCACCGCCACCAGGCCCACCTTCATCAGCGCGGAAATCGCCTCTTGGCCGGTCGGCGGGGTCGCCCGAGGATCCGAACCCTCAGCCAAACGCTGCGACAAGGTCTTCTTCGGCGTGATCGAGAGGTTCTCGAGTGAGTTCTTCGGGACCTGAATGTCTTCGTTGATCACGTCGACCCCGACGTTGAACGCGGTCGACGCGAGAGCAAGTCCGATCGTCTGCACTGCGACGAACGGGTCGCCGCCGACCTCAGCCTGACCCGCAACGTTCGCCACAGCCCGCGCGATCGGAGCCTTCGGCGGGGCATCGCAGGCCAGGTCACCGGTCTGGCACCACATCGACACCCGCCCGGTCAATGCGCCGAAGCTGGAGGCGGTGTCGGCAACCGGACCGATCCCCGCCCCGGTCGCCGTCGTGACCGTCACCGCGGGAAGGGCCTTCACCGCAGAACCCGAGGTCCCCGGGACGGGGGACGGAGTGGTCTGGGAAGTCCCGGGGAAGATGCCGGCGCCCTCCGCGCGGGTCGGGGACCCGAACAGCGCAGCCGATGCGATCGACGATGCCGGAACGCCGCTGACCTTGCCGGCACCCACCTCTGTGAGCCACTCCGAGGCAGCGTGGGCGAACTGGCTGTAGGCCGCGATCGCGAGCTTCGTCGACGGGCACGAATCCAGGACCTTCTCCGCCGCGGTCTGGAGGTTGTCCTTTGCCGTGGAGACCGACACGGCGTACGACTCCTTGCCGCCGGGCACCGCACCACCGAACGCCGCCGGATACGGGACGTAGGCGCGGTCGACGTCGACACCGAGCTGTCGCGCCTGGTCGAGCAGCGGCGACATGATGTTCGAGAGCATTCCCGTGTCGGCCTTCACCGGAGCATCCGGTGAAGACTCGCCCGTGCCCTGCCCTCCGAGGACGAACAATGCAGGGCAGTCCTGCACCAACTGATCGACCCAATTGGTTGATGCGTGTGCAGGAACGGTATTCGCACCGACACTCACTGCCACAGCGACAGCGCCGACGACCGCTGAGGCGGCCAGCCGACGAGCCGGGCGCGGTGTACCGCTCCCAGAACTCTGAACCTTTTCCATTCGGAACCCTTCAATCTCGTTGTGGGCCAATTCATTGCCGGGGAAATTGCGGTGTCACTCGTAGTTGGCGATGAGAGTGATCCACAGGGCACTTACGAAAGAAGCCAGGGAGCGGAGGACCTGGGTGCAGACGTTCAGGCAGGCCAGCCCGGGAAGTTGCCGCCGAGGCCGAACAGGAGGGTGATCAGGAAGACCAGAAACATGACGAAAGTCCTTAGGTGAGAGTGGTGGTAGGTGCCTCGACGCGGGCAGGTGAATCAGAGGATCGGTTGAACGCAGATGTGCGGCGGAGAGTGGCGGACCATCGCGTGGCCTACTGGGCACGTCGGAAACCCCGGCAGGTAGAGGCTGTAGCAGGTGTGCCCGGGCTGACGACCACCGCAATGCTCGACTGCGACGTGTGGCCGGCGCCGTTGAGATGCCGGGATGACGCGTTGCTGTGAGTCGGCGTCGATTGCGGTCGTCTCTGACGGGCCGGATGGATCAACCCGAACGTGAACAGTCATCGGTGTCTCCCCTCGTTCTCTGGCGCCCAGCCGGCACGCGCAGAGCCCATCGGCCAACACCGATGTGGGACGAAGTTGCGGGCTTTGAGTGCAAAACTAGAGCGCACACGAATAGTATAAGCAGACCAAGCGAAAAACAAGCGAAAAAGTCTAACCGGTATTTCGTGTCGCCGGAAAGGTGGGAGGTGCGGTGATCGACGAACACGCAGCTCGGAGCCTTGACCGAAGTGAATTGCTGCTGCAGCTGACCGGTAGAGTTAGCGAAATGGCGGAGAGTGAGTTGATGCGATTCGGTCGACTCGTGGCCGACAGGCGAAAAGCCCTCGCTTTGACTCTCAAACAGCTGTCCGAGGCGGGCGGGCCCTCAGATGTCACGACCGGAAAGATCGAGCGTGGAGGGATTGAGGAACCCAGCGCACGGACACTGCGACGCCTAGACGCAGGACTTCGCTGGAAAGAAGGGTCGGCCGCCCGAACTCTGCTCGGAGGCGATCCAGTCCCGCTGGAAGAGCTTCCGGGTTCGGCTCCCGCTTTGGGAGGAGGCGCTGTCTCTGCGGGCCCAGACTCGGTGACTATGTCTCTATCGCTAGTCAGTGATCTGTCAGCTCTGGCAAAGCGGTTGGAGAATGTCTCAAAACAGGACGCGATCACGCGTGAGGACGTGACGGCAGTTGGTGCCGAACTTGACGTCCTTGTCGACAGAATCCTGCGATCCTGGGTGATTGCGCAGCTCGAAATGAAGGTTGGTCCGGATCGCGATCAACGGGACTTCATGGTGGAGATGCTCATCGGCGACTACCTGGACCGGAAGCCAGTTTCAGCAAGCAAATCCGACGAGATCGACCTGTTGTACATGCGATGGCTAACAGGACGCGCTACGGAAGATATAGACCCCGAGATGGACCGCCAATTCACAGCTCGATGGCAACAGGTCAAGAACAAGGAGAAGAAGCCGAAATGACGACCCACCTCTCCCCGTCACTGAGCCAGAAGCTCGACCGGATGCGCGATTTCTACCACCACCGCAACGAGCCCCGCCTGTCCTTGCAAGCGGTCGCCACGATGGCGGGGCGCAATCTCTCTCGCCCGGTGTCTGTAGAGCTGCTCGAGCGTGTAGAAGCCGGTGACGTGCAGCAACTCCCGACAGATGTTGGCGACGCCCTCTGCGACGCATTGGGCGTCGACCGGTCGTACCTACGCCCCGGGTCCGGACTCGACATCGACATCGATCAGCGACTTCGTCTCTGGATCGAGATCCGGGACCGGGGCATCGAGCACTTCCAGGCACGCGCGACGAGCGTGACCCGAGATGAGCTGGAAGACCTCATCGCCCACATCAGGACGATCCCGCTCACCGGTGACGACGAAGCGAAAGCTACACGCGGCTGAACTTGAGTCGCAGGTTCTTCGGCCGCAGCGTCAGAGTCTCCTCAACAACGAGTTCATAGCCCGGTTCCGGTTCGATGTCGAAGCGCTGCACGAGCGTGGCGAGAGCCAATGCCATCTCGTGCAGCGCAAACTGACGTCCAATGCACGAGCGAATGCCGGTGCCGAACGGCTTGAACAACTCGGGAGCGCGGCCGCGGTTCGCCTCAGGCGCAAACCGGTCAGGATTGAACTCCGCTGCGTCAGGCCCCCATGCTGCATCTCGCTGAGTCGCCAGCAGGAGCACAAAGACCCATTCACCCTTCGAGAAGGCGTAGTCACCGACAGTTGTGTCGTGCTTCGCAGCTCGGAAGAAGCCCGGCGCCGTCGGCCACAGACGTAGAGATTCGTTGATCACCTGGCGGGTATAGCGCAGTTTGGCGACGTCCTCGTATGCCGCGGCACGACCGCCGAAGACCGCGTTCGCCTCTTCACGCATGCGTCGGGCGACATCGGGATTCTGCGCGATGAAGTGCAGCGCGAAGCTGAGCGCATTGACCGAGGTTTCGTGACCGGCGATCAGGAAAGTGAGAACCTGATTCCGAATGTTCTCGGGATCGAGTGCGACATCGCTGTCCGAATGCAGCATGTGATCGAGCAAGTCAGGCCGGCGCTCCCCTGACTTGATTCGTTCCGCGATGACGTCGTCGACGGTGTCGACGAGTAGCTGGTAGTCCTTGCGGTTCTGCTCCTCATCCTTCCGGCGCAGCAGCTTGCCGACGAAGGGCACCGGGATCCCGGCCTTCTGGGCGTAGGTCAGCGTGCGGCTCATCGCAGCTACGAACGGGTGTTCCTGTGCTTGGGTGAAGGAGTCGAATGTGTAGTTGAATCCGCACCGTCCGATCACCTCGAGGGTGAGCTTGCCCATCTCCTCGACAGTCGGGATGTACGCCTCGCCTTGTCGCTCGATGCTCGCGGACAACTCGTCGACGGTCGCAGCCATGACACCGTGATAGGAGACCATCGCCTCTTTGGTGAATCCGGGCATGAGAACCTCATGGGCCTTCGCCCAGTTCGACTCCCAGTTGTAGGCCGTGAAGAGGCCGTCAGCGGCAATCGCGCGGAGATTCTCCAGCGGTCGCCCGATGAACTTCTCCCAATGCTCTTCGTCGAAGACAGTGGCAGCAAGCTCAGCTGAACCGACGAACGTGAGATCAGTGCCCATGATCGTGCGTCGGTAGATCGGGCCCAGTTCCCCGAAACGCTCGAGCGTCTTCTGGTTGGGCGCGTCCCGGTCCATCCCCAAGACGTCTCCGATGAACGGGATACGCTTCGGGGGATGTGGGATTCGCTTCGGCGCCTGTGAAATGGCAGTCGACACTTTCCAGTTCTCCAATACTGCTCGAAACGGCTAAACGCCGCGGGTCATGGTCCAGGCATCAGCGACGCGCAGGAGTTCCTCTTCATCTGTGAGCCACCGGGGCGGCGCATGAACGCTGTTGCGGTGGCTGGGGTGCGCTGACGCCTGATAGCGAACGAGTGCATCGGCCACCGCCTCGGCTCTCTCAGCAGGGCTGCGCTCCGCCTCTAGTCCGGTGGCCGGCATCCACGGCAACAACTGCAAAAGCGCATCCTCACACTCGATCCGCATCCGATGCTCACGCTCGATGCCCACCGATCCTTCCGTCGAGTCGAGCGTGACCTCGGGCATGGCGGTGATGAGTACCCGCCACATCGGCTCCAAGCGTCTGGCGGCGCGAGATGACGGGTCACTATTCAGGCGCGCCCGAATTGCGGGGATGACAGGCATCGCCGCGAGCAAGGACACCAGCGTGATGCTGGGGAGGAACAGCAGGTCATTCGCCTCCGAGCGCGCCTCGGTGAGCCAGTTCTCCCATCCGACCGCCAGCATCACAGCGCTCAGACCGCGCGTGAGGTGGTCGACCCCTGCGATCGTGCAGCTCACGATGGCGATTGAGGTGATAGCCACGTTCCTGCGGGTTCGTTCTGTGAGTAGCACCTTGATGCACCCGGCAATGACGAAGGCGAAGGCGATCGGCATCGGCGTCGCGTACAGCACGTGGTACAGCGCGGTGTGCCAGTCCTCGAGCTCCTCGATTGCGATGTCGGCACGTCGCGCGGACGAAGACACCCATGCCATTACCGACAACAAGGCGGCGAGGCCGGCGTACAGGGTCAAGATGATCCGTGGCCCGAACTTCTCCAGGTATGCCCACGATCGGACCATCAGAAAGCACGGGATCGCGGCGCATAGCGCCGCGGTGTGGGTCATCAAACGAATGTCACCGAGACTCAGCGCGGTGTGGGTCATCAAGATCTGCTGCAGCCAGCTCTCCCGCAAGAGTGCGGCGAGTAACCACCACGCCAATGCCAGAGTGAGCTGCCGATCGACCTGACGGCGACCGAGGAAGATGTTGCGCGCCACAATGACGACAACCATGGTGGCAAGCAGAACGAGGCTGTACGCGTACGGCAGCTCCGACGTCGCTTCTTTGATCAGCAGGTCGCTGGCGGCAAGGGGGGCCTCGCTCACTGGACCACCGTCGAGATGATGCGGTTGAAGTGTCCTCTGCCGTCATCGGCGATGCTGCCCTGCGAGAGCACAGCGAGCTTGGTGCCGAGCAGTTCCGCCTCGGCTTCGGTGGTGGTGTCAAAACTCGTCCGGCGCATCATGTACCTGATCGCATCCGGATCTATGCCGCTGGTCAGCGGGCTGTCGGTGGGGCTGAACGGCTCACCTTTGTGGCAGCAGAGGACGTGCCCGACCTCATGGAAGATTGTCTGCCGCTGATGTCGCTCACTGCGGTTGGGGTCGTACATGATGATGTCCTCATCCGCCAGGCCGAACAGGACTCCACAGCGGCGGTTGCCGATCACCGTGCCCTCCGGATACGGCAGCAGACGAATCGGGCGGCCGGTGTCTTTCTCCAGCCAAGCCAAAAACTCGTGCACTGTCCACGGTGGTGACAAAGGGATCCGGCTGAGGACCTCATCCACGCGTTTCGTGTGGTTACCCCCTACACGCATTGGCTGTCCTTCCCCCGAAGTTGACGGTGATGCACGACATAGGGCACGAAGCGCAACCATATCGAACCGCACGGTCGTAGTAATCTGGGCCAGGGAGTACGAAAAACCTACAAAGAATCAACAAAGTCGATTTCGTTCGGCGTGTCTGCGGGGTCCGAGCACCTTCCTGTAACAGGATAAGTGCGCACCATCGACCCGGAGAAAGGGGGCACTGTGCCGCTACCCAGTAAGGGACCCCGTGAGGCGATCCTGACGCGCGTCCCGCCCGCTGTTCGACAAGAACTCAACCGCCGCCGCGAAGAGCTCAACCGGCGGCGCGCAGCCATGAATGTTGTCGGCCCTGAAGTCTCCGAGTCGCAGTTCCTAGCCGATGTACTTGCGACGCTTGTCGGCCGCACTGACCTGAACGGTGAGGTCACAGCGGATTTGCTCGTGCCAATTTTCGACGGCACGTACAACGCCGAGAAGGCCGTCGCTGACGGAGAGGGCGTGCGGGAGGTGTTGCAGCTGTCTGCCTGATCTTCGAGAGAGCGATCTCAGCAACTCAATACTCAAATCAGCAGTAGCTCAAAACTAGGAAAACCCCCGACCTGGCGGGGCCGAGGGTGTTCCGAGTTCGAGTGAGACGAGCGCCAACTCGTCTCTACTGCGCTTCCCCTGAAGGGAACTGTCGTGCGTGACAGCTCTCATGATACCGCGCGTCTGTTTGCGCCGGTATTCAATACCACCCGTGTCGTCCATAACGATGCGATCGCGTGTACGAATC
This sequence comes from Rhodococcus sp. T7, assembly GCF_009872365.1. Lineage (NCBI taxonomy): Bacteria > Bacillati > Actinomycetota > Actinomycetes > Mycobacteriales > Nocardiaceae > Rhodococcus > Rhodococcus sp. T7. The sequence continues at coordinate 65,666 of NZ_WXYH01000298.1, forward strand.
GTCCGCGTACTCGATCGCTGCCCTCCGGATATCGCACCGGACTGCCCCACTGCCCTCGCCTGGGTGTGGCGCGAACGGTCACCGAGCGAACCCTCGCCGGGAGGTTTTCGCGTGCCCGCAGCCCTGAGGCGCGTATCGCGATCACCCGGCAGATCGAGATACGCCGGAAGAGCGGCCCGATCCACCTCGAACTCGAGGAGGACGCCTACGCCGGCATCGCCTGCTGGCTTGGTCGCGAGCACTGGATCACCGTGGTCAAGGCCATCTTCACTGCCCGGTATCCCGAGATCCGTCCCATACTGGTCGCGGCCACTGGAGGTGGAGTGTCGCTCCGCACCGTGATCGCTATCGCCACGGAGATGGCGTCCGCTGCTGACTTCCGTACTGGCCGTGAGTCGCGACTTGCCGTCTCGACGGTCGTCACTCGTACCGGGCTCGGGGAGCGGACGGTGCAGCGAGCCCGTACCACCCTGCTGCTGCTCGGGGTGGCCACCGAGGTCTTTGCAGGTCGACGCCGTACGAAGGAGGAGCGGTACGACTCCCATGGCGTAAAGGACAAGAGCCGGGGATGGGCATCGGTGTGGGCGCTCCACCCGCCCAAGCCTGTGGATAACTCAGCCTGTGTTCGCCCAGGTCATACCAAGATGGCACCCCACCCCAGCGGGGAAATCTTTTGGTCTCTTCCCTCTCGTAAGAGGGTTATCTCTACAGGAAAAGCTGTGGAAAACGCCGCCGCTTCGCGCCGACCGGCCCGGACGAAGAGGCCTCCCCGGCGTAAGCGCCCACCGATCGACCGCAAGGGGCAATTGCTGGCCGCTCAGTGGCTCCGTGACCGCCGATCTCCGGCCTGGGCACGCCCAATGTCGGTGGACCAGTGGGCGAACGTTCTCGCCTCAGCCGCGGCCCACGGGTTCACCGGAGGAGACATCAACGCACTCCTGGACGAGGAAGCCCGGCGTCTCGGGCGCGGACTCACACCCGACCACCCGATCCTGTTCATGCAATGGCTCCTCAACAAGACCGATCTCGACTTCCCACCCCACGTCCTCGACGCAATCGCTCACGCCCAAGAAGCCGAGGCCCAGGCCGCAGAAAGCGAACGAACGAAAACCATGGTCGAGGAGGGCCAACGCAAACGGGCACAAGCAATCGCCGATCTCGACGGCCCCGGCCGGGCCGCCGCCCGCGCCATCGCCCAGCGCTGCGCGCAAAAGCGAACGTTCCGCACATCATGAGCGCCAACCGCCGAGTCCGCGTCCACCTGTCCAGGAGCGGACATACCGAGAGACGAGCACGCCGCGCAGATATGGTGACCGGCGTGTCTCTACTGAATCCCGAGCTCCCAGGCCGAGTCTTCACTGCCGGGGATCCATACCAAGTCGGCCGCGAAAAGATCCGCGAGTTCGCCCGCGCCGTGTCCGCCACAAGCCCGATCCATCACGACCCGGTGGCCGCTCAGCGGGCCGGCCACGCCGACGTCGTCGCTCCCCCGACCTTCACCACAGTCGTGCAGGGCGGCGCGGTGGACCACCTGATCACCGACCCCGACACGGGAATTGATCGCACCCGGCACGTTGCCGTTCACACAACCGAGAAACTCGACTTCAGCCGACACATCGTCGCAGGAGACGAGCTCACCACGATCCTCACGGTGACCGGCGTCACCGAACGCGGCGACGCCGCGATCATGAACACCACAAGCGAGATCCGAGACCGGGACGGTCACCACGTCGTCACCATCACCTCGTCGCTGATGATCGGAGCACCCCAATGACCCAGGCACAGACACTCGCCAAGGGCGACATCCTCGCCGAGGACACTCATCTCATCACTCGCGAAAGCCTGGTCCGATACGCAGGAGCAGCGGGAGACTTCAACTCCATCCACTACAGCGACCAGGCCGCCAAAGACGCCGGACTTCCCGGAGTCTTGGCCCACGGCATGCTTACCGGCGCGCTCGCCCTGCAAACCGTCATCGACTGGCTCGGCGGTGACTCGACACGAATCCGAAGCTACGAGACCCGCTTCACCCGCCCCGTAGTCGTCGATGCATCAGCGGGCGCCAAAGTCGTCGTCACCGCCAAGGTCGGGAAAGTCGAAGACGACAGCATCCGCGTCGATCTCGTTGTGAAGTGTGACGACACCACGGTGCTCGGAAAGACCCAGGCCACCGTCGCGCGTTAGGCCAGCGGCTACGCCGCGAGCATCGCGAAAGAGTGACTCCTCCTTCTGCGCACTGTGGGTTAGGTCCCCGAATACGCTGGGAAGGGCATCCGGGGGCCTAACACTCGCTACGAGGAGGGCGCTCCTGGTCATGAGTTGAGTGGGTCAAGGCGCCGCCCACAAGGCGTCGTCGTAGGTGAGCCAGGCGAACGACTACTCCGAATCACGTAGCGGAACTCGTCGGCGCGCAATGGTAGAGGTGCGGCGGCAATGGAGCCCGGCTTCTTCATCCATGCTCACGCCCCGTCCGCCCAACGGGGAGGAAAGGCCGACCCGCCGCAACCGGCCTACTTTCACACTGCCGAATGGTTCGCTCACTCGCAACCCGACACGCTGTCGGCGGCGGCGGAGATGTGCACGGTGCGGCGATGCTGATCCGGCGTAACCCACCCACTCCCCCATCGAAACGGGATGACTAGTCCTACCCAGGGGTCGACTGCGGCACATGGAACTGGGCGTGAGATCCGTAATTCCGTATATTCGCATATCAGTAAATACGTAGACGTACCGTTTGGGCTCGACCGCACTCGCTACCCAGGCGTGCGTGCACCGTGAAGGCGTGTCGTGCACGGTGGTTGACGTAACTCCGTAAGTCCGTAGATCCGTGAATCATTAGACGCGGACGATGAGGCAAGAGTGCACGCGCGACAAGTCTTGCGTTCCGGACCGCAACGGTCGTGCAGGCGAGCTCGGTCGGATTGCAGCACCATTCCCCTGCCGGAAGCTCGACCGAGATCCGACGCAGACCTTGCGGCCGCGATTGCACCCAGACCGCAAGTCCGTAGATCCGCAGATCCGTATTTGCGGAGCGACCCGACCGTCGTGCACTGCCGCGACCATAGTCGTGCAACCGCACCGCACGGGGGTATCCACCCCCGGCGGCCACGACGTAAGTCAGTAGATCCGTATTTCCGTAGGTCGGAACGGAGCCGCGACCGCCCACCACGGGCAACGAGCACTGCCAGGGCCAGCCGGCGGGCGAATATTCCTGCAAACGCTGACCGTAGATCCGCAAGTCCGTAGATCCGCAAGTCCGTAGATCCGCAAACCGGTAGCCGCGGGAGTCGGTCGGCCGGATATCGCACTGCCACGGCCGTGGTCGGCGCATAAGCCCGCACTGACCGCGACGAGAGCCCCCTGCCTTCGCAAGTCCGTAGATCCGCAGATCCGTAGAAGCGGAGCGGGTGCACGTGAATTGCACCGGCCGGCCTGGGGCCGCAATCATGCAAGGTCTTCGTGCAGCGTCGGCAACCGGGTCGTGCAGCTCCGCAACCGTTGCGCAGGGCCTTTGAGTCAGCGTTGCTGCGACGGTGCGAGGTGGGGTGCGCGGATGTACCACGCTGATCCGTAAATACGGATTTGCGGAAACACGGAAAGCCGTTTTTCCGCGTGTCAGTCCATCAGTAGATGCTGAAGTCCGCGTACGCTGACCTCCGTAGATCCGCTAGTACGCACCTTGCAGTTCGTGCGACTCAGCTTGTACGCCCGCAAAATTCGGGGTCTACCAGTGCAAATTCATGCGGACACACGGAAATACGGAAACACGTAGGAGCGGACATGCGGAAGTGGGAGACATGCTTGTCATCACAACACTGAATCTGAAGGGTGGTTCCTCGAAAACCACGTCAGCCGCCTTCATCGCCCACGCACTCCACGAATCGGGACTCAAGGTCCTCGCCGTTGACGCAGACGGAGAGAACGAGTCACTTCTGCAGTGGGGGAGTCTCGGTGAATGGCCTTTCCCGGTCATCGGCATGGCTGTCCCGAACTTGCACAGGCAGCTGCCGGGTATTGCGAACGGCAAGTACGACGCTGTGGTCATCGACACGCCGCCGATGAAGGAGCAGCGAAGTATCGTGCTCTCGGCTGCACGACTTGCAACGCACGTAGTCTGCCCGATGGCCCCGACTCCGATGGAGTACAACCGACTTCCCGCGGTGCGGCAATTGCTCGTGGAAGTCACCGAACTTCGGGATGGGGACGCGCCGATCTTTGCGGTCCTGTTCACCCGGACCGTTGCAAATGCGGCTTCGACGGAGGGGTATCGAGAAGCGGTTGCAGAAGAAGGTGACCTTGTTCTCAAGCCAACTGTTGGCCGCCTCGAGCGCTACGCCCAGGCGTTCGGGTTGCCGATCGAGAATGCACTCAACTCGGCCTATGGGGATGCGGTGAGCGAGCTCCTCGACCTCGAAGTGCAGAAGGAGATCGCATGACTTCCGCAAAAGATCGGATCCGCGCGGGTGCCGAGCGTGCGCGAATGCAAGCGGTGGTGCAACCCCAACCGGGGGAGGATCAAGAGCCAGTAGCGGCGGCCCCAGTGACGAGGGTGCAAGAAGACAAGCCCCGTAAGGCTGCTGTTCGCGCGGTTATCGCTCCCCGTCAGAAGGACATCCGTAAGAACGTCGATCTCTCGCCCGATCAGAATGACCGGCTGGGGGACTGGCAGCGCGCCGCAGCAAGAGAACTCGGCGTAGCCCGAGTGACGGCCCAGGACGTGCTTGTTGCACTCGTGGAAAGACTCCTTGCAGATCCCGACCTGAGCGAGCAGGTCAAGAAGGACCTGCACAGCACCCGTTTCTAGTTGCAAATCCGTAAATCCGTAAACACGAGGATCCGTAAACGCGGATACGGGGAAGTCCTGCCGGCGCGCACCGACGGACCCCCTTAGACACACAGGCCACCGCAGCCGCAGATGCGGAAACACGCAACGGTCGACCGCACACGCAGCGGGGCCCGCCGGGGAGTTGCAGCTCCGTGTGGCGGGCCCCTCACCAGGAATCTGGAGGTTTCCCAGCTATGGCAGACGATACAACTCAGGATGCACCACCGTTGCGGGCGAGCACGCTCGCGTTGACCGCTGTTGGCCTGATGGCAGTGGGGATGGGCGCGCTCGCCTTCACGCTGTCGTTCGATTCGCTCCGGCAGCTCGCCGTTGAGATCGGCGTACGCCCCGGATTCTCCTGGATGGCACCCGTTGCAATCGACATTGCGCAGGCTGCCGCAACGTTCGGTTATGTTGAGCTGAAAGCTGAGAGGCACCGCTGGTCCCGTCGGTATTGCCTGGCGTTTGCCGTGGGGGCTGTGGGGCTGAGCGTTGCTGGCAACGGCTACCACGCCTACCAGCTCGCAGTGCGAAACGCTGCTCGTGTTGCAGCGGGAGAGGATCTCGGCTTCATCCCGCAACCGGCACCCGCTGCGTTAGGCATGGCGATGATCTTCCCGCTGCTGTGGCTGGGACTGATGCACATGTCGACCCTGATGTTGCGTGCCTTCCGTGAAGAGCGTGCACACGCGTTGCAGGGGCCTACGGGCGAGCCCTCACCGGTTATCGAGCGAGCAGGATCCATCGCACCGGCAACCTACGAGGCTGCACCCGAAGCCGCACCGGTGGCGCAACAGGTCGAAGCAACCGCTGACCTCGGCGCCACTCGAACCGGAAACGTCAACATCGTTGAGCCGCCCAGGCAACAGGACGAACCAGTTGTACCGCGGACCCGCAACGGGTGGCCGCAGACCCACGAAGGACTCACCCAGTTCCTCACGGAATGCGCGCTGCCCGAGCCGGTGAAGGAGGTTGCGGAAATGCTTGTGCGTGAACCGCACCTCAAGCAGGTCACCGTTGCACAGCAGATCAACGTGGACCGATCCACTGTGTGCAGACGATGGAAGGCGTTCGTCGCCGCCGCGGAAGACGAGGGCTTCTCCGTGCCTCCACTGCCGCAACCGTTCGACACCGAGACCGACTTCCGGCCCGCACGAGAACTACAGCCCGCGTAAACATGTCCCGTTGCATGGCCGGAGCGAACTGCCGTCAACGTTGGCGGCAGTTCCTCCGGCCAGCAACGCTGTTGTCACGTGATGAAATGGGTGGCAAAGCTCCGCTGGAGGTCTTTCGGTTTCTCCGCGAGTGTTAGGCCGTTCCGGGGCGATGCACCATCCTGATCCCTTCGCAGCGAAAAGACGGTGATCGAGTTGACCGACGCGATGCACGTCGCCCGCGAGTGGGTGGTCGAACAACTCCGTTTCCCCCAACGTGCACCGCGTACAACGGCCGTCATCGCCTGGTCCCACGTCTCCGCAACAACACAGTCGGCGGTCGCCGGCCTCTCGAACGTGATCATCGACCCGAACGAGATCGTTGCACAGCCGAGTTGGTGGCGCCGCGTCACGGGCCGCCCTTGCGGATACCCGCAACTGACAACCGGGCAGCGTGCAGAGCTTCGACAAGCGCACACGTCGTTGCACTGGCCGTTGCGGGAGGAGGGGCCCGAGATCCGCCTGGTTGCAGTCGCCGAGGACGTTGTTGCACGCGTTGTTTCCCACGCCGCATGGAAGCACCCGCTACTCGACGGCCACCGAACCGTCCTCGGGTTCACCATCGAGCTACACCTGGTCGCGGCCGCGGCACACGACCTGTTCAGCCTGCGCGCGAACACCCCAGCGGTCCCGGACAACGACATCACCGACAACCTCGCCAGAGCACGCGCCGAATGGGAACGCCGGCAGGTGGTTGCTGCCAAGGCGGAGGCTGGTCTCATCGACCGAGTCGCAGCACTCCGCGCCTACGAGGCCGCGCTGACACCTATCGCAACGAGCGTGCACAACCTCCACGCCGTCACCGAGATGGCAACCGGGGGAGCGGACGTCGACCGACTCTACGAAGACATCGTCGGCGCCGAGTACTCAATCGAGCGGACCTCCGCGCTACGCAACGACATCGACGACATCCGCGCAGCCCTCGAATCCCAGGTCGCCTACCTCGACAGTCTCATCGGACCACACCGGAATGCATGAGTGAGTTCATGCATGCATTGCGTTAACTGATGCCGGCATCGGTGCCGCTGCGACACCGTTTCGCTCGAACGAGCTGGTTGCACAGCCTGTGTTGGTGGCGTGCAGAGCCTTCCGGAGGCGCACACCGTCGTTGCACACGGAGGTGGCAGAGATCGGCCTGTTGCAGTCGCAGTGGGCGGTGTTGCACGCGCTGTTTCCTCGGCGGGCGCACCCGCGTAGGCGCGCGCCGATCCTCCGTGCAGCCCAGCGCAAACGAACATGAGGCCGACTGAAACGAGGCCCACAGCCCGGATAGCCTCACCAGAAGACGGTCGGGGTGGCGTCGGTAGCGCCCACCCCGACCTGATCACCGAACGAACAGGACTCGAACGATGACCAACACCAGTATCGAACCCCAGCCCCTCCACCGCGACGACATGACCGCTGAGCAGCGGTTCCACTACGTCCAGGTGACCCTCGATGCCCGCCGGTCCGGTCGGCCGGCCCCGGTGGATCCGGACGGCTACGTGAACCATGACGACCTGGCCGCGTGGATCCGTGACCAGGCTGAACTCCCGAACGCGGCGACCCTCGCCGCCGTGTCCTGATGGGCCAGAAGACGACCGAACCGGGTGAGATCTCCGTGCAGTTCGGGAAGGTGGTCGCTCACGCGATGATCGACGCCGGGATCACGACGAACACCCAGCTGGCGGAGATGACCGGGATAAGTGGTCCGACCATCGGGCGCATTCTCCGCGGTACCCGCGTGACACCGGTCGAGGAGGCGGTCCTGATCGCGAAGGCGCTCGGGATCCCCCTCAGCAAGCTGATTGCCGCGATGGAAAAGCGCCTGACCAGCTAATAGGACCCAACCGAACCCCAGCCCTTCCCTGCGGGTTGGGGTCTTGTCGTGTCCGGGGTCAGTACGCGGGCAGTCCGTCGCCGCGCTTCTGGGTGGACCCCTCCAGTTCGGCATTGACCAGCTTCAGGAACTCGAACCAGGGCATCTCGAACGCTGTCGAGATCCCCTGCATGTGCCGAATGTTCATGGGAATCTTCGTGGTTTCGAGTCGAAGAATGGTCGACCGACCAAGACCGGCCGCCTTCGCGAGGTCGTCCTGCGACCAGCGCCGGATGATCCGCTGGATACGCATCTGGTTCGCGATCGCGGTGCTCATAGGGTCAGTTTCGGTGCTGGGTGTGTCCATAACGACCTACTTAACACCGAGTGGACAGTCACAGACCCGGTCCGCGCGAGGCTGGCGCGCGTGTCTCAGGGTGCCAATGGCCGACGGTGCTGCCGCGACACCGCTCCGCGCTGACTTGCCGCCTTATGCCAGCTGGTGGCGTTGCTCAGTGGTCGGCGGGGGAGGTGGGTGCGTTCCGTCGGGCCTTCTCGCGGGCGAGGTACTTGTACAGGCCTGGCTGGCTGAGATTGAAACGCTTCGTCAGCTCTACGACGGAATGCCCCGCGTTGTGCAGGTCGTAAAGTTCCGACTGTTGCGCAGGGTTGAGGAGTGGCTTGCGGCCGGCGAAACCGCCCGCAGCCTTACGGCGGGCATTGCCCTCCATCGTGCGCAGACGAATCAGGCCGGACTCGAACTCGGCGAAGGTGGTCGACAACATCGCGAACACCGTTCGCCCAATAGGATCCCGCGGGTCGTGGACCGTGCCGTCGAACATCAACAGCACATCGCGGGCCTGGAGATCGGTGGCGATCGCGCTGAGATCGGCGACCGAGCGTGCCAGCCGATCCAGCGAGGTAACGACCAGGGTGTCCCGCGCGGACAACGCCGACAAGGCCGCAGTCAACCCTGGTCGGGGCCTGTCCGTGCCCGTCAGGCCGTGATCCACATAGATGGATTCGCCGTCCACGCCTAACACTCGCAGCTGATCACGCTGGCCTTGTTCGTCGTCCGCGGACGACGAACAGCGTGCGTACCCGGTCAACATCCAACCATCGTATTCTACGAATAGACCTCTTCACGTAGTCACGACCGTCGGGTCCGCCTCATCTGCTGGTTCTTGGTATCGCTGCCCCTCAGGACCAGGTGCGACTCCGCGACGCACTATCTATGGCGCGCGTCAGCTTAGTATCGGCACCCATGTCTGTGGAACGGATGTGCTAGTTTTATCCGGCCATACGAACACAAAATTTTGTGGGCCTGGTTGATATTCAAGCCTCGGGGCATTCGCCACAATTACATTGTCAAAGACGCCTTCTCCGTGCATCCAGGCTATAAACCTTGCTGCATCAATGGCATCACCCACTAGCCCCACGGGCCCGAGGATATGTTTCCCGATTTTCGCCACCCATTTCTTGTTGTCCCAGACTAACTGTGCGCCGCGTTTAATGGCCTTTCCGACACTTGCGTACGACATTGGCAGCACTTGTTGTTGGAATCTCGGAGGTCCCCAACCTGATCTATCCCACGGGTCAATTACCGTGGGACCGCTGCGGTCGATCAAGAAATTAGCCAGTTCGGCTTGCCGTGCATTCAAGCTGGCGTGATCGGCGATGGCTTCGAGGACGCTCTCGTTAGGTGCACGTGTGCTCAAATCAATGCTTGGCTCGTATTTTATTGGCAATGACCAAGCAGGGATGTATTTCGATGTCGTGTTCATCAAGTCCGGAGGACGCGCCATCGATCCATAGAATCGAGGTTCCAGGTAGGAAGGCGCTGGAGGTAGTGGGGTCTGCGCCCATGTTGGCTTGAAGACGTTAGGCGGATCCCGTCTGATAGTCCACGGAACCGGGTTGTACTTCCCGCTATTGAGTATCTCATTAGTAGAGAGTGCGGACCGGGCGTAAATTGAAATATTCTCGTCGATGTTCCAGTCGGGCGGAGATGAATAGATGGATCTAATTCTGTCGAATGCGGCCTGATCGCACCATTTACTATTGGCGTACGACGCCCACTTCTCCCGAATTTTGAGAGCCTCGTTAGATTCTCCAGGACGACGGTGCACTGGGGATAGATCCATGCTGACACCTCTGCTGCGAAATAATCGACTGAACATAGGATGTTCTCGGATATAGAAACCCCGAAAGCTTGAGCTTGACTCCCTTCGGTCCAGTACCTCCGAAACATTACTCTTGTCGCAAGATCGCTAATATCAGTTTCGCAGAAGCATTGCGCTGCAGCAAAGTCGTTCAGTCGGCGCCGCTTGAAGAGAGGGCAGGTGCGGGCCCCTCCCCTTTTGGAGGCAGCTGGTCGCCTGGACTCCGGCCGCTTTGACGAGTCCTACAGTCTCAGATTCGACCATTTCTTATACACCGGGTCGTGAGACACACGTGACCCAAGGTCTGTCTGTAGGTGAGCGTCTACGGATCGACGGACATGCGGATCTACGGATCTACGGATCTCACCACCCGTGACGGAGTGGTCGTCTCGGTGGACTCTGGCGAGCTATCTCTCTGTCCGTCGAATCCGGCGCGACGGCTGTCCGGCGTTCCCATCCGGGCCCCATGCGGAGGAAGTTCTCGGATCGAAGGTGCCCCAGAAATGGTCATTTCCGAGACACCGAAACGCGAGACACCGTCGGGCTAACGCCGCAAGTGAGGGCTGCTCGAGCAGATCGGCACGTTGGGGGAGGTCTACCGGTCAATCCGAAGTCGAAAGTTATCAAACTGTGACGTGTCTCAGAAACCCGTCTCAGCCCCTGAGTCGCCCGCTCGTGGGTGTCGGACGTTTCTGAGACAGTCTTGCTCTGTGAGCGCCGTATTGGGTGTCAGTCTCAGAAGTCGGCTGCACTGCATCAATACTCGACTGCACGGGGATGTTCCGGGCTGGGTAACCACTTGTGCGTCGATCTCGTCGAACACTGCAGCCGGACAGCACGGGCCCTGGGCCCCCGCTACCGGACCCGGCGCTCACCGCGGGACGTTCTCGCCTATGCGCGGCTGCGAGCGTCGGCGAGATCGGCACGTAGCTCTTCGGCTCGTTCACGGGCGGCAGTTGCTTGCGCCAGGGCGGTCGCGAGATCGGCTTTGGTGGTGGCGAGTTCGTCGCGGACTTCGTCCACGCGGGCGCGTTCGGACTGCACCGCGGATCGAGCGTCGTGGAGGTCCGATTCGAGGCGGTCGATCGTCGCCGCGGCGGCAGCGGAGGCGCGGTCCGCTTCCTTGCGGACCAGGGTGATCTCGTTCTCGCGCTCGGTCGCCCGGGTACGCAGGGATTCGACGAGGCGATGCTGCTCGGCAATCTCCTCCTCGTGGGCGGCCGTCAGCGCGCGCACCTGCTCGGTGTGCTGACGCCGGGCGTCGGCCAATTCGGCGGCGGATTCCTCTGCCGTCCGCTCCGCGGCCTGGGCGGCGGCATCGGCATTGGTTCGGTCGTCGAGCGCTGTGTCGAGTTGGTCGCGGAGCTGCTCGAGTTCGGCGGCGGCGTCGGCCCGCACCTTGTCCGCGGTTACCTGGGCGCGGCGCAGGTGCGCATCGATGGCGGCGGGATCTCCGAGACGGTCGACGGCGCTGGTGATCCGGTCGGCGACCGCGGACAGCTTCGCTACGGCGTCACCGGTTTCCTGCCGTAGCAGCGGCAGGGCCTGAGTGAGCGTGGCCGCAGCCTCGGCCGGATCCGGCGGTGTCTCCGGGGTGTCCGGCGCGGCCTGGGTGGTCTTCTCCTTCTGCCTGGCGCGCCAGGCCCGAACCCGGTCGGCGTCCGACGGATACTCCCGGGGTCTACCCGGCTTGCGCTCGCCCATGGGGAAATCGTATCGGCTAATTCATTTCATATCGTTACGCTCGCTGCGGCTGCCCGCCCGGATCCGGGCGCTGCATTGGAGTCGTTCGGAATGCGCTCTTCCGGTGCGTCGGGTCAGGGTTGTCCGATGCGGGATCGCCGACCTGCGATTCGACCACCGCCCCGGCGTTGAAGAGGGGTGGGGGATTGACACGTCCCCTGTTGTGCGTTCCCCAGTCGAGCGATATGTCCTGACTCAGTGGATCTGGCGAGATCGCAGCGGCCGCACCTGCTGTTCGCCAGGTCTATTCAGTCGCCGCGGCGACTTCGGACTCAAAGAACGTGGCGAGCATGGAACTCGGTGCCTCGATTCATTCCCGATCGCTGGGGTGACCACCTTGGATTCGGCAGGTTCGCTGAGCCGTCCGCCAGATAGACCGCCACACTCGCCAGATTCACTGAGTCGTCGCCACCTTCACCGAGTCAGGACACGATAGGTACTGGGCAGCGAATGTCCATTTTGTCTGTTGTTGTAGCTTCTCGTTGAAGAGTTCGGATTCTCATTGAAAGTTCGTGCGTCGTTCGGATTCGAATGATTGCTGAGAATC
>NZ_WXYH01000003.1:0-31462 GCF_009872365.1 Rhodococcus sp. T7
CAGTTCGTGAACTACCGGTAGGCGCTCCGTGCTCGTGCGCCTTTCTGGTTGCTGGAACGACCGAAAAGGCGCACGGGCGGCGAAGCCGCCTATCTGCCTGCCATGCGCTCGAGGCGCTCGATCCGCTCGGCCATCGGCGGGTGGGTGGAGAACATCCGGCTCATCTTCTCGCCGGTGCGGAACGGGTTGGCGATCATCAGGTGCGACTGTGCGGCGAGCTGAGGCTCCGGCGGCAGCGGCGCGGCTTGGGTGCCACGTTCCAGCTTTCGTAGCGCCGACGCGAGCGCCAGGGGGTCGCCGGTGAGTTCGGCGCCCGATTGGTCGGCCTGGAACTCCCGGGACCGCGACACCGCGAGCTTGACGACGGTGGCGGCGATGGGCCCGAGCAGCGACACCAGGAGCAGCGCGATCGGGTTCGCGCCCTGTCCCCCGCCGCGGCCGCCGAACATGTTGGCGAACATGGCGAAGTTCGCGAGTCCCGACACGACGGCGGCCATCGCGCCCGCGACCGACGAGATGAGGATGTCGCGGTTGTAGACGTGCGACAGCTCGTGCCCGAGCACGGCCCGGAGTTCCCGCTCGTCGAGGATCTGCAGGATGCCGCTGGTGCAGCAGACCGCCGCGTGGCGGGGACTGCGCCCGGTGGCGAACGCGTTGGGCGCGCTGGTGGGGCTGATGTAGAGCCGCGGCATCGGCTGGTGCGCGGTGGTCGCCAGTTCCCGGACGATGCGGTAGATGACCGGCGCCTGCACCTCGGTGATCGGCTGGGCATGCATGGCCTTGAGCGCCATCTTGTCGCTGTTGAAGAACACGTACGCGTTCATGCCGACCGCGAACACGATGGCCAGCAGCAGGATGGTCGGGTTGCGGAACAGGGCACCGATGAACACGATCAGCGCCGACATGCCGACCAACAGAACCAGAGTCTTCGCCCCGTTTGCGTAGCGCACGTCACGCCTTCCTTGTCGTTGTCACCCGATCACGGTCGTCCGAGTTTCGCGATCTTGATCATTCAACGAAACACGGTGGCGGGACGGTTCCCGTTCGGCGAACGAGATCGGATGAAGACGAGTCCGGGTACTGACGATACGGCTCAGCCGACGCGCTCGATCGTGTAATCGACGAGCTTCACGAGGGCGTCGTTGGCCGGGCCCTGCGGCAGTTCGGCGAGCTGCGCGCGGGCCTGGACCGCGAACTCCTCGAGCTTCGCCTTGGCGGCGGCCATGCCGGGTGAGCGTTCGAGGAGCGCGAGCGCCTCGGCGACGTCCTCGTCGTCGGTGACGGGACCGTCGAGGAGCACACGCAGGCGGTCGGCCTCGGGACCCTCGTCGCGCAGCGCGTACAGGACGGGCAGCGTGTGCACGCCCTCGCGCAGGTCGGTTCCTGGGGTCTTGCCGGACTGGGCGGAGACCGAGGAGATGTCGATGATGTCGTCGGAGATCTGGAAGGCGGTACCCACGGCGTCACCGAGCCGTTCGAGCCGCTTCACGTGATCGGCGTCCGCACCGGAGAACGTGCCGCCGAAGCGCCCGCACGCCGCGATCAGCGATCCGGTCTTCTCCCAGACCACCTTGAGATAGTGCTCGATGGGGTCCTGCTCGCCGCGGAGCCCGATCGTCTCGCGCATCTGGCCGGTCACGAGTTCGGCGAACGTCTCGGCGATGATGCGCACCGCCTCGGGTCCGAGGGTCGACACGAGACGCGACGCGTGGGCAAACAGGTAGTCGCCGGCGAGGATGGCGACGCTGTTGCCCCACCGCGAGTTCGCGCTGGGCGCGCCGCGGCGCATCGACGCCTCGTCCATCACGTCGTCGTGGTACAGCGTGGCGAGGTGGACCAGTTCGACGACGGTGGCCGCGGTGACCACCGACGGGTCGGAGGCCTGGGGTCCGAGCTGGGCGGTGAGCACCGTGAAGAGGGGGCGGAAACGCTTGCCTCCCGCTTTCGCGAGATGCAACGCCGCCTCCGTCAGGAAATCCTCCCCGTCGGAGAGCTCACTGACCAGCAGTTCCTCGACTTGCTTCAGTCCTTCACGGACCGTGGCGGCGAGCTGCGGGTCGCCGAGATCGATCCCGGCGACCGTAGTGCCCACTACAGCGTCGGCAGCGGTGTGTGCTGCGCCCTCGGTGCTCACGTTCTCAGTACCCATTCCTGTCGTCAGTGACGGCGCGGCTCCGCGCCGTCGGTGGCGGCTCGGCTACCACGGTAGTGAACCTAGCGGTTCCGCTGCCCGTCGGCCTCGCCGCGGTCGTGTAGCGAAGCCTGACAGGATGTAGGCGTGGTCGCAGCAGAACAGTCGCCCGCGGGATCCCCGCTTCCCACCGCCACCGACGTCCTCGTCATCGGTGCTGGTCCGGCCGGGTCCTCGGCTGCCGCTTGGGCGGCGCGCGCGGGACGTGACGTGGTCCTCGCCGACGCGGCGGTGTTTCCACGCGACAAGACGTGTGGCGACGGACTCACCCCCCGCGCCGTCGCCGAACTCGATCATCTCGGCCTCGGCGACTGGGTGCGGTCGAAGGGCACCAATCGCGGGCTGAGACTCAGCGGGTTCGGGCAGGAGCTCGAACTCGAGTGGCCCGGCAGGTCGTTCCCGGCCGTCGGCAGCGCCGTGGCCCGCACTGAGCTGGACGACCGGATCCGCGCGACTGCCGTCGACGCCGGAGCCGTCATGGTGCAGGGCGCCAAGGCGATCGGCGTCGAACGGAGCGGTGACCGGGTGACGTCGGTGACCCTGAAGACGTCCAACGGGACCCACACCGTCGGCTGCCGGACATTGATCGTCGCCGACGGCGTCCGCTCGACTCTCGGCAAGCAACTGGGGCGCGAATGGCACCGGGACACGGCATACGGTGTGGCCGCCCGCGCCTACATCGCCACCGACCGCAGCGCCGACCCGTGGATCACCTCCCACCTCGAACTGCGGGACGCCGCCGGGACGCTGCAATCGGGCTACGGCTGGGTGTTCCCCCTGGGCACCGGTGAGGTGAACATCGGCGTCGGCACCCTGGCCACCGCCAAACGTCCGGCTCCCGGCGCGCTGCGTCCCCTTCTGGACCTGTACACGGCGCAGCGCCGCGACGAGTGGAACTGGGACGGGGAACTGAGGGCCGTCGCGTCGGCGTTGCTGCCGATGGGCGGTGCGGTGTCGCACATCGCGGGCCGGAACTGGGCGATCATCGGCGACGCGGCGGCGTGCGTGAATCCGCTGAACGGCGAGGGCATCGACTACGGGCTCGAAGGCGGGCGCCTGGTCGCGGAGATCCTCGACGCCGACGACCTGACGCTGCTGTGGCCGTCGATTCTGCGGGAGCGGTACGGCCGGGCGTTCTCCGTGGCGCGCCGGCTCGCCGGACTGCTGACCGTGCCCCGGGTCCTGCCCGCGTCCGGCCCGGTGGCGATGCGGTCCCGGGCGCTGATGACCGTTGCGGTGCGTGTCATGGGCAACCTCGTCACCGAGGAGGACAGCGACCTCACCGCCCGCGCGTGGCGGGCGTCCGGTCGGGTGTCGCAGAAGGTCGACTCGCGACCGCTGTTCGGCTGACGGTCAGCGGGTGGCGCGGTGCAGGGCGACCACCCCGCCGGTGAGGTTGCGCCACTGCACGTTCCGCCACCCGGCCGCCTCGATGCGCTGAGCGAGTTCCTGCTGGGTGGGCCAGGCACGGATGGATTCGGCGAGGTACACGTAGGCGTCGGGGTTGCTGCTGACGGCGCGCGCGACCCGCGGCAGCGCCTTCATCAGGTACTCCATGTAGACCGTGCGGAACGGCCCGAACACCGGGGTCGAGAACTCGCTCACGACGAGGCGCCCACCGGGCTTGGTGACCCGGGCGATCTCGCGGAGACCGGCGTCGAAGTCGGAGACGTTGCGCAGCCCGAAGGAGATGGTGGCGGCGTCGAACACGGCGTCGGCGTAGGGCAGGTGCATCGCGTCGCCGGCGACCATCGGCACCCGGCGGCCACTGCCTGCCTGCAGCATCCCCTTGGAGAAGTCGGTGGCCACACACCAGGCGCCCGACCGTCCGAGTTCGACGGTCGACACCCCGGTCCCGGCGGCGAGGTCGAGGACCCGCTCCCCCGGCTTCAGGGCGAGAGCCGACCGCGTCGCCTTGCGCCAACTGCGATCCTGACCGAACGACAGGATCGTGTTGGTGAGGTCGTAGCGCTTCGCGACGCCGTCGAACATCGACGCGACCTCGTGCGGATCCTTTTCGAGCGACGCCCGCGAACCGTGTGTAGTTGCCACGCCCGAAACGCTACCAACCGTGTCCGGCGCCGGCGTCGGCGCCGGGCACGGTGGCGAGGCGGTCACTTCTTCGAGACGCGGACCAGCTTCTTGTTGACGAACTCGTCCATCCCCCACGGACCGAGTTCGCGGCCGACGCCGGAGCGTTTGACGCCGCCGAACGGCAACCCGGGGAGCGTCGTCCCGTGCTCGTTGACGTACGCCATGCCTACGTCGAGACGGTCGGCCACGTCGCGGGCCCCGTCGAGGTCGGTGCTCCACACCGACCCGCTGAGCCCGTACGCGGAGGAGTTGGCGAGTTCGACGGCCTCGTCGGCGGTCGCGACCTTGTAGACGACGCCGACCGGCCCGAACAGTTCCTCGCTGTACGCGCGCATCTCGGGAGTCACGTCGACGAGCAGCGTCGGTTCGACGTACGAGCCGGGGCCGTCGATCTTCTTGCCGCCCGCGAGGAGCGTCGCGCCCTTGGCGACAGCGTCCTCGATCTGCTCGATCAGCGAATCCGCGGCGGTCTGCGAGGACAGCGGCCCGAGGACGGTCTTGGCGTCGAGCGGATCGCCCGTCGGTGTGGCCTTGAACGACTCGGCGAGTTTCGCGACGAACTCGTCGTAGTTCGGTTCCGTCACGATGAACCGTTTCGGCGAGTTGCAGGCCTGGCCGGCGTTGGACAGGCGGGCCCGGGTCGCCGTCTTGACGGTGGCGTCCATGTCGTCGGTGTCGAGTACGACGAACACGTCGGAACCGCCGAGTTCGAGGACGACCTTCTTGAGGTTGCGGCCGGCAGTCTCGGCGACGCTGATCCCGGCCCGTTCACTGCCGGTGAGGGAGACGCCCTGGACGCGCGGATCCGCGATCATGTCGGCGATCTGCTCGTTGGTGGCGAACACGTTGACGTACGCGTCCTCCGGGAGGCCGGCCTGCCGGAAGATCTCCTCCATGAGCAGCGCCGACTGCGGACAGTTCGGGGCGTGCTTGAGCAGCACGGTGTTGCCGAGCACGAGGTTCGGCGCCGCGAAGCGGGCGACCTGGTAGTACGGGTAGTTCCACGGCATCACGCCGACGAGCGCACCGATCGGCCTGCGGTAGACGACGGATTCGTCGGCGCCGGGCACGTCGAGCCGTTCGGCCTCCAGCAATGCGGGACCGTTGTCGGCGTAGTAGCGGTAGATCGCCGAGGACAGCTTGACCTCGCCTTTCGCTTCCCGGATGGGCTTGCCCATCTCGAGGGCGATCATCCGCGCCAGTTCGTCCTCGCGCTCGGCGTAGAGGTCCGCGGTGCGGCCCAGAATTCGTGCTCGTTCCTCGGCGGGGGTCGTCCGCCAGCTCAGGTATCCGCTGTGGGCGCGTGCGAGCGCGGACTCCACTCCTGCATCGTCCAAGGTCTCGAATTCCCGGACGGTTTCACCGGTCGCGGGATTGACAGTCTTGTACTTCGCCATACCCCGGGCAACGACGAGCCGGTCGCTCGAATTCCCCGCCGACGCCGAGCCGCCGGTCAGGCGGCTCGGGTTTCGCGAAAGCCCTGACCGCCTGCGACCGCCGCGTAGTGGCCCAGCAGCTCGTCGCAGATCGCGGGCCATGTGCGGTGCAGCACCGACTGTCGGGCTGCCTCCCCGAAGCGGGCCCGCATGCGCCGGTCCCGCAGCGCGTCGACGGCGCTCGGCAGCAGTTCGCCGAACCGGTCGACCGGAAGCAGGTAGCCGTTGCGGCAGTGCGCGACCAGATCGCGGGGTCCGCCGGCGTCCGGTCCGATGACCGGCACCCCGCTGGACAGGGCCTCCTGCACCGCCTGGCAGAACGTCTCGTGCTCGCCGGGATGGACGAAGACGTCCAGGCTCGCGTACGCCTCGGCGAGTTCCGCACCACCGAGTTGGCCGGTGAAGACGGCGTCGGGCATCAACCGCTGCAGGCGGCTCCGCTCGGGTCCGTCGCCGACGATCACCAGCCGCACCCGCTGATCGCCCGCCAGCGCGGCGAGCCGCTCGACGTGTTTCTCGGGCGCGAGCCTGCCCACGAAACCGACGACCAGCCGGTCGGAGCCGGCCAGCCAGGAGTCGCGCAGGCCGGTGCTGCGGCGGGACGGTGCGAATCGAGTGGTCTCCACCCCGCGCGCCCAGCGGTGGACCCTCGGAATCCGCTGCTCGGCGAGGGCCTCGACCGCCGACGTGGACGGGGCGAGGGTGCGCGTGCAGCCCCGGTGGATGCGCCGCGTCCAGGCCCACGCCGCCCGGCTCGTGATGCCGAGGCCGTAGCTTTCGGCGAACCCCGCCACGTCCGTCTGGTACACCGCGACCGTGGGGACGTCGAGCCGGTGCGCGGCACCGAGCCCGCCCGCCCCGAGGAGGAACGGCGACGCCAGATGCACGACGTCGGGGTCGAACGCCCGCAGGGCGGCAGTGAGTCCGGGCTGCGGCAGACCCACTGGGAGCGAACTGACCTTCGGAACCATCACCGCGGGCACCCGGTGGACGGGCACACCGTCGTGTTCGGCCGGCGCAGGCGCCTGCGATCCGACCGTGTCCGGGGCGACGACCATCGCCTGGTGTCCGGTGCGCTGCAGATGGTCGAGAACCCGCAGCACCGAGTTGGTCACACCGTTCATGTTGGGAAGAAACGATTCCGCGACGATGGCTACTCTCACGCACTCAGCGTGGCAGTGCTCGTGGTCACAGCAGCGAGATCGACGTGACTGTCGCGCGAAGTTCCGGGAAATTCAGGATGACGCGGCCGGCGCCGATTCCGCCGAGATCTCCCGGCGCCGGAGATACCAGAGCACCGGTCCCGCGATCAGCCATGTCACCACGATCAGCGAACCGGCGGGGATCACGGCCACGCTGGCGTCGCGCCCGGACACCCGTACCAGGTCGGGGTCGCTGCGCGCGTACTCGACGTCGATCCGCTGACCCACCGTGAGGTTGGTCGGATACAGCACACCGAGTTCGGGGTTGTGCGTCACGCCGTCCGGGGTGACGAAGCTGATGGCCGACCGCAACGACCCCGCCGACAGCACCTCCGCCGTGGCCACGCCGCGGTCGGATTGGATCGTGTGGTCGTTGCGCCAGGCAGCGAGGACGAGGAGCACGGCCAGGACGGAGATACCGATCGCCGCCACCAGCACCCCGCGCCGGACCCGCCCCGTCACCCGCGCATTCACAGTTGTGCCCGCACCGCGGCATGCAACTCGCGCAGCCCGGAGCGTTCGGTGGTCACCTCGAGCACCCGGATTCCGCGGGCGCCGGGCGCGTCGGGTGTGCTCAGCCGCGTCGACAGCTCACCCAGACCCACCAGGTGGTGCTCCACCCGGTAGGCGGCGCAGAGCGCGGCGAGATCCATCCCGTGCGGAGTGCCGAAGACCCGCTCGAACACCCCGGCGTACTGGGGATCGCCCTGTTCGAGCAATTCGAAGATGCCGCCGCCGTCGTCGTTGGCGACGACGATCGTCAGGTCCCGGGGCCTCGGTTCGCCCGAGCCGATGAGCAGCCCGGACGCGTCGTGCAGGAACGTGAGGTCGCCGAGCAGAGCCACCGTGCGCCCCTCCTCGTAGGCGAGGGCCGCCCCGACGGCGGCGGACACGGTGCCGTCGATGCCGGCGACGCCCCGGTTGGACAGCACCCGAACCTTCGGCGCCGGATAGCTGACCAGCGCGGCGTCCCGGACGGGGTTGGACGCGCCGAGCAGCAACTGGTCGCCGTCGGTCAGGGCGTCCATGACGGCGGCCGCCACGTGGAGTCCCGTCGCCTTCGGGTGGGCGGCGAGTTGCGCGCGCACCGCCTTGTCGGTGTGTTCGGACAGTGTGCGGCACCGGTTGATCCAGGCCCGGTCGGGTTCACCGGTCACCACGGCGCGGGTTCCGGTGGCCAGCACGTTCCCGGACACGTCGGGCCAGCGGGGGCCGGTGGTGAGCGCGTAGACGGCCACCGCCGGATCGGCGAGGACCTTCGACACGGACCGGTGGAGGGTGGGACGTCCGGTGATGACGGCCTGCCGCGGCTTGAGTTGCGGCAGCGCCATCGGATGCACCGGGATGCCGTGCAGGGGCGCGGTCGGCTCGGCGACCGTCGGAAGTCCGGCGAGTTCCGGCCGCAGCGCCGACCCGTGCCCGGAGATCACGATGGTGTCGGCGGTGATGTCGAGGTCCATCGCCACGTCGAGCGTCGCGTGCTGGGTGGTGGTCCACGCCGCCCCACCCGGACGTCCCTGCGGGACCGGGCCCTGCGCGTGGACGTCGGGGACGAGCGGTTCCCGGAGCGGGATGTCGAAGTGCACGGGTCCGGCGTTGCCCGACCTCGTGCCACGTGCGGCGGCGAGGACCCGGCAGACCGCCGAACGCCACTGGCTGTTCTGCGCTGCGTCGTCCTCGGCCAGGCCGAGGCTGATGGTCGCGCGCACCTGGCTGCCGAACAGGCCGAGTTGCTCGATGGTCTGGTTGGCGCCGGTGCCGAGCATCTCGTACGGGCGGTTGGCGCTGAGCACCACCAGCGGCACCCGGGCGTAGTTCGCCTCGAGGACGGCGGGACCGAGATTGGCGACCGCGGTGCCGGACGTCATGACGATCGGGACGGGACGCTTGCCTGCCACGGCCAGGCCGAGTGCGAGGAATCCCGCGGTGCGCTCGTCGATGCGCATGTGCAGACGCAGTCGGCCCTCGAGGTCGGCGGCCTGCAGGGCGAACGCCAGCGGCGCATTCCGCGAACCCGGGCAGAGCACGACCTCGCGTACTCCCCCGCGGACCAGTTCGTCGACGACCGCGGTGGCTTGAGCAGTGGACGGGTTCACGCCATCAAGAGTGTCAGATCCTCCGGCACCCGCGTCCGGCGACCTGGCCGGGTGAGTTCACGGCCACATCCCGGGCGCTGACACCATGTGGGCATGCGCACTGTCTTCGATCCCGCCGAGCTTCCTCCACGCCGCATCTACCAGGTGCTGACCGCCTCGGTGGTGCCGCGACCGATCGCGTGGGTGTCCACGGTCTCGGCGGACGGGGTGGCCAACCTGGCCCCGTACAGCTTCTTCTCGGTGTCCAGCACGCAGCCGCCGGTGGTGCAGTTCACGTCCGTCACCCGCAAGGACAGCCTCCGGAACATCGAGGCGACGGGTGAGTTCGTGATCAACCTGGCGACGGAACCCCTGGTGGCGGCCGTCAACGCCAGTTCCGCCACCTACGACAGCGACGTCGACGAGTTCGCCGCGCTGGGCATCGAGACCGAGCCCAGCGAGCGGGTCCGGCCGGTCCGGGTCGCGGGTTCGCCGGTCGCCATCGAATGCACCCTGCACGGGGTGACCCCGGTCGGTGACTCGTTCGTGGTGATGGGCGACGTCGTCACGATCGCGGTGCGTCCCGAGGCGCTCGCCGACGACGGGCTTCCGGACTTCGCCGAACTCGCTCCGCTCAGCCGCCTCGGCCGTAACGAGTGGGGTCTGCCGCCGAAGGTCGTGATGCTGGACCGCCCGCACCGCCCCGAATAACACATCGATTGGTTAGGCTTACCTGATAACCGCACCGCAACCGGGGGAGCTACCACCGACATGGCCCAGCGCAGCAAGTTCGTCAAACCTCAGAGCCGCCGGATCGCGTCCGCACGAGTAGTCGCAGGCAAGCAGATCAGCCCGAACTTCGTCCGCGTCACCATCGCGGGTGAGGAACTCGACTCCGTCAGCCCCATGGGCTTCGACCAGTGGTTCCGGATGTTCATCCCCCAGCAGGGACAGAGCACGCTGCGGCTTCCGACCAGCGCGAGCAACCTCTGGTACGCCCAGTACAAGCTGATGTCCAAGGACACCCGGCCGGTGGTGCGCAACTACACGGTCCGCGAACTCCGCGTCGCAGGGTCGGGAACGTTCGGCGACACCACCGAGATCGACATCGACTTCGCCTCGCACGGCGACCTCGGTCCCGCGTCGGCGTGGGCGAACGCTGCTGCGGCCGGTGACGAGGTGGCGATCCTCGACGAGGGCCTGATCTACAACCCGACCCCGGACGCTGAGTGGCAACTGCTCGTCGGCGACGAGAGCGCGCTTCCCGCGATCGTCGGGATCCTGCGGTCGGCGCCGCAGGACCTGCGGGCCGAGGTGTTCGTCGAGATTCCCGATGCCGAAGACGCTCAGGACGTTCCGGTGGGTGACGGCGTGAACGTGCACTGGCTGGTCCGCGAGGACGCCGGCGCCCGTCCGGGGGTGCTCGCACTGAACACGGTGAAGCAGGCGGAATTGCCCACCGGCCCCTCCTACACGTTCGTCGCAGGCGAGAGCGAGATGGCGACGGCGCTGCGGCGTCACCTCGTGAACGAACGCCACATCCCGAAGTCGAACATCTCGTTCACCGGGTACTGGCGCTTCGGTCACGCGGCCAACTGACCACAGGTGAGTGGCAAAGTGTGCCGGGGCACTCTTTCCCACTCACCTGGGTTCTCAGTTGGCGTGCTTCTGGACGAGAGCGCCCAGACGCGGAAGTGCCTCGATCACATTCTTCTTCGCCGACGGGCGCAGCGTCGAGTACACCTTCTTGACAGCGCCGCGGTCGCTGCCCTCGATGCGCTCGTCGGTCACACCGAGCAGCGAGTCCGCGACCTCGTCGCTGCGCGCGACCAGGTACTCGGAGAATCCGGCTTCACCGCTGGCGGTGAACGCCTGCCAGTACGGCTCGAGCTTGGTGACGAATGCCGGCAGCAAACCCTCGATGGCATCCGGCACGATCGACGGTCCCACCTTCTTGACGGCGCCGTATCCACCCTTGAGTGCCAGTCCCGAGGCTCCCGACTTGTCCGAAACCTCCGCGTCGATGAGAGCCTGGACGTCTGCGACGACCGCAGGAACGCGCGACTCGTCGAGCAGGGTTTCGTTCAGAGCTGCAACCACTTTCAATGCCTCCGTATTGACTGAGCGATCAGGTCCGGCCAGACACTATACGAAAAACCGACCGCCGCGTTGTTCGAGCAGGCCATGGCACCGGCGTGCCCGCTCGATCCACCAGCGTGAACGCTCCTCCGACGCGGCGAGAGCCGTGACACGGTCGGCGTCGGGCGCCACCGCCTCGACGGCGAGTTCGCCGTCGACCGGTTCGCGGGAGCGGGCCACGTCCGCCTCGAACAGTCCCCCGGTACCCAGACCACACGCGAACTCCAATTCGGGGAGAGCCGCGGCAGCGGCGACGCCGGCCGCGATGCCGACGGCGGTGTCCAGGGCACTCGACACGACCACCGGCACACCGTGCGAGGACAACTCCTCGGCCAGCGACAGCAGTCGCCGCATCCCACCGAGGGGGGCGACCTTCACGACGGCCACGTCCGCGCCGCCTGCCCGCACGACCTTCAGCGGATCCTCGGCCCGCCGGATGCTCTCGTCGGCGGCCACCCGCACGTCGGGCATCCGCCTGCGGACCTCCACCAGCTCGGGCACACTCGCGCACGGCTGCTCGGCGTATTCGAGCGGACCGTCGGCAGTCAGCGCCCGCAGCGCGGCCTCGGCCTCGTCGACCGACCAGCCACCATTGGCGTCGATGCGCACGTTCGGGACGTGCTCGCGGACGGCCCGCACCCGGGCGACGTCGTCGTCGAGGGTCTGACCACCTTCGGCCACTTTCACTTTCGCGGTCCGCGCACCGGGGTACCGCGCGAGCACCTCGGGCACCCGGTCGGCGTCGACGGCGGGGACGGTCGCGTTGATCGGCACCCGCGTTCGCACCGCGGGCGGCGGCCCGAGCCAGGCATCCTCGATCGCCGACTGCAGCCAGTGCGCCGCCTCGTCGTCCGCGTACTCGGGAAACGGTGCGAATTCGCCCCATCCCGCGGGACCGCGCAGCAGCAACGCCTCTCGCGTCGTGATGCCGCGGAACCGCACGCGCATGGGCAGACTCACCACGACCGCGTCGGCCAGGACCTCCGCGAGGGAGGGCAGGGAGGTCACGGGTCAGGGCTGCCCGGGCAGGAGCACCAGCATGAGCGCCTCACATTCCGCGAGGAGTGTCTCACCGTGCGTCAGCCGGGCAGTGATGTACGTCTTGCGCCCCTCGACGCGGTCCACCTTGCCTTCGATGGCAAGTGTGGTGTTCAGCGGTGTGATCGCGCGGTAGTCGACGTGTAGGTACGCGGTGCGGCTGATGGGTCGGCCGTACGCATGGACGATCATGCCCATCAGGTCGTCGAACAGCAGCGGCAGCGTGCCGCCGTGCGCGGCGCCGTTCCCACCGAGGTGGTAGCGGCGGAACATGCCGGTGCTCCGCACCCCGTCCGGCCCGAACTTCTCGATGTTCCACGGCGGCAGGAGGAGACTCCCCCTGCCGGGCAGTTCGATCGTGCGGCCCGCCGGCGACCGCCCCTCGGGTGCGACGTGCGGCCCGAGCAGTTCGGCCAGCTTCTCCACCTGGTCCGCGGCCGAGGCGAGAACGTCGTCCGGGGCGTCCACGGACACCGCGAGGTCCTGCAACGTGCGCATTCCGTCGACGAACCGGGCCCAATCCGGGCCGGGCGTTACCGGCTCGTACTTGGGGAACCCGCCGTGGTGCTCGTACTCGTCGTCGCCCTGGTGGTCGAGACGGGTGACATCCGCAGCCTGTTCGCTCATACCTGCACGGTAAACCCGGGCAAACTCCTGCGCGCGCGGACACCCGCCAACGGCACCCGATAACCTCGGAGCCGTGACTTTCAACCCGCAGCACTGGCGCCCGGTTCCCGGTTTCGAGAACCTGACCGACATCACCTATCACCGGCATGTCACCCAGGGAATCGTCCGGGTGGCGTTCGACCGGCCCGAAGTGCGCAACGCCTTCCGCCCGCACACCGTCGACGAGCTGTACCGGGCCCTCGACCACGCCCGGATGACGTCCGACGTGGGCGCCGTGCTGCTCACCGGCAACGGTCCCAGCCCCAAGGACGAAGGCTGGGCGTTCTGCTCCGGCGGCGACCAGCGCATCCGCGGACGCAGCGGATACCAGTACACCGAGCAGGACGCGACGACCGGCCGCGCCGGCGAAACCGCGGACACGGTCGACAAGGCCCGCGCCGGGCGACTCCACATCCTCGAGGTCCAGCGGCTGATCCGCTTCATGCCGAAGGTCGTCATCTGCCTCGTCAACGGCTGGGCCGCGGGCGGCGGTCACAGCCTGCACGTCGTGTGCGACCTGACGCTCGCCAGCCGCGAACACGCCCGGTTCAAGCAGACCGACGCCGACGTCGGCAGCTTCGACGGCGGATACGGCAGCGCGTACCTCGCCAAGATGGTCGGCCAGAAGTTCGCCCGCGAGATCTTCTTCCTCGGCGAGACGTACACCGCCGAGGAAATGCACCAGATGGGCGCCGTCAACAAGGTCGTCGACCACGCCGAACTCGAAGACGTCGCGATCGACTGGGCCACCAAGATCAACGGCAAGTCCCCACAGGCCCAGCGCATGCTCAAATACGCGTTCAACCTGCAGGACGACGGCCTCGTCGGGCAGCAACTGTTCGCCGGCGAGGCAACCCGCATGGCATATATGACCGACGAGGCGGTCGAGGGCCGCGACTCCTTCCTCGAAAAGCGCGAACCCGACTGGAAGCCCTACCCCTGGTACTTCTGAGAGCCCATCTCGCTACGTGTACTCGACCGACATGCGGTCGATCGTGCCGTTGAACGGGAACGGTTTCCTGTCGTAGTAGTCCAGCGACACGGGGGAACCGAGGCAGGTGCCGACGTCGAGGCAGTCGTTGGCTGTGAACAGCAACGGCGCACTCACCGGCACCTGCCCCTCCCCGACGACACTGCCGTCGACGAAGAGCTGCACGTTCAGCGGGCCACCGGGCCGCGCCTCCACGAACTCCGTGACCACCTCCACCTTCCGGGTGCCCGGCGGAAGCGGAACGGTCGACCGAATCTTCGTGCGCATCAGGATGAACAGGTTGTACTCGTAACAGAGGCAGCCGTCGTCGACGAAGCACGTGAGCCCACCCGCGTTGCTCCCCAGTGCGTACAGCACTCCGCTCGGATCCTCCGGCGCGGAGAGGTCGAGGGTGACCCGGTTGTTCCTGTTACCCAGCGCGGGCGCGCAGAACTCGGGCATGCGGACCGTGTCACCGGAGAACTCCCAGCTCGTGTACGGCGTCGAGATCCGCTGCTCGGGATGCAGCGCGACCACCCACAGCGCGCCGCCGATGGGGAGCACGTTGTTCTTCGCCGCCTCGATCACGAACAGTTCCCGCAGTTGCGCCAGCTTCTCTGGGTACTGCTCGGCGAGATCCCGGTTCTGGGTCCAGTCCTCGTCGAGGTTGTAGAGCTCCCACACGTCGTCGTCCGGGCTCCAGTCGCGGATGCCGCCCGGCATACCCACCGCCCACGGTGCGCGCGGACCGAACGCGGACGCCATCCAGCCGTCGTGGTAGATCGCCCGGCTGCCCATGATCTCGAAGTATTGGGTGAGCTTCCCACCCGTGGCATCGCGGTCGACCAGGGTCTGCGCGAAACCCGCACCGTCGATCGGGTCCTGCGGAACACCGTTCACCGTCCGCGGCGGAGTGATCCCGACGATGTCGAACAGCGTCGGCATCACGTCGTTGCAGTGCAGGAAATGCGTGCGGGGCAACGGGTCCGGAGTCACCTTCGCAGGCCACCGGGCGACCATCGGGTTGCGGGTGCCACCGAGATGGGAGGCCAGCAGCTTCATCCCCTTGTACGGTGCGCTGCCCGCCCACGCCCAGCCCGCGTGATACATGTTGTCGGTCTTCGGCGACCCCAGGACGTCGAGCCCACCGAGTTCCTCGAGCGCCGCGATGTGCTGCGCCGGCGTGGTCGGAATGCCGTTCTGCGCCAACAGTTCGCTGATCGTGCCGTTCTGGCCCTCACCGGAGGAGCCGTTGTCGCCCCAGATGTACAGGACCAGGGTGTCGTCCCGGTACCCCAGCCGGTCCAATTCGTCGAACAGCCTGCCCACCTGGACGTCACAGTGCTCGGCGTACCCGGCGGCCACCTCCATCAGTCTGCGCTGGAACGGTTTCTCGTCCTCCGGAATGTCGTCCCACGCCGCCATGGTGGGGTCGCGGTCGGTCAGCTCCGCCTCCGGGGGAATCCAGCCCTTCTCCTTCGCCCTCGTGAAGACCCGCTCCCGGTAGGCGTCCCAGCCGTCGTCGAATTTCCCGGCGTACTTGTCGGCCCACGGTTTCATGATGTGGTGCGGTCCGTGCAGGCAGCCGCTGGCCCAGTACATGAAGAACGGCTTGTCCGCCTCGAACGCCTTGTGCCTGCGCAACCAGCCGATCGCGTCGTCCGCGAGATCCTCGCTGAGGTGGTAGCCCTCCTCCGGGGTCTTCGGGGGCAGCACCACCGTCGTGTTCCGCACCAGGTTCGGCTCGTACTGCGACGCCTCGCCGGCGAGGAAGCCGTAGAAGTACTCGAACCCGAGACCGGTCGGCCAGTTGTCGAACGGACCGGCGGCGGTGGTCTCCTCGGCGGGAGTGTTGTGCCATTTCCCGAATGCGGCGGTGCTGTACCCGTACTGGCGCAGCACCTCGGCCCCCGTCGCACTCGACCGCGGGATGTGGCCGGAGTAGCCGTCCCAGTCGTTGGCCAGCTCCGCGATCTGCCCGTTCCCGACACGGTGATGGTTGCGTCCGGTCAGCAGCGACGCGCGGGTCGGCGAACACATTGCGGTCGTATGGAATCGGTTGTAGCCGACGCCGTTCTGCAGCATCGCGTCGAGCGTCGGGGTGTTCACCTCACCTCCGAGTCCGCTCGGCAGACCCGGCCCGGCGTCGTCGATGAGGACGATCAGAATGTTCGGGGCGTCGTCGGGGAGCCGCCGTTCCTTCGGACTCGGGCTGTAGACCGACTCCTGCATGGTCCTGCCCGCGATGCTTCCCGACGGCGTCGGCGGAAACGGCAACGACTCGCCACCCGGTATCGGCTTCCCTGTCACGCTCGAACTCATGGCCCAATCCCCTCGTCGTCCACAACTGTCAATCCAGTGCAGCACCGGGAGAACACGCGGGAGTAGACCCTCGGAGGGTGAATTACGCGCCCGGATTCGCCGCGTCGGCAGGAGAGGGCGCGCGGCGTCCTCGATTCGGGCACACTGACCCACATGAGCATCGACCGCGAGCTCCCCGCGCCGGAACACCGCCGTCCGCCCGGTGTGAGCGACGACACCGTCGCCGCGCTCGGGAAGTTGTCCGAGGCCCTCGAAACAGTCGAACGCGCCCGCGGGCACCTCTACTCGTTCCATCAGCTGATCGGCCACGCCGATCTCCAGCTCGGTGAGGCCGTCGACGCACTGCGGGACGCGGGTCACGCCGACGTCGCGGACCGGGTGCAGTCCGAGCTCGTCGGTCGCAACGTCGTCGAGGGCCGGTGGACGTTCCAGATCGTCGAGGAGTTCGACGACCAGTACTGGTCGCCACTGCGCGAGCACGAACGTGGCGCACGTCACGAACTCGCGGACGGACGGCGGCACCTGTTCGAGGCCGAAATGAAGGAAGACCGACGCACACACGGCCGGACGGGACACGAAGCCCGGCCCGGCGAAGGAGGGTGACGGGTGGAAATCCTCAGCAGCAGGACGATTCTGCGGCCGCGCGACTACGCGACGACGCTGAGCTTCTACCGCGACATCCTCGGGCTGGCCATCGCCCGCGAATACCCCGGGGGCACCGTGTTCTTCGCCGGTCAGGGCCTGATCGAGGTTGCCGCGCACGGCGGAACGGGCGAGTCGACGTCCTTCGACGGCGCCCTGTGGCTGCAGGTTCGCGACCTCACCGCGGTCCAGACCGAGCTGGTCCTCGCCGGGGTGAAGATCGACCGCGAGGCCCGGCAGGAACCGTGGGGGCTGTTCGAATTGTGGATCGCGGACCCCGACGGCATCCCGATCGTGCTGGTGCAGATCCCGGAGGATCACCCCATCCGCCGCGACTCCCGTCCGAAGGATGAGAACTGACGGAAGGCCATACGCAGGAGTGATCCGGTACACCAGACGTCAGCTGTACTTTTTCGGTTGAAATCCGCACAATCTGGGTGTGACCGCAGAGCTCGTAGTTCTCCTGGTGGTAGTCGTCACCGCCCTCGCTTTCGATTTCACGAACGGCTTTCACGACACCGGCAATGCAATGGCCACCTCGATCGCGACGGGAGCTCTGCGACCCAAGGTCGCTGTAGCGCTCTCCGCATCGTTGAATCTCGTCGGCGCGTTCCTGTCCGTGGAGGTTGCGGCGACAGTCGCCAAGGGCGTGGTGAACCTGGGAGAAGTGGGCGGCGAGGATCTGCTGCTCATCGTGTTCGCGGGCCTGGTCGGTGGCATCATCTGGAATCTGGCGACGTGGCTGCTCGGCCTGCCGTCCAGCTCTTCGCACGCACTGTTCGGCGGTCTGATCGGTGCGGCCATCGCGTCCATCGGCATGAGCGGTGTCGAGTGGGGCGGCGTGCTCAGCAAAGTCGTCGTTCCCGCCGTCCTCGCCCCCGTGGTCGCGGCGCTGGTCGCCACCGCGGGCACCAAGCTGATCTACCGGATCACCTCGGGCGTGCCGGAGGGCACCAAAGAGCACGGGTTCCGGATCGGCCAGATCGGATCCGCCTCCCTGGTGTCGCTGGCCCATGGAACCAACGACGCCCAGAAGACGATGGGCGTGATCTTCCTCGCACTGGTCGCGCACGGAAGCCTGTCCGCCGACGACGAGATGCCGTTCTGGGTGAAGCTCAGTTGCGCGATCGCCATCGCCCTCGGCACGTACCTCGGCGGCTGGCGCATCATCCGCACCCTCGGCAAGGGACTCGTGGAGATCGCCGCTCCCCAGGGGATGGCCGCGGAGTCCTCGTCCGCCGCCATCATCCTCACGTCCAGCCACCTCGGGCTGCCGCTGTCCACCACCCACGTCGCGACCGGATCCATCCTCGGCACCGGACTCGGACGCAAGGGCGCCGAGGTCCGCTGGGGCATCGCGGGACGCATGGCCGTGGCGTGGCTGGTCACGCTGCCGTCGGCGGCGATCGTCGGCGCGGTGTGCTGGGTCATCGCCCACCTGATCGGCGGTCTGCCAGGCGTTCTCGTTGTGTTCGCCGCGCTTATCCTGCTCGCCGGATTCATGTACCTGCGCTCCCGCCTGCAACCGGTGACGTCCGGCAACGTGAACGCCGAATGGGAGTCCGGCGACGCCCCCGGTGCCGCCACCGAACCCACCGACCGTCCCGAACCGGGCGTGGCCGAGACCGCGGACTCCGCCAGTCCCGCCACGAACCGCTGAGGGGTCTGCCATGACACTGCTGACCACCACCATTCAGTCGCTCTGGCAGGTCGTCCTCGTCGGTCTGCTGTTCGGCGCCGGCCTGCCCGCGATCTTCGCGCTCGGACTGCGGTCACTCGGCGGCGCCGACACCGCCGAGGGAACCTCGCAGCCGACCGTCGCAGCCCGGATCGGCGCCTATGCCTGCTTCGCCGTGGTGCTGATCGCGATCATCACTGGGATACTTCTGTTGATGAAGGACTTCCTGGCCACCAGCTTCGGTATCCACATCTTCTGAGCGGCGACCACGAGTCCCCGTTCCATCGACGAAAGAGGCCGAACGCGTGCCAAAGAACTCACTTAGCTCCGTGCTCGACTGGCTCCGCGCCGGGTACCCCGAGGGAGTCCCGGCGAAGGACCATTTCGCGTTGCTGGCCGTGCTGCGTCGCCGTCTCACCGACGAGGAGATCGAACAGGTCGTCGCGCTGTCGATCGAAACCGCTCACGAGACGCCGCAACGCCACGTCGACTACGACAACATCCGCCGCCTCATCAGCGAGATCACCCACGAGGAGCCGTCCGAGGAGGACGTCGCGCGGGTGACGGAGAACCTCGAGGCCGGGGGCTGGCCGGTCGGTACCGACGCCGAGAACGGCGAAGGCTCCGACGACGCGGAAGAAACCCGCGACGCAGGCTAGCCATGAGCCTTCCACCGTTCCTCTCCTCCATCATCGGCTGGCTGCGCGCCGGCTACCCGAACGGCGTGCCCGAGCAGGACTACATTCCGTTGTTCGCGCTGCTCACCCGCCGCCTGTCGGAAGACGAGGTGGACGCCGTCGCCGACGCCCTCGTCGAGGAGGGCGACCTGCCCATCGAGAAGACCGACATCCAGGTGCTCATCACGAAGGTCACCGACGAGTTGCCACTGGAATCGGACGTCGACCGGGTGCGCAGCAACCTCACCGCAGGCGGCTGGCCGCTTGCCGGGCCTGCACAGTGAGCGAACTGCGGGTCCTGCCAGTCCCCCCCGGCGCCGGGGTTCTCGGGATCCTGCCGCAGCTGTCAACGGTCCTCGACGGGACCGCGCCCGCCGCGCTTCCCGTGCCCGCCGCGGACGAGCGGGAGACCCGGCGGTTGACGGACGCCCTGCGGCCCGGGGACCCGATCGACGACGGTGTCGCACTCGTGGTCGCGACGTCCGGGACGACGGGCGTGCCGAAGGGGGCGATGCTCTCCGCGGCGGCCCTTCGCGCCAGCGGTGAGGCGACGCACGCGCGGCTCGGCGGCCCGGGCGCCTGGCTGCTGACCCTTCCCGCCCACCACATCGCGGGCATGCAGGTGTTGCTGCGCAGCGTCCTCGCGGGCACCGACCCGGTGGTGATCGACGTGTCCGACGGCTTCGACCCCGGCGCGCTGCCCGCCGCGGTCGAGTCGATGTCCGGCCCCCGGCGCTACACCTCCCTCGTCCCGACTCAGCTGGTCAAGGCGCTCGACCACCCCGAAGCCGTGGCGTCGCTGGCCGCGCTCGACGCCGTCCTCCTCGGTGGCGCCGCCACCCCCGCCCCGGTTCTGCGTCGCGCCGTCGACGCCGGGATCACCGTCGCCCGTACGTATGGCATGAGCGAGACGTGCGGTGGTTGCGTGTACGACGGGGTGCCCCTCGACGGCGCCCGACTGAGAATCGACGGTGACGGCCGCGTCCTCCTCGGCGGCCCCATGCTGGCGTCCGGATACCGCGGCCTCCCCGACCATCCGGCCTTCGCCGAACCCGGCTGGTTCCGCACCGACGACGCCGGCACCGTCACCGACGGCGTCCTCGCCATCTCCGGCCGACTCGACGAAGCCATCTCCACCGGCGGACTCACCGTCGTCCCGCAAGTGGTCGAGGCGGCCCTCGTCGCCCACCCCGCGGTCCGGGAATGCGCGGTCATCGGCCTCCCCGACGAGCGGCTGGGGCGCCGCGTCGCCGCCGTCGTCGTCGCCGAATCCGGCACCGCACCGACACTCGCCGAACTCCGCACGTTCGTCGAACGCACCCTCGACACCACCGCCGCCCCCCGCGAACTCCACCTCGTCGGCGCCCTCCCCCTCCGCGGTCCCGGCAAGGTCGACCGGCGCGCGCTCGAAGCGCGGTTCGGCTAGGCGGTCGCGCCCGCTCGCGCGAAGTTGCACACCGATTCGTCAGATTCCGGCGCAATTGCGTGTGCTTCCGGCAATTCGGTGGGAAACGATGGCTCACCGACGCCGGGACCGGGCACACGCGCGCTCGAATCGCGCCTTCACGGCGTCGAACCGTTCGAGGTCCGCCCACACCCACCTGATCACCTCGAAGCCCGTGTCCCGTATCGCGTCCTCCCGCAACTTCTCCCTCGCCACGATGTCGCCCGCCTGCCCGGAGCCGAATCGGTACTTGCCCATGCCGTCGAACTCGCCGACAACTCCCCAGCGCTCCCAGAAGAAGTCGACGCGGCCGACGAACGCACCGCCGTCCGTGCGCACTTCGTGCTGCAGGTCGGGCGCCGGCATTCCGTATTCGCGCATCCTGATTCGGCTGAGCGACTCGCCGGGACTCTCGCTGCGGCCGTCGAACAGGGCCACCGCGCGCCGGGCCGCTCCGATGCCTTTCCGCCGGCCGTGCCGGTCCAGCACCGCCCGGACGTCGCCGATCGACACGACGCCGCGATGCAGGGCGGAGTCGCCGATCACGACGGCCTCGTCCAGCGATTCCGACCGCGCGACGTCCGCCACCGTTCGGGCGAGGGACGTCACCGCCACGCCGTCGATCTCGGTGACGTCGTCAGGACCGAGCGGAGCGATGTGCATGTGCAGCGTCGCGGTCCGTCGCCCGCCCGATCGACGCTCCCTGCTCAGATGCACCCGGTCGAGATTCACCGCGCCGACGTCGAGTCCGTGGAGGACGGCGGCGGACGCATGGCTGACCACGATCCCACCACCGTGCGCCACCACGGCAGCCGCGACCCGTGCGCGGTGCATCCCGACCGCGTCCAGTGCTATCGAGTGCTCGCCGTCGAGATAAGCGCCCGCAGCCACGGCAACCAGTTGTCCCTTCGCCCGCGCGCGGCGCAGTTCCGGGTCGGTCATTCCGTCGGCCAGTGCATGACGGCGAAAGATCAACTCCTGTGCTCTCATATCGAGCATCGTGCCCCTCGCTCGGTGGCGGCCGCGGCCGCCGACCAGGGCAAACAGCAGACCTGTGGATAACCGAAGGGCTGTGGAATTCCACACCCGCACACCGATTCGTCAGATGCCGACGCAATTGCCGCTGATTCCGGCGAATGCGTGTGAATCCGCAGCGTGGGGGTGTTCGTGAGCCCGTGCAAGAGTCGTGCAAGTCCGCTGCAAGTGGGGGCCTGCATCGTCTACGGCATGAACCTCACTGCAACTCCCCCAGCCATCGAGGCCGACGGGCTCGTGAAACTCTTCGGCCGTCAGCGCGCCGTCGACGGCGTGAGCCTGTCCGTGCCGACCGGGTCGGTATACGGAGTGCTCGGCCCGAATGGCGCCGGCAAGACCACCACGGTGCGGATGCTGGCGACGCTGTTGCGCCCGGACGGCGGCGAGGCCCGGATCTTCGGCCACGACGTGGTGCGCGAACCGAATGCGGTGCGCTCGCTGGTCGGTGTCACGGGCCAGTATGCGTCGGTCGACGAGGACCTGTCGGCGGTCGAGAATCTGGTGATCTTCGCCCGGTTGCTCGGGCTGAGCCGGGGTGACGCCCGCCGCAAGTGCACGGAACTGCTCGAGGAGTTCGACCTCACAGAGGCGGCGACGAAACCATTGAAGAATTTCTCCGGCGGCATGCGCCGGCGCCTCGACCTCGCGGCCAGCCTGATCGCCCATCCGCCACTGTTGTTCCTCGACGAGCCGACGACGGGCCTGGACCCGCGGACGCGCGCCCAGATGTGGGACACCATCCGCCGGCTGGTCGCGGACGGGTCGACGGTGCTGCTCACCACGCAGTACCTCGACGAGGCGGACCAGCTGGCGGATCGGATCGCCGTCATCGACCGCGGGAAGGTGATCGCGGACGGCACGGCCGACGAGTTGAAGGCGTCCGTCGGCGTCTCGTCGCTGCAGCTGACCCTGGCCGATCGCGGCCAGATCGACGACGCGCGTTCGGTGATCGCACACACCCTCGGCGTGGACGTGGCGATCACGCCGGAGATCGGCCGCCTCACCGCACCGATGACCGACCCGTCGCTCACCGTGGAACTACTGATCCGGCTGCGCGACCACGGGATCGCCGTCGACGAGATCACCGTCCAGAAGCCCAGTCTCGACGAGGTCTTCCTCACCATCACCGGCCACGGCGCAGAAGACACTGCCGCCGACGCCGATACCGAACGGAGCGTCGCATGACCACCACCCTCGGATCCCGCACTCATGCGGTCCCGCAACCGATTCCGGAGGCCCGGAACCGGATCAGCCTCGAGCAGTCCGTCGCCAACACGCTCACGATGGCGTACCGGGGACTGCTCAAGATCAAGCACAACCCGGAGCAACTGTTCGACGTCGTCGTCCAGCCGATCATCTTCACGTTGATGTTCACGTACATCTTCGGTGGCGCCATCTCCGGCGACGTCGCGTCGTACCTGCCGATCATCATCCCGGGCATCCTGGTCCAGACGGTGATCACCACGTCGATCGTGACGGGCACCCAGTTGCGGGAAGACATGGACAAGGGCGTCTTCGACCGCTTCAAGTCGTTGCCGATCGCCCGCATCGCGCCGCTGTCCGGCGCTCTCCTCGCCGACGTCGTGCGGTACGGCATCGCGACGACCATCACGTTCACCGTCGGTATCGCGATGGGGTACCGGCCGGGCGGCGGCGTCGTCGGGGTGGTGTCGGCCGGTCTGCTCGTCGTCGTGTGCGCCTTCTCGATCAGCTGGATCTTCGCGCTGATGGGCGTCCTGATGAGCAAAGCGTCTTCGGTGCAGGGCATCTCGATGCTCATCCTGTTCCCGTTGACGTTCATGTCCAACGCGTTCGTGCCTGCCGACACGATGCCGGGCTGGATGCAGGCGTTCGTGAACGTCAACCCCGTGTCGCACGTCGTGACCGCGGTACGTGAACTCGTCAACGACGGCCACTTCGGTGTCCACGTCGTGTGGTCGCTGCTCGGCGCCGCCGTGATCGTCGCGATCATGGCACCGCTGACGGTCCGGACCTACATGCGTAAGGCCTGACACGACAGGAACGAGCGAGCCGGTGGACGCGGGGTCCACCGGCTCGCTCCGCCTATTTCTCCGGTTCGGGAGCGTCCGCCTGCAACTCCCCCACCTCGGTCTTGAGGATCCGCATCGATCGTCCCAGGCCGCGGGCGGCGTCCGGGAGCTTCTTCGACCCGAACAACACCACGAGTACCACCGCGATGATCGCCCAGTGACTCGGGCTCAGCGCCCCCACTACTGCGGCTCCTCACCGTCGGGGTACACGGCGTCCACCTCGACCTCGACGAGCCATCCCGCGGCGGGCAGGCTCGCGACCTCGAGCGCGAACCGGCTGGGCCGCGCGGAGTTCCGCTCCATCGGGGCGGCCGGTTCCGCCGTGCCGAGCGGGACCAGTTCGGTGTCGCCGGTGTCGAGGTTGGTGTTCGCGAAGAACTGCCGGTAGGCACGGTTCCAGCCGGCGTAGTCGGCGCGGTCGGTGCCGGGGGCGTTGTCGAGGAACACCCGCATGGTCACGACGTCCTCGAGTGTCAGCCCCTGCGCCTCCAGGTTGTCGCGAATCCGCTTCAGCGCGTTGATGCCCTGCGCCTCGGTGATCGTGACTCCGGCCGGGAGCGTGCCTCCGGCGAACACGTCGGTGTCGATGTACGACTCCGGGGTGCCCTCGGGTGCGGTCTTGTTGGATGCGCCCGGCCCGATCCCACTCGACTTGTAGACGGCGGTGCCGCCACCGATCGCGACCCCCTGCGCGATCATCGGATTCGCCTCCCCTGCTTCGAGAACGGACTTGGAGACGAAGGTGCTACCGGGCGCCTCCGCGGCCGCCTCGTCGGAGGAGCACGACGTCGCCCCGGCGATCAGAGCGGAAGCGGCGAGCGCAGCGGTCACGGCCTTGGTACGAAAAGACTTCACAGTGCACAACTCCTGGTTCGGGGGAATGGGTCAGGCTTCCTGGGCGACGCGTTCGTGGATGTGGGTGACGACGTCGCGGGCGGACGTCAGCGCGCCGTGCTGCCAGGCGATGGCGTTGGACAGGTGGTCGCCGGCGAAGTAGATCTTGTCGACGGGTTCGAGCAGCTTCTCGTACTCGGGGGTGGCCGCCCCGCCGTGCGAGCCGCCGCTGCCCGCCCAGTTCGCCCACGCGCTCTCGGAGTACTTGGTGCGCCGCCAGCTACCCGAGAACGACGAGGAGATGTCGCGGGTGTACTTCTCGCCGTGGATCTCCGAGCCCTCCGCGATCGCCTTGGCGAGCCGCTGGCGGTGGGTGAGCGACTCGAATGCCTCCTGCCGCTTGCCGCTGCTGTAGTAGGCGACGACCACGCCCCGGTCGGAGTTGTAGTGGTCGTACGGGAACATAATCTGCGAGATGTCCTTGTCGGTGTTGGACGCGCCGCCGTAGATGCGGTCCTCCGTCTCCCACCACCGGCGCGAGTACTCGATGCCGAGCTTTCCGGACGACGACGGTTTCGCCGCCTTCAGCCCGGTGAGTACGTCGGCGGGCAGATTGTTCTGCAGTCGGCCGACGAGGTGCGGCGGGATCGTGCAGATCGCGTAATCGGCGGTGATCGACTTCCGCGCGCCGCCTGCGGTGTAGTCGACGGTGACACCGCCGGACACGTTCTTCATCGACGTCACTTCGGCGCCGAAGACGATGTTGTCGGTGCCGATCCGGTCCTGGAATGCGTAGTAGATCCGGTCCATGCCGCCGACCGGGGTGAACATCATCATCGCCTGGTCGTAGCCGAAGTCGAAGCTGAAGTTGCGGCCGATGCCGCTGCGGATCACTTCCTGCATCGCGAACGGCTTCTTCTCGGTGCCGAAGTTCAGTCCGGCTCCGGGTTCCGAATCGTAACCGCGGCGGGAGGATCCGAGGTAGCGGCCGTCGTCGGACAGGTCGCCGAAGTCGCTGAGGAATTCCGACAGCGCGTCCTTGTCCTCCCGGGACAGCACCTGATCCAGGGCGCCCTGATCGGTGGCCTTCTTCAGCAGTTCCGACATGTAGCCGAACGTGTCGGCCTTCGCCGCCCGGTAGGTGACGGACTGGCCCGACAGCGACGTGTCGCTCGCGTAGTTCACGAACGTGTTGGCGTTCTGGTTTCCGAAGCCCTGGATCTCGACGCCGAGTTCGCGGCAGTAGTCGAGCGTGATGTGGCTCTGCGGGATGCGGGTGGCGCCGACGTTGTAGAAGTAGCCGTCCGAGAACGTGCACTTCTGCGTCTCGCCGTTCAGGTCGGTCTCCTCGGTGCCGCCCCGGGCGGTCCACACGCGGCCGCCGGGCCGGGTGCGGGCCTCGAGGACCGTCACCGTGTAGCCGGCCTTCTGCAATTCGAACGCCGAACACAGTCCTGCGGGGCCGCCGCCGAGCACGACCACGGAGTGGCTGCCTTTCACCTTGCCGATGAGGTCGCCGGCAGCGAGCGGCTGGAAGGCGCGGGCGGGCGCGGCGGTCGACGGCGCGAGCCCGAGCGTCGACATCGCGCCGTACGCGAGTCCTGCGCCCCCGGTGGCCCCGAGGCCCTTCATGAAAGATCTTCGTGTGAATGCCAATTCGCGCTCCCATTCTTGCGCCCGGCGACCCGGGTAGGTTGTCCGGATTCATCCTGGGAGGGGCGCGAGTCGGGAAGTTGTCGGCGGCGAAACAGTCTGAGGCCACCGAGCGGGAACGGCCGCGGTCCGTTCTCACTCCCGGGTCGGCATTCGACCCGAAACCGAAACTTTTCCGCAACACGACGCGGCTAGTTTCACGCGCATGTCAGCACTTTCCGACGCCATCGCCCGTTCGTTCGCCACCGGCGAGCCCGCACGTGCGGCCTTGTCGCCGTTGCGTGCGCTGGGCAGGCGGCAACTGTCGGGTGTCGAGGTTCTCGCCCAGTCGGTGGCGACGACGGCGCCTGCGGTGTCGATGGTCGTGCTGCCCGTCACCATGTTCACCCACCAGATGCTGCTCAGCGGTCTGATCACGATCGTCCTCGCGACGGTGGTGGTGTCCCTGATCGCGGTGTGCATCTCGCAGTTCACGCGGCGCATGGCGGCCGCGGGCGGCCTCTACAGTTTCGTGTTCCAGGGCCTCGGTACCCGGGCCGCGCTGACGGCGGGCGTCGCGATGCTGACCAAGTACGTGGGCAGCGCGGTGATGACGCTGTACCACGGCGGTCAGGCCGTGATCGCGACGCTCGGCTTCTTCGGGGTGGAGTTGCGCGGGCCCGCCGAACGTCTCCTCGTGTACGCGGGGATCGCGATCGTGATCCTCGGCTGCCTGGTCCGTGGGGTGCGGTTCGCGGCGCTCGCCATCCTCGCCGTCGAATCGTGCTCGCTGCTGTTCATCGCCGGTCTGATGATCGTGACCGGCGCCGGCGGCCAGCACGCCGCGGTGCCGCCGTCCGATTCGCAGTACGGGCCGCTGCTCATGACACTGGCCGCGGTGTTCGCGCTCGCCGGGTTCGAGAGCGCCACGTTCTTCGGCCCCGAGGCCAAGCGGCCGCTCGCCACCGTCACCCGCACCGTGATGCTCACGCCGATGATCTGCGGCGGCCTGTTCATCTTCTCGGCCTGGGCCGCCTGGTCCGGTCGCACCGACACCCTGGTGAACGCGTACCTCCACGGCACCGCGACCGGGGTCGACCCGGCCGTGGTGATCGCCCTGAACCTCGGGTTGGGCGCGTCGTGGCTGGCGTCGGCGATGGCGTCGTCGAATGCCGCTTCGCGCCTGCTGTATTCGATGGGGATCGAAACCGTCGTCCCGCGCCTGTTCGCCCGGGTGCACCGCGGCTACCGCACCCCGTACGCGGCCCTGGCCGTCATCGTGTGCGTCGTGTGCGCGGGTGCCGCGACGTTCGGCGTCGTCGGTAAATCGGCCGCGTTCGGTCATGTGCAGTTGATCGCCAGGACGGCGGTGGTCGCGGCGTACGTACTGGTGGCGGTGGCGTCGGTGCGGTTCCTCAGCCGGATCGGGGAGCACACGCCCCTCGTCCTGGCGGCTGGAGTCGCGGGCAGCGCCGCAGGCGGAATCGTGCTGGCCTACATGCTGTTCGTGAACGTGGCCCACGGTTTCACGATGGTCCCCGCCGTGGTGCTGGCCCTGTTGCTGTCGGGTTCGGCGTGGCAGCTGTATCTGCAGTGGCGGCACCCGGCGAGTCTGCGGTCGATGGGTGTGTTCGACACCGCGGAGACGGACGACGTGCTGCCGGGGGCCGGGGTGTTCGCGACGGACGCCGCCGGGAACCTCGCGTTGACGGCAACTGGACGCACTCCCGGGTCCCGGTGATGGGCGCCCGAGCCGGGGAGATCGCGGGCCACGAACCACGCGCCGTGCAGAAGGCGCTCGCCCTGCTCGAGGCGGTCGCGCAACTCGGGTCCGGGGCGACGGCGAGAGACATCGCCGCGCACACGGGGATCCCCCAGGCCACGGCGTACCGGCTGCTCAATCTCCTGACCGCCGACGGCTATCTGGTGCGGATCGCGGATCTGTCCGGGTTCGCGCTGGGCCGCCGGACCCGGCAGCTGGCTGGGGCGGACACCGCACCGGACCCGGTCGACCACCACGCCGTCCTCGAGGAACTGCGGGAACAGGTGCGTTTCGGGATCCACCTGGCGTCGTTCGCGGGCGGCCGGGTGCGACTCGTCGACCGCGATCCCGACCACGAACTCAGCGGCGAGAACACGATCGCCGCACACCTGCACGCGTCCGCCATCGGCAAGGTCCTCCTCGCGTCCCGTCCCGAACTGGTGCCGCCGAGCCTGCGCCGGGTGACGTCGTCGACCATCACCGACTTCGCCGCGCTGCAGGCCGAACTCGACGCCGTCCGGCACACCGGTTCGGCCCGCGAGGTCGACGAGGTGCGCGTCGGCCGTAGCGCGGTCGCCGTGCCGGTGCACGACGCGCAGAACGCGGTGACCGGGTGCCTCGCGGCGATCGGGAAAACGGGACGGCTGGCGGTCGACGACCCGGAGCTGACCGACCTTCTACGCTCCTGCGCGGCGCGGGTCGGCGGACGGGTGCCGGCCTGACTCACCCTCGCGAATCACCGCGGCGAGCACATCCAGAATCTCGGTGTGCACCGCGCGACGTGACCACGCGCTGAACCTCGCCTGCGCAGACGTCCAGCGGTCCGCCTCGACGTTCTCGAGTGCGAACGCGACCTGCCGGCGGTGTTGCAGCGAGACACTGTCCTGCCGGGCGCGCGCCGGGACGGACAGTGCCAGCAGCGCGAGACCGCGGTCGGCATCAC
This sequence comes from Rhodococcus sp. T7, assembly GCF_009872365.1. Classification (NCBI taxonomy): domain Bacteria; kingdom Bacillati; phylum Actinomycetota; class Actinomycetes; order Mycobacteriales; family Nocardiaceae; genus Rhodococcus; species Rhodococcus sp. T7. The sequence goes on from NZ_WXYH01000003.1 coordinate 28,832, forward strand.
CGCGCGCGATCTCGAAACATCCGATGCCCGCCGCGACGGCGCCGGTGACCGGCAGATCCGGATATGCGCCGACACCCAGCCGGGACCGCGCCCACTCCGCGAGCTGCGGAACGGTGTCCACCACCATCTCGGACCGGCCGTGCAGCACGTGGGCAGACACCACCGAGGCCGCCAGCACGAGTCCGTACGGATCGGCGTAGGGCGCGGCCGTGATCCGGGGGTACATCAGGTCCAGCGCCTCCCGGTACCGGGCGAGCCCCCGTTCGACGTCGCCGTCCGCCAGATCGGCTTCCGCGAGACTGCTGATGGCGGATATCCGCCACTCGTCCTGCTGATCGTCGGTTCCCGCGCCGGGACCGCGATGCTCGAGCAGCGTCTCGGCCAGCACCTTGCGGCCCGCTTCCACGTCACCGTCCGCGATCAGCGCGGAGGCCTGGAAACCCCACAGCTGATTCGCCTCCTCCTGCGCGCCCAGTTTCCGCAGCCCATCGACTGCGACCTGATAGAACGACACCGCGTCCCGGTACCGGCCGGACTGGCTGTACAGCGAGCCGAGGAACTGTGCCGCCATCGCCGCGCCCCACACGTCACCGATCGAGGCGCACAGTTCGGAGACGGCCCGCGCGTCGCGCAGGGCACCGCGGAAATCGCCGAGGTTCTCCCGCATGCTGGCCCGCGCCGCCAGCGCCGCCGCATGGGTTTCCCGATCGTGCGAGCGCACCCCTTCCGCGACCGTCCTGGCATGCCGCCGCCCCGATCCCAGGGACAGGATGATCTTCACCGCGAACGAGGAGACCGGCGGCAGATCGGCGCGTCCGTGGAGGACGTGCCGCAATCGCGTCCGGGTGCGGGCGAGGGTGCGGGCCTGACCGCCGAACACCAGATGCATCGCCGCGAGCAGGAACGTGTACGCCACCAACTCCGAGTCGACGTCGCTCAGATCTGCGTCTTCCGTTGCCGCGAGGATCCGCGGCGTCCAGTTCATCACCTCCGAGTGCGCGCCCCGGATGGCCCACAGGCCACCCAGCACCGGGAACACGATCGCGACCGTCTCGGCGTCTCCGCGCTCCACCGCCCACCGGAGCACGGCGAGGAAGTTGTCGTGGTCGGCGTCGATGTCGTCGGCGAGCGCGACCTGGTCGGCACGGCACCGCACCAGCGCCTCCGACGCGAACGCGTTGACCCACACTCGCTGGCGGGCAAACACTTCCGGCTCCTCGGCGGCCTCGGCGAGTCGCTCCTCGCCGTATTCCCGCACCGTCTCGAGCATGTAGTAGCGCAGCGTGTCCGACGTCTCCGACACGGACAGCAGCGATTGGTTGACGAGGCCCTCGACGGCCTCCACGACATCGTCGACGCCGTCCCACTCCGCGATCGTCCGGGCGGCGTCGAGGGTGAACCCTGCCGGGAACCGGCACAGTCTGCGCAGCGCGATCTGCTGCTGCTCGCCCAGAAGCTGCCAGCTCCAGTCGATGACGGCGTGCAGGGTCCGGTGCCGTTCGGGCGACGTCGGGTCGTGCGAGCGCAGCAGCGCGAACCGGTGCTCGAGCCTGCGTCCGATGTCCTCGACGCTCATGCTGCGTACCCGCGCGGCGGCCAGTTCGATCGCGAGCGGCAGACCGTCGAGGGTGCGGCAGACTCTGCGCACGGTCTCCGGGTCGAGCCGCGCCGTGGGCCGTACGGCGCGCGCCCGGGTCGTGAACAGTTGCACGGCGGGCGCGTCGTCGTCGTCGATCGCGAGCGGCGGCAGCGGGTATACCGCCTCGGACGCGAGCATGAGCGGTGATCGGCTGGTCGCGAGGACGGTCAGCTGATCTCCTGCGGCCACCAGGTCGGCCACGACCTCGGAGCAGGCACCGACGACGTGCTCGCAGTTGTCGAGAATGAGGAGCATCGGCCCCGCCGAGAGCGCTTCCCGGAGCTTTTCCCGCGCGGAGTGGATACGGCTGAGGGTGAGCCGTCCGGGCGCGATGTCGATCTCGCTGAGGCCGAGGGTGCTGCTGATCGCCGCCACGACGTCCTCGCTGCTGCGCAGCGCCGCGAGTTCCACCAGCGCCACCGACGTCCGCGCGGCGGCCCGCGCACCCAGTTCGTGCGCGAGCCGGGTCTTGCCCGCACCGCCGGGTCCGAGGATGGTGACGACCCGCGAGGACGTGAGCAGTCCCTCGATCTCCACCACGTCGGTGTCGCGCCCCAGCAGGGCGTTCGGTGCTGCCCGGAGGCCGATGGCCGTGCGGTCCGGCGCCGCGGGGCGCCGGTCGTCCGACTCGGGTGCGCCGTCGCCGCGCAGGATCTCGGTGTGCAGGGCGACGAGGGCGGGCGACGGGTCCGCTCCCAGCCGATCGACCAGGCGCCTGCGGAAGGTCGCGAACACGTCCAGCGCCTCGTTGTCGCGACCGAGCCCGGCGAGCACGCGCATGAGGTCGGCGTGCGCCCGCTCGTCGAGGGGTTCGGCGGCCACGTGGGCCTGCGCCTGCGGCAGAGCGGCTTCCCAATCTCCGGCCTCCACGAGCGCCGCCCGGTCCGCGGCCTCGAGCCGGCCCCGGATCACCGCGGCGTCCGCTGCGAGATCCGCTGCGTACTCGCGCTGTGGCGGGGCGACCCGGGCGCCGACCTCCCCGAAGGTGCGGC
>NZ_WXYH01000030.1:0-20954 GCF_009872365.1 Rhodococcus sp. T7
GATATCGCGATCGGGTCGCCGGTCGCGGGCCGTGGTGATGCGGCGTTGGACGATCTGGTGGGCATGTTCGTCAATACATTGGTACTGCGGGCCCATTGTGAGCCGAGTCGGTCGTTCGCGGAGCTGGTGGGACGGGTACGCGATTCGGACCTCGAGGCGTTCGGCAGGGCTGATGTGCCGTTCGAGCGGTTGGTAGAGAAGCTGAATCCCGTTCGTTCACAGTCTTTCTCGCCGCTATTTCAGGTGATGTTGGCGTTCCAGAATTTCGCGCCGTCGAGGGTGGAGCTGCCGGGTCTGACTGTCTCACCGGTGACGGTCGAGTGGGAGGCTGCGCAGTTCGACCTCTCGATGACTCTGAGCGAGTCGGCCGGGGGCGGATATGTGGGGAGGCTGTCGTACACGACGGACATCTTCGACTCGCCGACGGTGCGCAGCATCGCTGAGGCGTTCGTGCGGGTGCTCGACGCGGTCGTCGAGAATCCGTCCATCCCGGTGGGCGACATCGACTTGCTGGGTCCGGCCGAGCGGCAGCGGGTGCTCGCGGTTGCGGCCCCGGTGCCACTGCCTGTGCCGGCACGGACGTTGCCGGAGATTCTGGCGGCCGGCGTCGCGTCGAACCCCTCGGGTGTTGCGTTGACCTGCGGTGGCGTGGAGATGTCGTATTCGGACCTCGACTCCCGATCGAACCGGCTGGCCCGAGTGCTGATCTCGCGGGGTGTCGGTCCGGAGACGTTTGTCGCGCTGTCCTTCGCGCGATCCATCGAATCAGTGGTTGCGGTGTGGGCGGTCGCGAAGACGGGTGGCGGGTTCGTGCCGGTCGATCCGGCACTGCCGGTCGAGCGGATCGAGTACATGTTGGTCGATTCCGGGGCCGTGATCGGTCTTACCGGTGCCGACACCACATCGCCTCCGGGGAAGGTTGACTGGCTGGTACCCACCGCGGGCGAAGTGCAGGAACTGTGCAACGAGTTCTCGGCGGCAGAGATCACCGACGGCGAGCGCCGTGGGACGGTGGCGTTGTCCAATGCGGCCTACATGATCTACACGTCGGGTTCGACCGGGGTCCCGAAGGGTGTCGTCGTAACCCATGCCGGGCTGGCGTCGTTCTGTGCGGACGCCCGCCCCGAGCTGAACTTGACCGGCAACTCGCGGGTGCTGAGGTTCTCGTCGTCGAGCTTCGACGCGTCGGTGTTCGAGATGATCGCGGGGTTCAGTGCCGGAGCCACCCTGGTGGTCGCGCCACCCGAGATCATCGGTGGCGGCGAGCTCGCGGAGTTATTGCGCGTCGAGCGGGTCACCCACATCATCACGGCGCCGGCGGCTCTGGGGATCGTCGACCCGGACGGGCTCGACGAACTCCGGGCCGTGGTCGTCGGCGGAGACGTCTGCCCGCCGGAGTTGGTCGCGAGGTTCGCACCCTTCTGCCGCTTCTTCAACAGCTACGGTCCTACCGAGACCACCATCATCATCTCCATGACCGAGGCGCTCGCCCCGGAACAACGAATCACGATAGGCACCCCGATCGAGGGCGCCGGAGCGGTTGTCCTCGACGCGAGGCTGCATCCCTCTCCGGTCGGCGTGATCGGCGAACTGTATCTGTCGGGCAGTGGGCTCGCCCGCGGCTATCATGCCCGCGGTGCACTCACTGCAGCCCGATTCGTGGCCAATCCATTCGCGGGTGACGGCGAACTGATGTACCGCACAGGTGATCTGGTGCGGTGTACGAAAGACGGACGACTCGATTTCGTCGGGCGAATCGACTCACAGGTGCAATTGCGGGGTCTGCGGATCGAACTCGGTGAGATCGAGACAGCGCTGAGCAGGTGCGACGGAGTCGCACAGAGCGTCGTGGTCTTGCGTCACGATCCCCACACCGGCGAACAATTGGTGGGATACGTAGTGGCCGATACCAGCCTCGGCCTGGACCCGGAGGCGCTGCGCATCGTAGTGGGCGAGACGCTGCCGAATTACATGGTGCCCTCGCAGGTGATGGTCCTCGACGAGTTGCCGTTGAATCCCAGTGGGAAGCTCGACCGACGGGCATTGCCCGCGCCGTCGTTCGTCGTCCGGGAGTTTCGGGCGCCGACCACGCCGGTCGAGGAGGTCGTGGCGGGGATTTTCGCGGAGGTGCTCGGGCTCGAGCGGGTCGGTCTGGACGACGATTTCTTTGCGTTGGGTGGTAATTCGTTGGTTGCGACGCAGGTGGCGTCCCGGTTGGGTGCGGCGTTGGACACCCGTGTGCCGGTTCGGGTGATCTTCGAGGCGTCGACGGTCGCGGCGCTGGCGGTGCGGGCCGAGCAGCATGCTGGTGAGGGTGGGCGGCCGGCGTTGACGCGTCGGGTGCGGCCGGCGCGGATCCCGTTGTCGTTGGCGCAGCAGCGGATGTGGTTCCTCAACCAGTTCGACCCGGAGTCGGCGGCATACAACATTCCGCTTGTCGTCCGCCTGTCCGGTGAACTGGATGTGGCAGCGATACAGGCCTCGGTGCTCGACGTGTTTGCGCGGCACGAGGCGCTGCGCACGGTGTTCCCGGATTCGGACCACGGGCCGACACAGAACATCGTGCACGCGTCGGGAGTGTCGCTGGACCTGACGACGATTCCGGTCGAGGGCGAGGAAGAGCTGCGGATGCGGGTGGCTGCATTGCTCACGGCGGGATTCGACGTCACGGAGTCGGTGCCGGTGCGCGGGGCGCTGTACCGGGTGTCGACGTCCGAGCACGTCTTGGCGGTGGTGGTGCACCATATTTGCGCGGACGGCTTCTCGATGGGACCGATGGTCCGAGACATGCTGGTGGCATATGCCTCCCGGCACGCAGGACATGAGCCGTCCTGGGCGCCGATGCCGGTGCAGTATGCGGATTACGCGATGTGGCAGCGGGAGGTGCTGGGTTCGGAGGACGATCCGGGGTCGCTGATGGCGCAGCAGATCGCGTACTGGGCGGGTGCGTTGTCCGGGCTGCCGGATGCCATCGCGCTGCCGACCGACAGGCCACGGCCGCCGATGCGGACGGGCCTCGGTTCCAGCGTGGATTTCACCGTGCCGGCGACAACGGTGGCGCGTCTCGTGTCGCTGGCGCGAGACGCGGGTGCGACGCCGTTCATGGTGGTGCATGCGGCGTTGGCGGTGCTCTTGGCGAGGCTGAGTGGGTCGACCGATATCGCGATCGGCTCGCCGGTCGCCGGCCGTGGGGATGCGGCGTTGGACGATCTGGTGGGCATGTTCGTCAATACGTTGGTACTGCGGGCTCGGTATGAGCCGGGCGAATCATTCGCGGAGCTACTGGGGCGGGTGCGCCATGTCGATCTCGAGGCTTTCTCTCGAGCGGATGTTCCGTTCGAGCGATTGGTGGAAGAGTTGAATCCGATTCGGTCGCAGTCGTTCTCTCCGTTGTTCCAGGTGATGTTGGCGTTCCAGAATTTCAGTCGGCCCGCGGTGACGCTTCCGGGATTGACTGTCTCGCCGGTGGAGGTCGATCGGCAAGCGGTGCAGTTCGACCTGTCGATGACGGTGGGTGAGTCGGCGGACGGCGCGGATGGTTTCGTGGGACGGCTGGCCTACGCGACGGATGTTTTCGACAGCGCGACGGTGCGCGAGATCGCGGGGCGGTTCGTGCGAGTTCTCGAAGCGGTGGTGGATGATCCGATGATCCCGGTGGGCGACATCGCGATCGTCGAAGAGAACGAGCGGCGTCAGATGTTGCGCGAATGGAACATCACGGGGCACGACGTCCCGGAGGGACTGCTGCTCGACGGATTCGATGCGCAGGTGGCCCGAACACCGGACGCCATGGCGGTCGTGTATGACGACGAGTCGCTGTCGTACGCCGAGTTCGCTGCTTGGGTGAACCGATTGGCTCGCAGATTGATCGACGAGGGGGTGGGACCGGAGTCCGTGGTGGCCCTGGGGATGCGCCGGTCGCTGGAGTTGGTGACAGGGATCTACGCGGTGCTCCGAACCGGTGCCGCATTCGTGCCCTTGGACCCGGACCAACCCCCGGAACGCAACGACTACATCCTGGAAACCGCAGCACCCGTGTGTGTCCTGTCCACCTCCCGAGGCGGATTCGTCACGTCTCGGAATCGAGTGCTGAACATCGACACCCTGGACTTGTCGGCGTATTCGTCCGACCCGGTTGGGCAGTCCGAAGTCGTGGCATCCGCACGGCCGGACAATCTGGCGTACGTAATCTTTACTTCGGGATCGACCGGACGGCCCAAAGGTGTTGCGGTCAGCCACCGCGCGATTGTCAACCAAATGTCTTGGTTGGCTGCGGAATACGAGTTCGATGACTCCGATGTCGTGCTGCACAAGACGCCGGTGACGTTCGACGTATCGATGTGGGAACTACTGGTTCCGCCGGCCGTCGGTGCCCGGATGATCGTCGCGCGTCCCGACGGACATCGGGATCCGGACTATCTGCTGTCGCTGATGGAAGACGCCGGTATCACCGTGGCCGCGTTCGTACCGTCGATGTTGGCGGTGCTCCTGGCCGATCCCGAGGTGTGTCTACCGGATTCGTTGCGGTGTGTGTTTGCCGGTGGCGAAGAACTGCCGGTGGAAGTGTCCGCGCGATGGGCGTCGCGGTCGAATGCTCGTCTCGACAACAAGTACGGTCCCACCGAATGTGCGGTCACTGCGACGTCCCACCGATGCGACGGACTCGAGCGGGAATCGGTACCGATCGGTGCACCTGTATGGAACACCACCGCACTGGTCTTGGATCGACGACTCCACCCAGTGCCCATCGGGGTCGAAGGAGAGCTGTATCTGGCGGGTGTGCAGCTGTCACGCGGCTATCATCGCCGCCCGGGGTTGACGGCGGAGCGATTCGTGGCCGATCCGTTCGGGGTAGCAGGGACGCGTCTGTATCGGACGGGAGACGTGGTCAGGTGGAACCCACGCGGGCAGCTGGTGTATCTGGGTCGGTTGGACTCTCAGGTGAAGGTGCGTGGGCTGCGTATCGAGCTCGGCGAGATCGAGACCGCGCTGGTGGCACAGGAGTCGATCGCGCAGGCCGTTGTGATCGTGCACGATGGCGACTTCGGCCAGCAGCTGGTCGGGTATGTGGCCCCCGCGGGGGGTCGGTCGGTCGACGTGGAATCGGCCCGTGCCACGGCGGGCAGGTCGCTGCCCCGGTACATGGTGCCGGATGTACTGATGGTGCTCGACGAATTGCCTCTGACCGCGAGCGGCAAGCTCGATCGGAAGGCATTACCGGCCCCGGGGTTCACGAAGCGGGAGTTCCGGGCGCCGACGACGCGCGTCGAGCGTATCGTCACCGCGGCCTTCACCGACATTCTCGGTGTCGAACAGGTGGGGCTGGACGACGACTTCTTCGCGCTGGGCGGCAACTCCCTTCTCGCGCCCCGGATCGTCGCCCGATTGCAGCACGACCTGAGTGCGGCAGTCCCGTTGCAGTGGCTGTTTACCGATCCCAGCGTCGAAGCATTGGCCGCCCGGATCGAGAACGGAGCCACGGGTACGGCAGGGGAAGGGTTCGAGCCGCTGCTTCCGATCCGGGCGGACGGTGAAGCGGGGGCGCCGCTGTTTTGTATCCATCCCATCGTCGGTCTGTCGTGGTGCTACTCGGGGTTACGGCAGTACATCGACCCTGATCTGCCGATCTATGGGATCCAGAGTCCGTCGATTCTCGAGGACAGCTATCTTCCCGAGTCTCTCGATGACCTTGCGGACCGTTACGTCCGTGAGATCCGTAATATCCAGCCATCCGGTCCGTACCGACTGCTCGGCTGGTCACTCGGCGGTGTCATCGCACACGCGATGGCGGTCCGGATTCAGGCAGCCGGCGAGAGTGTGGAATTGCTGGCCATGATGGACAGCTTCGCCGGTGCAGGGGTGGCCGAGGAAGAGTCGGCCACGGATGTCTCGGTGAGTGAGCTGCTGGGTGGGTTCGGCATCGAAGGGACAGCAGTCGAGCGCATCGCCGACCCGAGCCTCGGCGGTCTCGCTGCCGCGTTGGCTGAAATGTTCGGGCACTCCGTAGCGCAGACGGAGAAGGTTGTGGGGCGGCTCGTGTCGACGGCAGACCGGAACTCGAGGTTGATGTCGGAGTACCGGCCTGCGCGCTTCGACGGAGACATAGTGTTTTTCACCGCGGCGGCCGAGGATGCCACCGGCGAGAGGGCGGCCCGCGGATGGGAGAACGCGGTCACGGGAGTGGTGCACAACCACGCCGTGGCAGTCACGCATTGGCAGATGACGTCACCTGACGCGCTTGCCGTCGCCGGCCCGATCTTGAACGAGGCACTGGGAGAACAAGCAACGTGATGGGTGACCCGGTCAGTTGCGGTCGCGGCGCTGTCGAAGCCGCCACCGAGGTCTGCACGCACCGGCCGGTCAGCGCGCGAGTAGGGCCTCGCAGGAACGCGCCGCACACGCGCAGGCCTGCACCGTCGCCGTGTCGATGGTCGGGCGTCCCGCCTGGGACCGCCAGAATCGCAGAGCCGTCAGCGCGACGCGTGAGATCTGCTCCGGGGCGGCGTCGGCGGGCATGCCGAGGCGCGTGTGCGGCGACATGCCCTCACCGCCGAGCACTCGCTCGAGCAGGACGACGTCCGAGTCCCGGAGCTGCAGACCAGTCGAGCGCAGGCCCGACAGCACCCGCAGTTCCCGGAACACGTGGGTGTCGGCGAGCAGGCGATCCGCCGCCCGGCTCAGGCTGCGACTCGCCGACGACGGGGTCCGGGCCAGCACGGCCTTGAGCGTCCGGAGCGCGGAGTGGGCCTTCAGTTCGGTGCTGCGCTGACCGAACTGCAGATGCAGCGTGCGGCGCAGGTCCTCGAGGCCGCTGTGCGCCGTCAACTCGCGGGCCAGCGCCGGCGCGTCGGTCGCGCCCGCGCGGATCAGCATGACCGCGAACCGGATACCGAACAGGCCGAAACTCTCGAGGAGGTCGCGCCGCGGCGCAGGCGGCAGCACGAGGTCGGTGTCCTCCGCCGTAAAGCGGGTGATCGAACGCAGCGCGGACTCGAGCACGCTGTCCGGAACGGTGGCGAGTACCGCCAGGTCGTCGAACTCGGTCTGACGCAGAGTGCGACCGCGCAGCGCGAGAAGTCCCGCCATGTGCAGCAGGCTGCGTTGCACCCGGCGACCCGCGTCGTCGGCGACGGCACGGGCCGCGTCGAGGGTGCGTTCGCGGCCGCCCTTCACCTCGTCGGCCCTCGACAGCACACCGACGATGCCCAGCGGGCCGGCCGCCGTGCCGACCCGCGTCTGCAACTGGTCGAGCAACCGCACGTCCGCGCCGTCGGTGCCCCGGGTCAGGTAGACGACGGCGTCGACGTCGCACGGCCCGTCCTCGGGGAGGAGCAGCGCCCGGGTCCGCGCCGACACGTCCCGCGAATTCGACGACGTTCCCGGTGTGTCGACGAGTGTGAACTCGCCGAGCAACGCAGACGGCCACCCCACCTGCAGCCGCTCGACCCGATCCGCGGTCACCGTGCCCAGGTCCAGCGACAGCCTGCCCTCGTCCCGGTGCACGGGCAGTCGCGTCCGGCGTCCGGAGTCGTGCGTGAGATCGATGCGCGGCGTCGCGGACTGCTCGAACCAGGTGACCACCCGGGTGCACTCTGTGGCGTCGGTGGGTGCGATCTCCTCGCCGACGAGGGCGTTCAGCAGCGTCGATTTGCCGGCCTTCAGCGTGCCGGTGAGCGCGACGCGGAGTGGCTCCTCGAGGCGGGCGCCGCAGTGCCGGAGTTCTTCGCCGGTGGCAGGGTCGTTGCGCAGTTCGTGCCGGGCGGCGTCGATCAACTGCCGGGTCTGGGAGCCCAGACGAGTGACGCTCATACCGCCACCTTCCCCGCGAATCCGGCGGCCTGCATTCGGATCTGCCGCAACGTGTCGAGTTCAGTGCGGATCTGCGCCGACCGCGTAGCACGGTGATCGTCGTGCATCTTCGACGCCTCCGTCGCCGCACGCAGCGAATCGTCGACAGAACGGAGCATCTCGTTCGCCAGGTCGGTGAAGTGGTCGCGCAGGACGCGTTGCACCTCCCGCAGCCGCTGCTTCGATTCCTTCCCCACCTGGAAGATCACGTCGTCCATCAGCCTCGACACCGCCACCTTCGCCTCCGCCTGCCTGCGGGCGGTGCGCGCCTTGCGGTCCTCGCGATACGTGTTGGCGCCGAGCAGCACTCCCGCGCCGATCGAGAACGGGTTCACCAATGCCAGGCCGGCCAGGCTCGTGACGAGACCGACCATCAACACACCGCCGTACGACCCGCGCATGCTGGACAGGACACGCTGCGTGAAACCCTGCGCGCTCTCCAGGGATTCGAGCGTATTCACGGGTTCGAGCACGTGATCCACATTGTCGATGCGCAGGGCGGGAACCGGGACCTTGCCGTCCTCGGCGAAGCGCCCCGCGACCGACAGCGCGAGGGCCTGCGAACGGGTGTGGGCCATCACGAAGTTCTCCCTCACACACGTCGCGATTTCGCCGTCGAGCCAGGATCCGAACTCCTCCCACCGCGGTGCGGGATCGGACTTGCCGATGTCCTCCTCCGCCGCGCGGATGACGGTGCGCAGACGATGACGTAGGTCGTGCTCGATGTCCGTCATCAATTCGATCGCGCCGTCGGCCAGCGTGTACTGCCAGTTCGCGGATCGCTGCCGGAGCTGATCCGCCGCCGCGCGGGCCCGGGTCATCTGTTCGACGAGTGCGGCGCCGCGCTGCGGATCACGCAACGTGTCCAGTTCGGCGCTCAGCGACAGCGACAGGTGGTCGGTGACGGTCCGAACGTCGGCGATCACCGAATTACGAAGCACCACATCCGCTTTCGCGACCACCTGGGTGCGAAGATAGTCGACCAGCTGCGGAATGCCGGATTCGACGTCGAGCGCATCGTCGCCCGCCTCGAGAGCGTCCGCGTGCATCATCGCGGACACCGGCAGCAGTGGCAGCGCGAGATCCGCATTCTGCAAGTGGGTGCGGTTGGCCTTCTGGATGTCTGCCCACCGCGGATAGAAGTCGATCTTGTTGACGACGCAGATCACCATCGGGCACAGCTTGTGCACCTGCGTCAGCAGGGCGACCTCGGGTTCGGTGTATTCCTGACTCGCATCGGAAACGAACAGCACCGCATCCGCCGTGGGGACCAGTGCCAGCGTGTCCGCCGCGCGGGCCGGCGCGTGACCGGAGAAACCGGGCGTGTCGACCAGCACCAGACCCTCCGCGAGCAGGTCGTGGGGGAGGGTGACCGTCGAATCCGGATCCGCCGCGACGGGCCCGTACTCGACGACCACCGGCTCCTGCCGCGACCGTGCCGCCGCCGACACGTCCGCGTCGACGAGCGCGCCCGCCACGGAACTGACACCCTTGTCGGTCAGACCGAGCACCACCACCCGCGTCCGCGGATCGGCGAGACGAGACTCGGTGTGCGACAGCCGGGTCAGGAGATCGCCGCGACCCGCAGTCCGGGTCAGCGCCGCCAACCGCGACAGCAGCGCCGTCATCGACGCAGCGGTCTCGGCGGGAAGATTCGGGCGCATAGGGGCGTTGGCGGCTGAGGATTCGAGGGTGGCGTTCATGATCTCCGCAAGAGTCGGTGACGGGCATTCGAGAGAGGGGGGTGGCGGGACCGCTGCAGGGGAGTGGGCGGTCCCGCCACGTCGAGGTCAGAACACGTGCTGGTCGACGGTCGTCGTCGCAGCCAGGCTCTGATCGTGGGTGTCGAGCGTGCTGCCGGAATCGGCCGTCAACCCTGACGAGAGACTCGTCGCGTCCAGCGATGTGCTTGAGTCGTATGCGCTGCTCGAGTCGTACGAGGTGCTCGAGTCGTACGAGGTGGTGGTGTCGAACGTCGTCGCGGTGTCAGTCGTTGTGGTGTCGGTCGTTGCAGTGTCATGGCTGAGTCCGGTGTCCGACGTCGAGTTCGTGAGCGTGCTGACCGCGGACGTGTGGTCCGCCGACGAGAGATCACTGCTCGCCGTCGTGGTGGTGGTCGCGGTGGACTGGGTGGCCGCTTGGGACTCGCCGAGGTCGGCGGCGGGTGCTGTGGCCGTGGTTGTCGTTGCCGTCTCGGTTCGGCCGAGATCCGCGGTGGGTGCCGTCGCGTTCTGCGTGGCGGTGTCGGTCTGGGCGGCGTTGGTCGGGGTGGTGTCCGTCGACGCTGCTCGCGCTCCCTCGTCGCCGGTGACCGAGGCAGTCTCCGCACCCCGCGTGCTCTGCTGGTCCGTAACCTGATTCTGAGTCTGAGTCTGAGTCTGATTCCTGTCCGTGTCGGACGTCGTCGTCGCCGAGACAGGTTCGATGTTCGTCTGCCGGATCGTCGTGTCGAGAGGGTGCGAGGTCACCGCCGCATCGGAATGCGTCGACACCGGGGTCGCCGTGATCGGCTGGGCCGCGGACGTCGTCGTTGCGGGCGCCGCACTCGTCGCCGGACCGGCCGCGGCGGGCTGCACGGCCGACGACGTCTGCGCAGACACCGACGTGGGTGCCAGAGTCGACGGCTGCGTCGCAACCGGGTTGCCCTGACCGAATGCCGGCTGAGACGCGGACGCGCCGCCCGAGTTCACGGCCGACTCGCCGCGGCCCGGGTTGCCGAACGACGTCGATGGTCCGGCCTGCACGTTCTCGTGGGCCGCGACATTGTTGCCGTCGGTACGTCCGTCGTGGTTGGTTGTGCTGTCGTTCTCGCGGGCCTGGTTGCCGGGCGCGGTGTGGCCGGTGTCGGTGGTGTGGTGGCCGGTGTTGTCCTGGTGGCCGGCGTTGCCCTGGTGGTTGGTCTCGTCGCGGCCGTTGTTTTGATCACTGGTGTTCTCGAACCCGCGACTGTCGTTGTCGCGGGGGCCGTCAGTCTGATGCGAATTCTGTTGCTGCTCACCGTGCTGAGCAGGGTGCTCGCCGGTCGGGTTCGTGGGGCGGAGGTCGCGCAGGAGCCCGTCGAGTCCGTCGCGCAGTAGGTCCGCCGCATGGGGCGCGCCGCCCAGGTCGGGCTGCGGTGCCCGTGCGTCGATCGCGGCGTGCGGGGCGCGGACGTCGTGGTCGAGGACAGCCGACGGGTGGATTTCGCTTCTCGTCATGAGTGCTCCTTCATCTCGGGTTTGCCCCTTCGAGGCGACTGCCGACGACGTTATGGACCATTCCTGGGAAGACCATGGGAGGACGCTGCACCTTCGCTAGGGGCGTGCGCCTCCACGCACACAGGAACATCGCAGGAAGTGCACAGCGGTCGGTACAGGAAAGCGGTCTAGCGTTTCGACCGGCAGGAAATCCGCCTGCGGTACCACGGAATGGAGATCACGACATGCGGACATCGATGGGGATCAGTATGGGTTCCGACTCGTTCGTGTCCGCACAGATGCACGGTGAATCGCAGGCGCACCACGAGCACGATGGATTCACGGTGGTGCGGCACGCCGCCGAACTCGCGCTGTCATCCAGCAGCGCACCGAGGCTCGGGCCGCACCGTGCAGGGTCGCTTCCTCAGGGCAGCATCGTCTTTCGTGACTTCATCGACAGAGTCGGTGACCCGGTTCCGGTGATCGGCGACGACGGGACCCGCACCCCGGCCGCGCAGTTGGTGACCACCGCGCTCGACTGTCTGATCCGCGGCCGCACCCCGGAACCCGACCATGTGGTGGTCGCGGCCCCGGCGGGCTGGTCGGGATACGCGGTGGAGGAACTCGAGGACGAGATCCGCCGCTGGGGTCTGCTGCAGAACCGCACCGTCACCGCGATCCCCGAAACCACTGCGGCACTCACGTGGGTCGCCCGGGTCGAGAAACTCGACGACTACGACACAGTGCTGCTGTGCGACGTCGGAGCCCACTCCCTCGACCTGACCGTGGCCACCAGGCGCGGCGCCGAATTCGGTGTGCGCCCATCGACGCGGAGCACCGACTTCAGCGGAGACCACGCCGACCGATTGCTGATGGGGCATGTGGTCGCGCTGGTACAGAACGCGGACCCGGACTTCGACGTCGACGATCCCACTCACCGCGGTGCGCTGGCCGAACTCGCGGCCCGTTGCCGGATCGTGAAGGAGCGGCTGTCGCAGGACACGTCCGCCGTGGTGACCGTCGAGCTTCCCGGCATCCGACGCCAGATACGTGTCATGCGTTCCGAATTCGAGGACGTCATCCGTGGCTCACTCACCCACGCTGCGAACGCGGTGGCACGTGAACTCGAACGACTCTCCGAGACCGGCACCCCCGTCGACGCCGTCGTCCTCCTCGGCGGCGGAGCGGCGGTTCCGCTCGTGACCGAACTGCTGTCGACTGCCGTGGACGTCCCCCTCGTCGTCTCGCCGGAACCGGCGACGGCGTCCGCCCGCGGCGCGGCGGTGATCGCCGAGCGGGCATCGCTCCGGCAGTCGGGTTCCCGGGTGATGTCGGCGCCGGGACCGCGGGTGCAGCCGCCGGCGCCGCCGCGACCGATCGAGGCGGCAACGTCGCGTGTACTGCCTCCCTCCGCATCCGCCGGAGTGCCGACCAGGCCCGTTTCCCCGCCCGCACCGGCTGTCACACAAACCATCGATCCGGTCAGGAAGGCGCCGAAGTCGGGGATCCGGGGCTGGATGGTCGCGGCGAGTGTCGCCGCTCTCGTCCTCCTGGGCGGCGGCGCGGCAGCGACCCAACTGATCGGCCAGGACGACACGCCCTCTGCAACGACGACCACCACCTCGTCCGTCGAACAGGCATCGTCCGCCGACCAGTCCGCGCAGGACGACACCGCGGGGGACGACACCGCGGGGAATGACACGGCGCAGGAATACACCGTGCAGAACCCGGCGCCCGCTCAGCCGATGGGCGGCGGAGGGCTGGGACGCGGTGGCGCCGGGCCGCGGTAGAAAACAGCGACGCCCCCACCGTGATCGGTGGGGGCGTCGCTGGTCACTGCTGTCGGCTAGCTCTTCCGGCCCGGTGCCTTCGCGCCGGCCTTGAAACCGAGCCCACCGGGCTTGGCCTGCGGCGGGGCCTGCGCCGTCTCCGGTGCCTTGCCGTTGGACCCGTCGCCGTTCGACTCCTCTACCTTCGGAGCCTCGGCCGCGGGTGCTTCGGCTTTCGGTGCCTCGGCCGGGGGTGCTTCAGCCGGGGAAGCCTCGGGCGCCTCGGCCTTCGGTGCTGCGGCCTTGGGAGCCGCGGACTTGCGGGCTCCGGGAGCCTTGGCACCGCTCTTGAAACCGAGTCCACCGGCCTTCGCCACCGGAGGAGCCTTCGGAGCCTCGGCTGCGGGAGCTTCCGAGGCGGAGGAGGTGTCGACGACCTCCGGTTCGGCAGCCGGGGGTGCGGCAGCCTCGGCTGCGGCGACCGCCGGCTCGGCCGGGGCAGCTTTCGCTCCGGGAGCCTTCGCCTTGCCCTTCATCTGCAGGCCCTTGCCCGGTGCCTTGGCGCCGGACGCGAGTCCGAGCCCCTTCGGCTTCGCTGCGGGTGCGTCCTGAGCGGGCGTTTCGGCGGCGGGAGCCTCAGCGGCCGGTGCGTCGGCTGCCGGAGCGGCGGTCTTCGCGCCGGGAGCCTTGGCGGCACCCTTCATCTGCAGACCCTTGCCGCCCGGTGCCTTGGCGCCGCCGGCGAGTCCGAGGCCCTTCGGCTTGGGTGCCTCCGCTGCCGGAGCCTCGGAGCTTGCGTCAGCCGCCGCAGCGGGAGCAGCCTTCTTGGCGCCGGGAGCCTTCGCCCCGCCTGCCATGCCGAGCCCCTTGCCGCCGGGAGCCTTCGCCCCGCCCGCCATGCCGGGACCGGGTGCTTTCGCGCCGGGTGCCTTGGCGCCGGGGGCCTTCGCTCCGGGTGCCTTGGCCAGGCCCTTCATCGCCAGGCCCTTGCCCGCGGGAGCTTCCGTGGCGGCCGGAGTCGCGGCGGCCTCCTCGACCTCTTCGACGCGTTCCTTCTCGACCACCGCGGCCTTGGCCTCGGTTGCCACCGGTTCGGCCGGCTTCTCGCGGGGGACGACCTTGATGTTCTCGGTCAGCTTCTCCGGCTCGAGACGCGTGATGGACGAGAGCATCAGCTGGGCGACGTCGACGACCTCGACACCCTCACCCTGGCCGGACTCCTGGCGAGCCGTGACACCGTCGGTGAGCATGACGCGGCAGAACGGGCAGCCGGTCGCGATCTTCTTCGGATCCGTGCTGAGCGCCTCGTCGACCCGGTCGATGTTGATGCGCTTGCCGATGTTCTCTTCCATCCACATGCGGGCACCACCGGCACCACAGCACATGGACCGTTCGCCGTGCCGGGGCATTTCCTTCAGCTTCGCGCCGGAGGCTTCCATCAGCTCGCGGGGAGCGTCGTAGACCTTGTTGTGGCGGCCGAGGAAGCAGGGGTCGTGGTAGGTGATGTCCTCACCGACGGAGGCGACCGGAATCAGCTTCTTCTGGCGGACCAGGCGGTTGAGCAGCTGAGTGTGGTGCACCACCTCGTAGTCACCGCCGACCTCCGGGTACTCGTTGCCGAGCGCGTTGAAGCAGTGGGCGCAGGTGACGACGATCTTGCGCTTGCGCTGCTCGACGCCGTCGAAGACCGAGTTCAGCAACTCGATGTTCTGCATGGCGAGCTGCTGGAACAGGAATTCGTTGCCGGCGCGGCGAGCGGAGTCACCGGTGCACGTCTCGTCGGCGCCGAGCACCATGAACTTCACGCCTGCGGTGGCGAGGAGTTCGGCGACGGCCTTCGTGGTCTTCTTGGCCCGGTCCTCGTAGGCGCCGGCGCAGCCGACCCAGAAGAGGTACTCGTAGTCCTCGAAGCTGTCGGCATCCTGGCCGAACACGGGGATCTCGAAGTCCATCTCGCTGATCCAGTTGAGACGGTCCTTGGAGTTCTGACCCC
This sequence comes from Rhodococcus sp. T7, assembly GCF_009872365.1. NCBI lineage: Bacteria > Bacillati > Actinomycetota > Actinomycetes > Mycobacteriales > Nocardiaceae > Rhodococcus > Rhodococcus sp. T7. The sequence goes on from NZ_WXYH01000030.1 coordinate 14,787, forward strand.
ACGGGTTGCCCTTGTTCTCGAGGTTCTTGAACAGGCCCGCGAGCTCGGACGGGAACTCCGATTCGATCAGCACCTGGTAGCGGCGCATGTCGATGATGTGGTCGACGTGCTCGATGTCGACGGGGCACTGCTCGACACATGCGCCACAGTTGGTGCAGCTCCACAGCGTCTCGGCGTCGATGACCGGGGCCAGCTCGCCTTCGACGGTCTCGCCGACCAGCTTGCGCTCGGCCTCCTGGCGGGCCGCCTCGGGGATCGCCGCCAGCTTGGCGTCGTCGACGGCGCCCTCGCCGTTCACCAGGCCGACCTCGTCACCGCCCATGTCCTTGCGACCACCGGCGAGCAGGTACGGAGCCTTGGCGTAACCGTGGTCGCGCAGCGACGTGATGAGCAGCTTCGGGGACAGCGGCTTACCGGTGTTCCATGCGGGGCACTGCGACTGGCAGCGTCCGCACTCGGTGCAGGTGGTGAAGTCGAGCCAGCCCTTCCACGAGAAGTCCTCGATGTTGCCGGCGCCGAACGTGTCGGTGTCGGGATCGGCGTCCTCCATGTTGATGGGCTTGCCACCGGACATCATGGGCTTGGCGGCACCGAGTGCGACGTCGCCGTCGTCCTCACGCTTGAAGTAGATGTTCGCGAATGCCGCGAACCGGTGCCACGCGACACCCCAGGTGATGTTGCGGCCGACGACGTAGAGCCAGATCATGCCCGACATCAGCTTGACGAAGGCGAAGAACGCAACCATGTTCGGGCTCGCGGGAAGAAGCTTCGCGAGGTTCATCGTGAAGAAGTCGGTCCACGGGTTGGAGTGGCCGTAGGTGGCGATCTTCCCGGCCTTCACGAAGATCATGCCGAGGCCCTCGATGAGGACGACGGCCTCGACGAAGTACGCGGCCTTGAAGTCGGAGCCACCGAAACGGGACAGCCGCGCGGGCACGCGGGGGTGGTTGAGCTGGCGGATGACGATCAGCGTGGTGATACCGATGACCGTGCCGAGGCCGAGAATCTCGTCGACGAAGTGGTAGACGGCGGTGTTACCGACCAGCGGCCAGTGGAACTCCGGGTCGAACGTCTGGCCGTACGCCTCGAACCACACGACGGCTCCGAGCATGAAGCCGACCATGACCAGCCAGTGGGCCCAGCCGACGGTGCGGAACTTGCTCATGCGCGTGTGGGCGATGAACTCGACACACATCTGCTTGAAGCGCGGGAAGAAGGGGCGCCATCGATCCGGGGCCGACTGGCCGATCCGGACGACGTTGACCATCTTCAATGCGCCTGTGATGAAGGAGAACCAACATACGAGGCTCAGCAGCACGCCGATGGTGCCCAACGTGATCGTCAGGGCATTCATGTCGCGGCCTTTCGTTTCAGGGCGGCAGGGCGGCCACCTCGGGACTGCTCGTGATCCTAACGCTTGCTAAGTTACCCACTGGTAACTTATTGAGCCTACCTGTGGGTAACTTACCGGGCTCAAGCGGGATATCTGCAGCTGGGGCGCCGATGAGGCATGTGGTGCATGCCACAACCGGACTTTCTGTTCGCCACGTTAAAGGGTCGAATTTGCGGCGTTCACCCAAGGTCGCCCTAACTTCGGCCGACGGCCTCGCGGGGCTGCCCGACAGCCCCCGGTGGACCGCTCCAGTTGCAGTTTTCGTCACGAATTCGCCGCGGTTGCGTTGCGGTCGGATAACGGCGGCAACTGTCCTGTGCGCTCCTGTTGATGCCGCTCGGAATTCGTCTCGTGTGACGCCGTTCATGGCTCGTAATTCGCGTGAATTGCATGCATGCGCATCACTACTGATCGGCAACTTGCGCGCTCGATGACTTTTTCGTCAATGGGCACCGACCGTGATTCCGCTGTTGGCCGAGCGTGTTTTCCGGCCCTGGCGAGCGGTCGAACCGGGGCCGCGCGGTGCACGTCGATCACATCGGTACTTCGTCGCGTCTGTCCTGAAATGATGCATCAATGATCGTGAGAAGAGCTGTAGTCACGGCGGGCGCCCGCGGACGCGCCATGGGTCTTGCTGCCGGAGATTCCCACGCAAGGTCGGCGGCGGCACCCGCCGTTCTCCCGCTGCCGTTCCACGACGTCGCGTCCCGCGAGGAGAACGACAGGGCGTTCGGCCAGTTCGGTGCGCAGGTGGGTATCCTCGTCACGGTCGGCAGTCTGGTCGGAACCATTGCTGGAGCCGGAATCGGTTGTATCGCAACACTTCCTGCCGGATGTGTGCCCGGTCTCGTGACCGGAGCGGGTATCGGTGGGGTCATCGGAACGATCGTCGCCGGCGGTCCCACTCTTGGTGTCAGTACATACCAGTTGTGGGAGACGTACAACGCCGCCCCTGGGACGTCGATCTACGTCGACCGGGACGAGTAGAACCCTCGCCTCAGTCGTCCGGCCCCGTCATGTCTCACGCGGCGGGGCCGAGTCGTGTGCGGCCGGTCTCCACGAAAAACCGACCGGTTCCCCGCTTTGCGTGGGAATAACACATGGATGATTGGTCTCATTCTTGGAAGACGATCTCGGCGCCGTTCCGGGTGCAATGGCTATAGCCCTTCCCCGGCGAGTTTAGGAGCGCTTTTTCTCAAGTCGAACCTCAATTGGGATCTGTCACAGCAGCAAGTTACTGTTTAGCAGCGGATGGGGTCGAGACCTTAAGGGGATGGAATGAAGTTGCGTCGTTTCGTTACGACTTCGGCACTTTTGGTGGGTGTGCTCGCGACCGGATCCGGGGTGGCGATCGCGGAACCCGTGGCCGAGCCCGGCGCCGACATCGGATACGAGGCCCACATCGAAGACCGCACGGTCGTGACCACGATCGATGCCGGCGCGTTCGCGCTCGCTTCGGACGGGAAGGCCGTCGAGATCAAGGATGCTGGTGGGGCAACTGTTGTTTCGCTCCCGCTCGCGTACCGGTTCGACGGATTGCAGTTCCCCTTCGAAGAAGAAATCACCGAGGACGGAAAGACGCTGCGCCTGACACCAAGCGTCGACAAGGCCGCGGCAACGCCGGTCGCGCCCGAGGACAAGATCACGCCGATTGCGCTGCACGACGTGGCGTCGATCGACGAGAACACCAGGGCACAGTCGGCGTTTCAGCAGCAGCTCGGCATCGCCACGACGGTCGGCAGCCTCGGTGGCACCATCGTGGGCGGAATCCTGGGATTCGCCGTCGGCTGCGCGGTCGGGACGCCGGTCGCGATCTTCGGATGCCTGCCGTTCGGTGTGACGGGCGCGGGAATCGGTGCGGTTCTCGGCACGATCGTCGTGGGTGGCCCCACGCTGGCCATTGCCGGTATCGACTTGATCAACACGCTGAACGCACCGCCCGGCACGACGAAGTGGGTGAAGTAGCCGCCCGGCTGCACTACCCCTGACGCCGCCCGTCGTCCTTCCGGAGGCGGGCGGTTCGTCGTAGTATGCACTTTCTGAAAGTGAACCTCGTCACAGCGGCGGAGCCGGCCTGCCAGCGATCAATGCCGCGCACGACACCGTCGACGTGGTCGACGACAGTGGCCGCGTCGTCGCGTCCATTCCCACGTTCTTCCGGGTCGACGACCTGCAGCATCCGTTCTCTGTCGCGGTCGACGAGTCCGCGCGCGTCCTGCGACTCGTCCCGAACATGGATCCGTCGGCAGCGACCCCCGTCCCGGTGTCGGAGCGGATCACCCTCGACGACGTGGCCGCACCGCAGGACAAGCAGGAACGCGACGACCGCGCGCTCGACGACTTCCAGCAGCAACTCGGCATCACGAGTGCGATCACCGCGATCGTCGCCGCCATCATCGGCGGGGCCATCGGCTGTGCGATCGGCATCATCCCCGGGACGGCTGCCCTGGTGATACCGTTCCTCGGCCTCGCCGGGCCGGTGGCAGGGTGCATCGGAGGTGCGCTGATCGTCGCGCCCGTCGTCGCGCTCGCGGGCACCATCGTGGTCGGCGGCGGCGCCCTGGTCGTCCTCGGCATCCAGCACTTGAACACGATAAATAGCCCGTTCGTCGCACCGGAACCCACGGCATGAGCGGCCGGTTCGCACGGAATATGCGGGCCCTCACCGGAGCGGCGGTCCTCGTCGTCGCGGCGCTCGGTATCTCTGCCGGGACCGCACACGCGGCCCCGCTGGCCCAGCAGGAATCTGCCGACATCGGCTACGAGGCCCGCGCCGAGGGCACGTCCGTGATCACGTCGATCGACGCGGGCGCCTTCCGGGTCACCGACACCCGTGACGCGGCGCTGATCGGCGGCCTGATCTTCGGTGTCATCTTCGGTGTCGTCGGGCTCGCGGTCGGGTGCGGACTGTTCGCCGTGACCGTAGTCGGCACGCCGGTCGGCTGCCTCGGCGGACTGCTGGCCGGATTCGCCGCCGGCGGGCTGGCCGGAACCATCTTCGTCGGCGGTGCCGCGCTGGTGATCCTCGGAATCCAGTACCTCGTCACCGTCAACACCCCGTTCGTCCCGCCCGCGCCCGAACCCACCGCCTGATCGGTAGCCACCGCGAAATGGTGTGTGGCCCTGCGGGGGTCGCCGGCGCCACAATGACGCAAGACAAGTCGTGATCCGCCACAGACGACTACGGCCCGCCTCCCTTCCGGGAAGCGGGCCGTCGTCGTCGGTGGGGTGCGTTACGAGGTGCGCACGCGCAGACCCGGGTTCTCCGCCAGCACCTCGTTGATCGGCGTCGCGAACAACTCAGGGCTCTCGCCGAGGACGAACGTGACGACGTCCGCGACCTGGCAGATCGGGTACTGCCCGACGTTGGAGGCGCTGGAGATGCCCAGTGCCAACGTGCCGGTCACGATGGTGCCGCCGCTGTCGCCCTGCAGGGCGCACATGCTCGTCGAGAAACTGTCGGCCAGCGTGCGCTCACCGACCGCGACGGTCTGCGCGACGGACGTGACACGACCACACGTGAAGCCGGTCGTCAGACCCGACTTGCACACCGGGGCGCCGACGATCGGGTCGGCGGTTCCGGTGATCGCGACCGGCGCCGCACCGGGCACCCGGACGCCGTTGTTCTCGAACCGTCGGGCGGCGTCGTCGTCGGCCCGGATGATCGAGTAGTCGTGAATGTCCAGGCTGGTCTTGGCGAACGTGCCGATCCGCGGACCGGTGCCACCCTGGACCAGGGAGAACGCCTCGGACGCCTCCGAGGTGCCTGCAGCGCCCCGGTTGGGGTCGCAGTGCCCTGCCGTGATGTTCACGGGCCGGCCCGAGCCGTCGGTGCCGTTGAATCCGAGCGAGCAGCGCAGCCCGACTCCGCCACCGAGCGAGCCGTACGCGTCGCCGCCCAGCAGGGCGTCGGCGGGCAGCGGTTCCGCGATGGGGGTGAGGTCGGTGGAGGGCAGCGGAGCGGCCGTCGCAGGCGACTGCACGACGCGGGCGCCCTTCAGGAAGTCCGGAAGCTGCAACCCGCCCACGTTGTCGGCGCGGAGCACGAGGTCGTTGTTGACGATGTCGATGGCGACGCCGCGAACGAGATCGGCTACGGCGGGCGGCTGGGTGTCCAGCCACCCGCCGAGCGACTTCACCTGCGCCTGCAGGCTGCTCTCGCTCTGTGCCACATCCTTCACCTCGAAGCCCGCCTTGTCGGCTGCGGCGACGGCGGCCTCCTTGTCGGCGCCGTCGGCGAGCCCGACGATCGGGGTGCCTGCGTTGTCGAGCCACGTTCCGGCGAAGGCGTCCGGGAACTGGGTGCGGGCGATCTTCGCGAACTCGGCCAGCTTCTGGCCCAGCTCGGCGTGCTCCAGGTACTGGTCCGGGCTCAGCGACAGATCACGCGAAATTGCGTCGATCAGTTCCGCGGGAAGCTTGGCGGCCTGGCCGGACACTCCCGGCTCGACCGGATCGGCCTGAGCAGAGGCGGTGACCGGACCGAGGAGCAGCAGCGCGGCGGAGCCGAACACGGCGGCACGACGTGCGATGGAGCTTCGCATGGGGGCCTTTCTATGTTGTTTGTTCGCAGTTGCCTCGCGGGCGCACGCGAATACGACCCCCCTGACGGGTAAGGCCGTACACAGTCGGAGTCGACTATATGGGTTCGCCCCGTCTATTCCCACCTGTAACACTCTCGGCGGACGACGCAGCTGGACAAAGCGGACACCGGGGCCGCCGGTACGCGTCTGCCGTGCACACACCTGCGCCCGGTGTCCGTGACGAAACGGGCA
>NZ_WXYH01000299.1:0-603 GCF_009872365.1 Rhodococcus sp. T7
ACGCCGACAACACCAGGCCCGCACCTCCCACTACCGACGCCGCGGCCACCTCCCATAAGTGCCGTTGCAGTATTAGGCCGGCAAGGCCGTGCGCACATCCGTCGTCGCCGCTACCGTCCCCGTCATCGTGGCGGGGAGTGGATAGGCGGCGGCCTCACTGGGCGACTTCCGACGTACTGGTTAAGACGAATTCAATTGTGGTGGAACCAAACTTGCTCGAATGGTGTGACCGACGAAGCTCTCGCGGATGCCGGTGACGGTATCGGTGGGATCCCGCGATGCCGCGTGCTACGCCCAGCGCTCGAGCCGTGCTGCCGGGTGCCCGAGGCGGCAGCGGATGTCATCATGGGATACGGAGCTGTTCAACATCTTTGGAGGTTCGTGGTGTCGTGTCGGGGTGGGCTAGTGGGAGAACGGGCCGTCCGAACAATGAGGTCCGTGCTGACGCCCCCTGTCATGTGAGTGCGTTTGGTGTGCTTTGTTTTGAGTCTTGTGCGGTTCGACGCGTTTCGATAAGATAGAACACATGTGGCGCTCCTGAGGTTTGTGTGGGCGTCATTTCTGCTGTTCAGGGTGGGTTGTGTTGTTGGACGCAGCGTTCGG
>NZ_WXYH01000300.1:0-597 GCF_009872365.1 Rhodococcus sp. T7
CTGGCTCCCCGCATCGCTGTGATGCACCAAACCCGTTGAGGTGAAACGGATGTCGGTTCTCCTGCGGGTGAACAACGCCTGCTCGAGCACTCCGGTGACCAACACGGTGGTCTTGCATGTCATCACCTGCCACCCGAGGATCCGGCGGGAGAACACGTCGACACAGAACGCCGTGTACACGAATCCGGTGAGTGTCCACACGTACGTAAAGTCCGCGACCCACCACTGATCGGGGCGGTCCGGGACGTCCCATTTCCTGTTGATCAGATCCGGGTGTCGTGGTGCCCGCTCGTCGCGCTCTGTGGTGGTCGTGCGGCGTTTGCCGCGGACCACCCCGCGGATCCCGCAGATCTTCATCAGGCGCGCCACCTGATCGCGCCCGATGTCGTGGCCGGCGTGTTTCATCGCCCACCAGATCTTGCGGGCACCGTAGAGGCGCTTGTTGGCCACGTACACCCTGTGCACGGCGTTGGCGGCGTACGCCTCGCCCAGGTCGGTGCCCGAGATGGGTCCGCGCTGCTTGGCCTTGTAATAGGTGGACGGGGCGATGCTGATGCCGTGCTCGGTGAGCACAGTACAGATCGGGTCGACCCCGAA
>NZ_WXYH01000301.1:0-596 GCF_009872365.1 Rhodococcus sp. T7
GAGGTGACTGCGCTGCTGGAGAGCATGACCTGTTTGCGGGATCTGACGATGGTGCTGTTGATGCTCGACGGTGCCCTGCGGCCGGGAGAGGTGCTCGGGCTCCAGCTCGGCCATATCGCCTACGGCCGACGGCGGGTCACGATTCGTAAACGAGACGACCATCCGCGGGGCGTGCGGGCGAAGTCCCGGCACGAACGGGTCGTCGACCTGCTCGAGCCTCGCACGTTGGATGCGGTCAATCGGTATGTGCTCCATGAACGTCCGGTCGACGCACCGAGTCCGTTCGTGTTTCTGGTCGGGGGCTGGGGCGCTCGTCGCTGCGAGCCGCTCTCGTATGCCGCGCTCGTGCGGATGTTCGCCCGGCGGCTGGACACGCTCGGGATACGCACGGTGGACAAAACCCCAAACGCCCTGCGGCACCCACGCGACAGCGATGTGGGAGGCGGGGATGCGGGAGTTGGCGTTGCAACGACGCCTCGGACACGCCTCACCGGAGTCGACTCGGATCGACACCCGGGTCTCCGACCAGCAGGTTCGTGACGAGTACGCGGCCGCGCTGCGGGATCGCCGATGACCGGGCCGGCAGCCGCTGGACC
>NZ_WXYH01000302.1:0-587 GCF_009872365.1 Rhodococcus sp. T7
GTGCTGGCCCCCACGAAAATGTATGAGGGCGAAGACAGCGCCGGCTACCGGTTCGGCATGATCCACATGCCCAAGAAAAATCAGTACACCGTCGTGCTGCGGGCCTGGCCCCAGGGCGACGAGGCCGTGGACCGGGTACTGGTCAACCAGTGGGTCGGCGAGTGGGGAGTCGTCCTCGCATCCGCCGGACTCACCAGCGACATCGAGGCGATCGTCCCGGTCCTCGACACCGTCCCCGAGACCGGCAACGCCCTCCTCAACCAGGCCCGGTTGATCACCGCCCCACACGCCCCCGCGCTGGCGAAGGCAGTCGTGTACGAAGGCGCCACCGAGTTCCACCGCGACGAAGTTCAACTCGCCGCACGGGTGGCGATCACCTTCGCTGCCACAACCGATGAACGGAAGAAGGACCCGGGCGTGCAAGCGGTCGAAATCGGTCGGCGGCTTCCCGGCATCCGCGCCGCGATCGAAGCGTCCGGGGTCGCGGTTCGGTCGATGAGCGCGGCCGAGATCACCGGTGTGGTGCGCCGCTCCTTCGACCCGGCATCCCAGCAGATCGTCGAACGGGCCGAAGCCAGAGGTGAAGA
>NZ_WXYH01000303.1:0-574 GCF_009872365.1 Rhodococcus sp. T7
CTGGAGGTCGTCGATGGCGATCGCGTATTCGCTCGCCGCGAGCTGATCGACGGGATCGGGCTGCGTGCGGACCACCCGCGGTGGCTGGCCCGTGTGGTCGTCCTCGAGTCTTCGCTCGTGTGGCCGAACGCGTCGTGGGCGGCGGGAACAGTCAACTTCACCGACGCGTCCCTGCCACCTTCCCGCTTGGTGGGAGCCGACGGTGGGGTGCAGATGACTGGCGGCGAGGACCTGTGGGACACGATCGTGCCCGAGGACTTCTGGGATCCCCGCTGGGTGCTCGGGGACGAGGAACCCGGCGACGGCGTGCAGTGCCTCGCCGAGCACGACGACGTGGGTCTGGTGGTCGCGCCCGACTTATACGAGCCGGAACCGATTGCGCCGCGCGAGGTCGTCGTCGATCCGCCGACGCTGTGCGGACCGGACTTTGCTGCCCATGTCGAGACACCCGAGCCGGCACCGCCCGAGCCGCCCGCATCTCCGGGGCTGACTGGTCTTGCCCTCGATCCCCGCGACCCGTCTGATCTTGCCCGCATCGTCGAGAACCAGGGCGAGCTTGTCGCCTACGCGGACA
>NZ_WXYH01000304.1:0-572 GCF_009872365.1 Rhodococcus sp. T7
AAGGGGGTAGGTGACCGCCGTCAGGTTCGCCAACAGTCTCAGCCGCGGCCCGCTGAACGCGAACGATGCCACGCCCAAGGCCAATCCCGGCCCGAAGAACAGCACCAACGCGAGCGGTGTCCACCATCCCGCCATCACATCGGTCAAGCTCCGCACGTCGGCGACAAGCAGAAGGAGGTAGAACAGGTACCCGGCGCCGATGAAGCGTGCGAACATGCGCAAGATCTGATCGGCGGTGCTGACAGATGCATGGGCAGCGGCATGCGGAGCGGGCGCTAGTGTTTGCGTCGGCGTCGTTGAGGTATCGGTAGCCATCCGTCCTCCAGCGCGCGTTTATACAGATCGGTCTTCGTTGGTGCAGGTCGGCCCGCCTCAGCGTACTTCTGACGGATCCGGCCGAGGTAATCGTTCACAGTCTCCTGCGCGAGGCCCGTGAGGGAGGCCACCCGAGCGGCCTTCTCCCCGGATGCGTAGAGGGCCAGAACCTCTCGCTGTCTCGGGCTCAGGTCGACGTCCAACAGGTTCGGATCGCCGTCGATCGCGGCCGCCCAATCGGTGGTCGCCACCACACC
>NZ_WXYH01000305.1:0-566 GCF_009872365.1 Rhodococcus sp. T7
TTGTTCGTCCTGGCTGTCGCGAAGCGCCCACGCACCCAGCCCCACCACCACGGCGGCGGCCGCGACGACAGCCCCACCACCGACGAGCAGTCGCGTCGATCTCGGTCGCCGCACGGGGCCCGACGGTGCTGGCAGCGACGAGATGACCTGTGCGGGAGAGGGGGCGGCCTCGGCCGGAGACACCGGCGGGGCTGGCTCCTCAACCTTCCCGCCGGACGTTTCATGGCTGGTGGTCGCCACCGGTGCGGGAGTGAACGACGGATACCAGCGGGCCAGCTCGCCCGCTGTCGGGTCCGGCCGCGGAATGTTGGTATCTGTCATCATCGAATCCCTCTCTGTGCGGGCCCGGTTCCCCGGACGAGAACCGTCCGAGGAACCGAGTCGGTCATCCGGCCGCGACCGGGGTCGTCGACGTCGGACGGGCACTTGTCGTCGACGTTCTCGGCGACGACGGCGGCGGGGCAGACGTGCTGGTCCGCGGGGTCGGCAGGGTCGACGAGCTGATACGAGGCGTCGAAGTATCGGCCGAGGAGTCGGCTCCACTCGCGATGTCCTTGGCCAGCGCG
>NZ_WXYH01000306.1:0-563 GCF_009872365.1 Rhodococcus sp. T7
CGCGCTGGCCAAGGACATCGCGAGTGGAGCCGACTCCTCGGCCGATACTTCGACGCCTCGTATCAGCTCGTCGACCCCGACGACCCAGCGGACCAGCACGTCTGCCCCGCCGTCGTCGCCGAGAACGTCGACGACAAGCGCCCGTCCGACGTCGACGACCCCGGTCGCGGCCGGATGACCGACCCGGTTCCCCGGACGGCTCTCGTCCGGGGAACCGGGCCCGCACAGAAAGGGATTCGATGATGACAGATACCAACATTCCGCGGCCGGACCCGACAGCGGGCGAGCTGGCCCGCTGGTATCCGTCGTTCACTCCCGCACCGGCGGCGACCACCAGCCATGAAACGTCCAGCGGGAAGGTCGAGGAGCCAACCCCACCGGTGTCTCCGGCCGCGGCCGCCCCCATTCCCGCACAGGTCATCTCGTCGCTGCCAGCACCGTCGGGCCCCGTGCGGCGACCGAGATCGAGCCGACTGCTCGTCGGTAGTGGGGCTGTCGTCGCGGCCGCCGCCGTGGTGGTGGGGCTGGGTGCGTGGGCGCTTCGCGACAGCCAGGACGAACAA
>NZ_WXYH01000307.1:0-555 GCF_009872365.1 Rhodococcus sp. T7
CGCCCGTCCGCTATTGCGGCGCGGGCAGCGTACTCAGCGGGTACCCGCATGCAACCGCGCTACGCGGGTTTCCCTGAAAACTGCAGACCCTGCGGTCGCCCAGTACCTGGTGAGGGGCCGCTACGTCGAGGAGACCATCATCAGGGAGATCGTCGACGAGATCCCGGAGGGCACTCCGCCTGCTGGAGTCGATCCGCGACCCGCCCGAGGAAACTGACCCGGGATTCCCGGATGGCGTTGGTATCGGCAGGTTCTCAGCGTTCCGGCGCATACGCGCGGCCAGGTGGTCGAGGAGGAACAGGCTCTCGAGCCACTTCGGGACCCTGGCTTGCTTCGTCGGTGACTGTCCCGGCTTGGGGATGTTCCGCGGCGGATTGAGCGTCGCCGCCCCGGGGTAGTCGGCGGGGGAACGAACGCACCACCCACCGACCACGGCCCCACCCTTTTCGCCGATGCCGGCGCCGAGGTGCATCCCATCTACTCGACGAAGGGTTGGGCGATGACAGGCAAAGGTCAGATGGCGTTGGCCGTGGGTGCGGGTTACATGCTGGGCCG
>NZ_WXYH01000308.1:0-551 GCF_009872365.1 Rhodococcus sp. T7
TTGAGTTCCTCGGTGACCTCGGAGACCGACTTCTTCGCGTCCCCGAACAGCATCGAGGTGGTGTCCGCGAAGAACAGCGGGTTGTCGATACCGGCGAACCCGGAGTTCATCGACCGCTTGAGCACGATCACCGACTTCGACTGATCCACATTCAGGATCGGCATGCCGTGGATCGGCGACGACGGATCATTCCGCGCGGCCGGGTTGGTGACATCGTTCGCGCCGATCACCAGGGTGACATCGGTGCGTGAGAACTCGTCGTTGATGTCGTCCATTTCCTTCATCGCGTCGTACTCGACGTCCGCCTCCGCCAGGAGCACGTTCATGTGCCCGGGCATCCGGCCCGCGACCGGGTGGATCGCGTACTTGACCTCGACGCCCTTCGACTCGAGCAGCTTGGCCATGTCCTTGACCGCGTGCTGGGCCTGCGCCACCGCCAACCCGTAACCGGGGACGACGATGACCTGGTTGGCGTACGCCATCTGGATCGCCGCGTCCGCCGCCGAGGTGGCCTTCGCCGTCTTCGCGGTGCCGTCCCCGACCGCCGCCGC
>NZ_WXYH01000031.1:0-20551 GCF_009872365.1 Rhodococcus sp. T7
TCAACACCGTCCCGACGATGAGGATCACGGTGTTGACCGCGACCTCACGGAACTGGCTGTCCTGGAACACGTCCGCGTAGTTCTGCAGCCCGACGAACTCACGGGAACCCGGCCGCACCAGGTTCCAGGACTGCGTCGAATAGTACAGCGTGAACAGGAACGGGATCTGGGTCACCACGATCATGAAGATCAATGCGGGCAGCAACGGCCCCCGGCGACGCCAGCCCTCGGCCCGGGAGACGCTGTCGTCCTTGGCCTCCCGCAATTCACGCACCCGGTCGGAGGTGCCGCCCGCGGTGGGTTTCTCGGCGATGGTTGTCATCGTTCCTCCCGATAGGTCGCGCCGACCACCTCGGCGTACTGCTGTGCCTGGGCGAGCGCCTCGGGCACGGTCTGCTGGCCTGCGATCGCCGCGCTGATCTGCTGGCTGACGCGGGTTCCGAGATCCTGGAACTCGGGGATCGCCAGGAACTGCACGCCCGTGTACGGAACCGGTTGCACGGTAGGAGCTTCCGGGGTCGCGTTCTCGATCGCGTCGAGCGTCAGCGGTCCGTACGCCGCCGAGGCCTCCTTGTACTCGGGAATCTCGTAGGTCGAGAGCCTGCTGCCCGGAGGCACCCGCTCCCAGCCGAGATCCTCACCGACCGTGCGTATGTATTGCTTGTCGGTCATCCACGAAATGAACTTCCAGGCCGCATCGGGGTTCTCGCTGCTCTCGGGGATTCCGAGCGCCCAGCTGTACAGCCAGCCGGAGTTGTCCTTCACGTCGATGGGTGCGGGTGCATACCCGATCTTGCCGACGACGGCGCTCGACGACGGATCCTCGAGCGTGGAGACTGCGGACGTCGAGTCGTACCACATCGCCACCTGCCCCTGAGACAACTGCGTGGCGCACTCGCCGAAGCCGCTCGTCGCGGCTCCCGGCTCGCCGTACTCGCGCACCAGGTCGACGTAGAACTGGACCGCGCGTTCCACCTCGGGGCTGGTCAGCTGGGCGTTCCAGTCCTCGTCGAACCAGCGGCCACCGAACGTGTTGATGACGGTGTCGAGCGGTGCCAGCAGTTCACCCCAGCCGGGCTTGCCGCGCAGGCAGATGCCGGCCATGTCCTCGGAGTCGAGTTGCTTCGCCGCCGCGGCGACCTCGGTCCAGGTCGGCTTCTCCGACAGGGTGATTCCGGCCTGCTCGAACAGGTCCTTGCGGTACATCAGGAACGAGGACTCGCCGTAGAACGGCACCGAGTACATGCTCCCGTCGTAGGACAGCGACTCCCGCAGGGTGGGGATGAAGTCGGCCTCGTCGTAGCCCTCCGTCGCCTGGGCGTACTCCGACAGATTCTTCAGCCAGCCGTACTGCGCCCACTGCGGGGTCTCGTAGTTGCTGATCATCACGACGTCGAACTCGCCGCCGCCGGTCGCGGTGGATGCCGTGATCTTCGCGCGCGCCTGGTTCTCCGACAGTGTGACGAATTTCAGGTCGATGTCGGGATTCTCCGCCTCGAACTGCGAGGCGAGTTTCTGGGCGTCCTGCATCTGCGAGTTGGAGACCATCGCGATGGTGATGGTCTGGTCCGAGGCGCCCAGCGATCCGGCGCCCGCACATCCGCTGAGCGCGAGGGAGAGAACCCCCGCTCCGGCTACCAGCATCGTCGCCGGTTTCCTGTGTTTCTTCACCGATCTTCACCTCTCTTGCGTGGTGCTACTGATCGAGCAGCCAACGCGCGCATTCGATGTCGCAGACCAGCATCTTGGCCAGTCCGCCGTGGAGGGCACCCAGTGCCGCTTGGTGTTTGGCGACGCCACCCGTGACGAGGATCGATCCCCCGCACGCGCGGATGTCGTCGAGCGGAACGGACATGGCCCGTTCGTCCAGTGGGCCGCCGACCTCGGTTCCGTCGAGCCGGTAGAAGCGGCCACCGACCTCGCCGACCGCCCCGAGGCCGGTGAGCACGGACAGCATGTCCGTGTCGATGAAGCTGCCTTCGAACAGGGTGGTCGACGTCGAGACGGCGCCCGTGCCGAACATCATCATCTCCGCGGTCCGGCCCGCCTCGAGCGCCTTGGAGATGACGGAGTCGCCCCGCATGGATACCACAGTCGACGCGTCCGCGTACAGGGGAACGGGGAGCCGAACAGTGTTGGCCTGCAGCTGCTCTGCGCATCGACCGAGGACGTACTCCGTTCCGGTCTGGTAGTTGATCGCACTCACCGAGCCGTCGAGCTGGACGACGGAAGCGCACGTGGCCGCGCCGGACGGCAGGCCCTGCGCAACGGCGACCGTCTCCGGCCCCCACGTGAATCCGAGGGTGTCGCCTTCCCGGATCCGGCGAACCAGCAGGGACGCGGCGGCGCGCCCGACGCCGGCGAAGCTGTTGTGGTCGTCGATCGCTCCGGTGGCGTCGACGGAATCGGCGACCACCACCGCCTCGAGGAGTCCGAACTTCTCCTCGAGCGCGCGCTCCTCGTCCGAACGCAGCGCGTCACGCAGATGCGCGGGAGCCTGCACCTCGATGCGCACCAGGCCCTGCGCGCGAGCTCGCGCCACCAGCCGTCCCGCGGTCGGGCGGGAGACGCCGAGACGGGTGGCGACCTCGGCCTGGGTCATTCCGTCGAGGTAGTACAGCGTTGCAGCACGCAACGCGAGGCGCAGATCCTCGGTCGTGGACGGCGGTGGTGCCGCGATGAGAGACGGCGCCGGGGCCGTCGGATTGGGGGACGTCACTGGTTCTCCTCGCCATGATCCCGGGCCCGTCGAGTGTGTCCTCGGCGCCTCGGGAATCCGTGAGCAAATGATCACTATGCGTTCTTCTGCTCAATACGCTAGCATCGAAGTGTGACCCACACAACACTCCCTTCGGATATCCCCAGGACGATGCGTGCCAGCGTGCTCGTCGAGCCGGGCGTGATCGAGATCCGGGAACGCCCCGTGCCGACTCCCGGTCCGGGTGACGTGCTGGTCCGCGTCGCCTCGGTCGGCGTCTGCGGATCGGACGCCCACTACTACCGCGAGGGCCGGATCGGTGAGTTCGTGGTCGACCAGCCGATCGTGCTGGGACACGAGGCGTCGGGCACGGTCGTGGGCGTCGGCACCGGCGTCCCGGCGGCACGCATCGGACAGCGAGTCTCCATCGAACCGCAGCGCCCCGACCCGGACACCGACGAATCCCGGCGCGGTCTCTACAACCTGTGCCCGCACATGCAGTTCTATGCCACCCCGCCGATCGACGGCGCGCTGGCCGAGTACGTCACCATCGGAGCGGCCTTCGCGCATCCGGTTCCCGACGAGATGTCCGAGGACGCGGCCGCACTGTGCGAACCGCTGTCCGTGGCCATCGCCACCACCCGCAAGGCCGGCGTCACGGCGGGTTCCCGGGTGCTGATCGCGGGCGCGGGACCGATCGGGATCGCGACGGCGCAGACCGCCCTCGCGTTCGGTGCCACCGAGGTCATCGTCTCGGACCTCGACTCTCAGCGACGCGACGTCGCAACGAAATTCGGCGCCACCGTGGTGCTCGACCCGCGCGAACAGGACGTCGCGGGACTGCACGTGGATGCGTTCGTCGATGCATCCGGCGCCCCGAGCGCGGTCCTGGCCGGCATCCGGGCGGTGCGGCCCGCGGGAACCGTCGTGCTGGTGGGCATGGGCGCCCCCGAGATGACGCTGCCCGTCCAGACCATCCAGAATCGAGAGTTGGTGCTGACCGGGGTGTTCCGCTACGCCAACACCTGGCCGACGGCGATCGCGCTGGCGCGGTCCGGGCGGGTCGACCTCGATTCGATGGTCACCGGAAGATTTCCGCTCGCCGAAGCGGAGCAAGCACTGAACGCAGACCGGGCGCCGGGCAGCCTCAAGGCCGTCGTACGCGTCCAGGAATGAGGAGAGACCGATGCAACTGAGCGCGCAGGCACTGCCGCACCTCGACGACACCGTGCAGGTGCCGAATTACGATCGCGACGACATCACCGTGGGCATAGTGCATTTCGGTGTCGGCGGATTCCACCGGGCGCACCAGGCGATGTACGTCGACCGCTTGCTGCGGCGTGGTCAGGCGCGCGACTGGGGCATCTGCGGGGTCGGCGTCCTGCCCGGCGACCGGCGCATGAAGGACGTCCTCGACGCACAGGACGGCCTGTACACGCTGGCGCTGCGGCACGCCGACGGCACCTGGGACGTGAGCGTCATCGGATCCATCGTCGACTACCTTCTCGCCCCCGACGACCCCGAGGCGGTCATCGAGAAGATCGCCGCGGAGACCACCCGGATCGTCTCGCTGACGATCACGGAGGGCGGCTACAACTTCACCCACGACACGGGCGAGTTCGATGCGGAGAACCCCGACGTCGTGCACGATCTCACCGACGGCGCCGTCCCGCGGACCACGTTCGGACTCGTCGTGGAGGCCCTGTCCCGGCGCCGCGCGCGCAGGTTGCCGTCGCCGACCGTCATGTCCTGCGACAACATTCAGGGCAACGGCGACGTGGCCCGCCGGATGTTCCTGGCGTACGCGGAGTTGAAGGACCCGGACCTCGCCGAGTGGATGCGCGCCGAGACGTCGTTCCCCAACTCCATGGTCGACCGCATCACGCCGGTGACCACCCCCGAAGTGACGGACGCGTTGTCGTCGCGCTTCGGCGTCGACGACCGGTGGCCCGTTGCGGCGGAGCCGTTCACGTCGTGGGTTCTCGAGGACGCGTTCCCGCTCGGCCGCCCCGCGTTCGAGGACGTCGGCGTGCAGGTGGTCGACGACGTCGAGCCGTACGAATTGATGAAACTGCGCCTGCTCAACGCCAGCCATCAGGGCCTCTGCTACTTCGGATACCTGGCCGGGTACCGGCTCGTGCACGACGTCGCCCAGGATCCCCTCTTCGCCGACTTCCTGCTGGCGTACATGGACGACGAGGCCACGCCCACCCTGGCGCCGGTGCCCGGGGTCGACCTCGACGAGTACAAGCGCACGCTCATCGAGCGCTTCTCCAATCCCGAGATCCGCGACACCGTCGCCCGCCTGTGTGCCGAATCGTCCGACCGCATCCCGAAATGGCTGCTGCCGGTGATCCGCGAGAATCTAGTGGCCGACCGGCACGTCCGCCTGTCGGCCGCGATCGTGGCGAGCTGGGCCCGGTACGCCGAGGGCGTCGACGAGGACGGCGAACCCATCGATGTCGTCGACCAGCTGAAGGACTCCCTCGTGCCGATCGCGCGCAGCCAGCGCAACAACCGCACGGCGTTCATCGAGAACCGTTCCGTCTTCGGCGATCTCGCCGACAACCCGCGTTTCGTCACCGCGTATCTCTGGGCGCTGGACTCACTGCACTCCGTCGGCGCGCGGAAGACACTCGCGGCCCTGCGTGAGAAGGTGCAGTCATGAGTCTGATCATCGGTGAAGCCCTCGTCGACATCGTCACCGCGAGCGACGGCACCACCACCGAATACGTCGGCGGCAGCCCGCTCAACGTCGCGGTCGGTCTCGGCAGGCTCGGGCGTCCGGTCGAATTCGTCACCCGGATCGGCGACGACACCCGGGGTGCTGCGATCGTCCGGCATCTCGAGCAGTCGGGGGTGAGCCTCGCGGCGGGCAGCGTCACCGCGCAGCGCACCGCGACCGCGCACGCCACCCTCGACGCCGCCGGATCCGCCACCTACGAGTTCGACCTCGACTGGGATCTCCCCTCCCCCAGCGGTGCGTCGGCCCCGTCCCTCGTGCACACCGGTTCCATTGCCGCCGTGCTGGAACCCGGATGCGACGTCGTCGCCGACATGCTCGACCGCCGCCGTACCTCGGCGACCATCAGCTACGACCCCAACGTGCGACCGGTGCTGATCACCGACCGGGCCCGCGCCCGGCAGCGGATCGAGCACCTCGTGGCGATCTCGGACATCGTCAAGGTCAGCGACGAGGACCTCCACTGGTACGACCCCGACCGGGATCCGGTCGCCATCGCCAGAGAGTGGCTGGCCCGCGGCCCGGCGATGGTCGCGGTGACGAAGGGCGCGGAGGGCGCCTTCGCGGTCTGCGCGGCCGGACTCGTCGAGGTCGCGGCACGCGACGTCGAGGTGGTCGACACCGTCGGCGCGGGCGACGCCTTCATGGCCGGACTCCTCGACGGATTCTGGTCGCACGGATTTCTCGGCGCGGAGAGCCGCGCCGCCCTCCACGCGATCGGTCCGGACGAACTGCGCAACGTGCTCGACAACGCCGTGCTGATGTCGGGTCTCACGGTCGCGCGCGCCGGGGCGGACCTCCCCACCCGTGAAACGCTGGATCGCGCGGCGGGCGTTCGGCAATGACCCTCGTCGCGGGCATCGATTCGTCCACCCAGTCGTGCAAGGTGATCGTCTGCGACGCCGCGACCGGTGACCTCGTCCGGGAGGGCAGGGCGTCGCATCCGGACGGCACCGAGGTCGATCCGCAGGCGTGGGCGGAGGCCCTCGACAGCGCCGTCGCCGCCGCCGGTGGACTCGACGACGTCGCGGCGGTGTCGGTCGGAGCGCAACAGCACGGCATGGTGTGCCTCGACGACACCGGGACGGTCGTTCGGCCGGCGTTGCTGTGGAACGACACTCGCTCCGCCGGCGCCGCCGCGCAACTGGTGGACGACCTCGGCGGTCCGGACGCGTGGGCCGACGCCGTGGGTGTCGTGCCCCTCGCGGCAATCACCGTCAGCAAGCTGCGCTGGCTCGCCGATACCGAACCGGCGAACGCAGACCGGACGTCCGCGGTGTGCCTGCCCCACGACTGGCTCGCCTGGCAGCTCACCGGCCGATCCGACCTCGGCACCCTGACCACCGACCGCGGCGACGCCAGCGGAACCGGATACTTCTCCGCCGCAACGGATTCCTACCGTCCCGACCTGCTGTCGATGGCGCTGCGGGGGCGCACGGCCGCCGTGCCACGGGTCGCCGGACCGGCCGAGCGGATCGGTGAGACCCGCTGGGGTGCCGCCGTCGGACCGGGCACCGGAGACAACGCCGCCGCCGCCCTCGCTCTCGACGCGCGGGAAGGCGACGTCGTCGTGTCCGTGGGAACGTCGGGGGTCGTGTCCGCGGTGTCCGTGACACCGGCGAACGATCCGGGCGGTTTCGTCGCCGGATTCGCCGACGCCACCGGACGCCAGCTGCCGCTCGTGTGCACGCTGAACGCCGCCCGGGTCCTCGACGCGACCGCCTCACTGCTGGGGGTCGATCACGACGAGCTGTCGCGGCTGGCGCTGTCGGCGCCGTCCGGCAGCGGCGGCCTGGTGATGGTGCCGTACCTCGAGGGCGAACGCACCCCCAACCGCCCCGACGCCACCGGCTCCGTTCACGGTCTGCGGCTGGCGAATTCGACGCCCGCCCACCTCGCCCGCGCGGCAGTCGAGGGGCTGCTGTGCGGCCTGGCGGAAGGCATCGACCACCTGATCGCCCAGGGCGTCACGGTGCGTCGCATCCTCCTCGTCGGCGGCGGTGCCCGTTCACAGGCGCTGTGCGAACTCGCGCCCGCCATCTTCGGGGCGCCGGTCCTCGTACCCAGGCCGGCGGAATACGTCGCCATCGGCGCGTGCCGTCAGGCGGCCTGGACCCTGGCCGGGACCCCGGAGCCGCCCCAGTGGAGCCAGACGTCCACCCGGCGCTTCGACGCCGACCCGGCACCCGACGTGCGCGAGCGGTACGCGGAGGCCCGGGGCTGACGCCTGTGCGCCTTTCTGGTTGCTCCAGCTACCAGAAAGGCGCACGGGCGGCTACGCCATCTTGACCAGCATCTTCCCGACGTTCGCGCCGCGCATGAGCTGCAGGAACGCGTCGACCGAGTTCTCGATGCCGTCGACGACGGTCTCGTCGTGCACCACGTCGCCGGACGCGAGCCACGGTCCCATCTTGGCGGCGAACTCGGGGAACACGTGCGTGTAGTTGCCGAGGGTGAAGCCCTCGAGGGTGAGCCCGCGGCTGATGATGTTCACCATGTTGTCGGGGCCGGGCGTGCGCTCGGTGGCGTTGTACGCCGCGATCGCGCCGCACAGTGCCGCCCGCCCGCCGGGGCGCATGACGTCGAGGGCAGCCTCGAGGTGGTCGCCGCCGACGTTGTCGAAGTAGACGTCGATGCCGTCACCCGCGAGTCCGCGGAGTTGCTCGCGCACCGGTGCCTGCTTGTAGTCGAAGGTGGCGTCGTATCCGTACCGGTCGGTCAGCAGCGCGACCTTCTCCGCGGACCCGGCGGATCCGATGACGCGGGACGCGCCCTCGAGTCGCGCGATCTGCCCGGCGGCGGTCCCCACCGCTCCCGCGGCTCCGGAGATGAACACCGCGTCGCCGGCCTTCAGGTGGGCGATGTGCACGAGGCCGACGTAGGCGGTGAGCCCGGTCAGGCCGAGAATGCCCAGGTACGCCGAGATCGGCACTCCCGGAATCTCTTCGACCACGCGGAACGCCAGGGCGTTGCCCTGCGCGACGTCGCGCCACCCGAGGTCGTGGACCACCACCGAGCCGACCGGATGGGTGGCGGCGGTGGATTCGACGACGCGACCGACGGCGCCGCCGGTCATCGTCTCGCCCAGCACGAACGGCGGGATGTACGACTTCACGTCGTTCATCCGGCCGCGCATGTAGGGGTCGACCGAGACGAACTCGTTGTGCACGCGTACCTGCTCGGGCCCGAGTGCGGGCAGTTCGACGGTGGCGGTGCGGAAGTCGTCCTGGGTGGGCCAGCCCACCGGGCGATTGATCAGCTGGATCTGGGTGCTCGGCGTCATGGTGTTCCTTTCGATACTTCTGAGGTCACAGCGCCAGTCCGAGCGCGAGGAGGATTACGGCGAGCAGCGGCAACGTCCCCTGGGTGATCGCCGCGCGAGCCTTGTCGGGCGACGACAGCAGGAGCACGAGCGCCGCGAGCAGCATGGAGCCCGCGCCGGCGAACACGAGAGCCGATCCGACCGCGGTCGCGCCGATGGCGACGGCGACGATGCCGACTGCCGTCACGATCGCCAGGAAGAGGTTGTAGAAGCCCTGGTTGAAGGCAAGCTCCCGGGTGGCGGCGGCTTCCTCGGCACTGGTCCCGAATGTCGCGCGGGTGCGCGGAGCGGTCCAGAGGACGGATTCGAGCACGAAGATGTAGACGTGCAGCGCACTGGCGAGTGCGGCAAGAACAAGACCCGCGGCAACCATCCGAAGCTCCTCCTCGTTCTGAACTGACCATTTCAATATATACTGAAATGGTCGTTTCACAACCACGAGTGAGGATCGTCATGCCGCGCACGCAGGACTTCGACACGGCCGAAGTGGTCGGCCGGGCCCGCGACCTGTTCTGGGACAAAGGCTTCGAAGCAACCTCGATACCCGACCTCGAGCGCGTCACCGGTTTGAATCGGTCGAGCCTGTACAACGCGTTCACCAGCAAACGCGGACTCTTCGACGCCGCCGTCCACGACTACCTGGACCGGGTGGTGCGCCCCCGACTGCGCATCCTGACCGACGAGCCGACCCGCTCCGACGCCGCCTCGCGCTATTACCGCAGCCTCGCGGACGCCCTCGCCGCCCTCCCCGACGACGCCCCCGGTCGCGGCTGCCTGCTCCTCAACAGTGCCGCCGGTTTCGCCGCACACGACGACGCGCAACGGTCCGTCGTCGAGAGCTACCAGCGTGAACTGTCCACAGCACTCACCCACGCACTCCGCGCCCACGACCCCGACGCCTCGTCCGCCACCCTGCAGCACCGGGCCCGGCTCCTGACGTCCCTGTCCGTCAGCGCCCTCCTGCTGTCGCGGGTCGACCGCGACGAAGCTGTCGCGGTAGCGAACACCGCCGTCGAGCAGCTCGAGGAGTGGCGCCCGTAGGTGAGTGGCAAAGAGTGCCCCGGCACGCATTGCCACTCACCTGGGGGTCAGGCGGTCACCCAGTCGGCCATCACGTCCGCGAGCGCCTCCGCGCCCCGATTGCAGTCGTCGGTCTCGGCGAACTCGTCGGGTGAGTGCGACACCCCGGTGGGGTTGCGGACGAACATCATCGCGGTGGGCACCTTCGCCGACAGGATTCCGGCGTCGTGCCCGGCCGCGGTGGGCAGGACGGGGATGTCGCCGAGGTGAGCGAGGGAGCGGCGTAGTCGCTCCCGGGTGTCGCGTGGGAACTCGACGATCGGTGCGACCGATTCGGCGTCGACCTCGAGACCGATGCCGTCGGCGGCCGCGTAGGCCTGCGCCTCGGCGGTGATCTGCTGCACCAGTCTCGTCAGCGTCTCCTCGTCGGCGGCCCGGGCGTCGAGCCACGCGCGCACCTCCGACGGAATGGCATTGGCGCCGTTGGGTAGTACCCGCACCTTACCGAACGTGGCGACCGCCTCGTGCAGCGTCGCGGCGGACCGTGCGGTGTGGACCGAGGACGCGAACGCGAGCATCGGGTCGCGGCGGTCGACCAGCCGGGTGGCGCCTGCGTGGTTGGCTTCCCCGGAGAACACGAATTGCCACCGGCCGTGCGGCCAGATCGACGAGGCCACGGCTATGGGGCTGTCGATCAGGTCGAGGGCTCGCCCCTGCTCAACGTGCAGTTCGACGTACACGCCGACGCGGTCGACGAGTCCGGGGTCCTCGCCGAGATGGTGCGGGTCGCGGCCGGCGGAGATCAGTGCCTCGCCGAGGCTGATGCCGTCGTTGTCCCGCAGCGCGAGGGCGCGGGCGGGTGGCACCGCCCCGGTCGACAACTGCGAACCGACGCAGGCGACACCGAACCGGGCACCCTCCTCGTCGGAGAACGCCGTGACCGCCACCGGACGCGTCGGCACGATCCCCCTCGCCCGCACGAGGTCGATCGCCGCGAACGCCGACACGACCCCGAGAGGTCCGTCGTAGGCGCCGCCGTCGGGCACGGAGTCGAGGTGCGACCCGGTGACGAACGCGTCGCGCGGATCACCCGACCACCCCTCGGGCATCCACCAGGCCCACAGGTTGCCGTTGCGGTCCTCCTCGACGCTCATCCCCCGCTGCCGGGCGCAGTCGCCGAACCATTCGCGCAGCGTCAGGTCGGCGTCGTTCCACGCGAAGCGGCGGTACCCGCGCGTCGACTTGTGCTGTCCCACGTCGAGAATGGTCGCCCACAGCGAATCGAACGAAGTCATGTATTGGGTCCTCTACTCGTAGTTCGGGCGCTTCGCACCCGTGCGCCTTTCTGGTTGTTCCAGCTACCAAAAAGGCGCACGGGCGGCGGAGCCGCCTACAGTGCTCCCGGAATCCAGGTGGTTCCGGCGAGGGGCACGCGGGCCATGGCGGATGCCTCGACGGTGAGGGCCACGAGGTCCTCGGGTTCGAGATTGCGCAGGTGCGACTTGCCGCAGGCGCGGGCGAGGGTCTGCGCCTCCATCGTGAGCACCCGCAGGTAGTTCGCGAGCCGGCGGCCGCCTTCGACCGGGTCGAGATTCTTCGACAGTTCCGGGTCCTGGGTGGTGATCCCGGCGGGGTCCTTGCCGGCCTGGAAGTCGTCGTAGAACCCGGCGGCGGAGCCGAGTTCCTCGTACTGCCTGGCGTAGCGGGGGCTGTTGTCGCCCAACGCGATCAGGGCGGCGGTGCCGATCGCGACGGCGTCCGCACCGAGGGCCATGGCCTTCGCGACGTCCGCGCCGCTGCGGATCCCACCCGACACGATGAGCTGCACTTTTCGATGCACGCCGAGTTCCTGCAGCGCCTGGACCGCCTGCGGGATCGCGGCGAGGGTGGGGATGCCGACGTGCTCGATGAACACGTCCTGGGTGGCGGCGGTGCCGCCCTGCATGCCGTCGACGACGACGACGTCGGCGCCGGCCTTCACGGCGAGCTTCACGTCGTAGTAGGTGCGGGTGGCACCGACCTTGATGTAGATCGGCTTCTCCCAGTTGGTGATCTCGCGCAGTTCGATGATCTTGATGGCGAGGTCGTCGGGGCCGGTCCAGTCGGGGTGCCTGCAAGCCGACCGCTGGTCGACGCCCATGGGTAGGGTGCGCATTCCGGCGACGCGTTCGGTGATCTTCTGCCCCAGCAGCATTCCGCCGCCGCCGGGCTTGGCGCCCTGACCGAGGACGATCTCGATGGCGTCGGCCTTGCGGAGGTCGTCGGGGTTCATCCCGTACCGCGACGGCAGGTACTGGTAGACGAGGTTCTTCGACTGCCCCCGCTCCTCGGGGGTCATGCCGCCGTCACCGGTGGTGGTGGACGTGCCGACCTCGCTGGCGCCGCGGCCGAGGGCTTCCTTCGCCTGCCCGGACAGCGCGCCGAAGCTCATGCCGGCGATGGTGATCGGGATGTCCAGGTGCAGTGGGAACTTCGCGTTGCGGTCGCCGAGGACGACGTCGGTGTCGCACTTCTCCCGGTACCCCTCGAGCGGGTACCGCGACATCGACGCCCCGAGGAACAGCAGGTCGTCGAAGTGGGGCAGCTTGCGCTTGGCGCCCCAGCCGCGGATGTCGTAGATGCCGGTCTCGGCGGCCCGCTGGATCTCGGAGATGACGCCGCGGTCGAAGGTCGCCGATTCGCGCAGGGCCGGGTTCGGGGTGTTCATGGCGGGTCTCCTAGTAGGCGCTGGCGTTGTCGACGTGGAAGTTGTAGAGCTGGCGGGCGGAGCCGTAGCGGGTGAACTCGGACGGGTCGGCGTCGAAACCGGCCTGGTCCAGCAGTTCCCGCAGTTCCGTCAGGTGCTCGTCGCGCATCTCCTTCTTGATGCAGTCGGCGCCGAGGGAGGCGACGGTGCCGCGGACGTAGATCCGGGCCTCGTACAGCGAGTCGCCGAGGGCCTCGCCGGCATCGCCGAGGACGACGAGACGTCCGGCCTGACCCATGAACGCGGACATGTGCCCGATGTTGCCGCCGACGACGATGTCGACGCCCTTCATCGAGATGCCGCAGCGGGCGGCGGCGTTCCCGTCGATCACGAGCAGTCCGCCGTGGGCGGTGGCGCCCGCGGACTGCGACGCGTCGCCCTTGACGTGCACCGTCCCCGACATCATGTTCTCGGCGACCCCGACACCGGCGTTCCCGGTCACCGTCACCGTCGCCTGCTGGTTCATGCCGGCGCAGTAGTAGCCGACGTGGCCCTCGATGGTGACGTCGATGCCGGAGTCGAGGCCGCAGGCGAGAGCGTGCGCACCCTGGGGGCCGGTGACGGTGACCGTCCTCGGCGCCTCGGGTGAGGTGAGCCGCTCGTTGACGGCCCTGGTGCTCGACGAGGCGAGGTCCAGGACGGTTGCTTCGGTGGTGGCTACCGGTGCCATACGTACACCTCTTCCGGTTCGGGCTCGAAGATTCGGGCGTTGTCGACGCCGGGCAGGTTCGCCAGGGCGCGGTATTCGGAGGCCATCGCGACCCACTGGTCGGTCTCGGCGATGACGGCGGGCTTGCAGGAGATGGCGTCGCGGACCACGGCGAACGAGTCGGCGGTGGAGACGAGGAGGGTGTAGAAGCCGTCGAACGTCTCGTTGAGCATGAGCAGCGCCTTCTCGAGGTCGACGCCCTCGGCGAGTTGCTTGGCGACGAACCGCGCCCCGACCTCGGTGTCGTTGGCGCTGTCGAACACGACGCCGTCGCGCTCGAGTTGGTGCTTGATGCTCATGTGGTTCGAGAAGGACCCGTTGTGCACCAGGCACTCGTCGGGGCCGACGGAGAACGGGTGCGAACCCTCGGCGGTGACGGCGGATTCGGTGGCCATCCGGGTGTGGGCGACGCCCTGCCAGCCGGTCGCGGCGGGCAGCCCGAACCGGTTCGCCAGGTCGACGGGGTTCCCGACGCCCTTGAGGACGGTGAGATCGTCGCCGAAGCCGATGACCCGGGCCGTGGGGACGAGGCTGCGCACGGCCGCCGCGAGGTCCTCCGCGCCGAAGACGCCGTGCAGGATCGTGGTCGGGTTCAGGTCGAGTCCGGTGATCGTCGTGTCGAGGGTGGATGACAGCGTCGCGGCGAGATCCGCTGCGGGGATGGGGCAGTCGAGCAGCGAGACCGTCGACTCCCCTTCCGGTGACCAGGTGCGGTCGCCGTAGATGGCCATCCCGGCCGAGTCCGGTCCACGGTCGCACATCTGCGCGAGCATGTCGGTGAGCAGGGCGCCGAGTTGTGGGTAGAGGGACGGCTCACGCAGGTGAAGTCCGACGATTCCACACATGGATGTCTCCTTTCGGGAGGTCTGTCAGAACGCTGTCAGGTAGTGGTCGAGTTCCCAGGGGGAGACGGTGTTGTGCCAGGCGAAGAACTCCTCGCGCTTGAGTTTCGCGAAGTACTCGGCGACGCCGGGGCCCGCGACGTCCAGGGCGCCCGTCACGATCGGATCCGATTCCAGTGCGTCCATCGCGTGCAGCAGCGTCATCGGCAGCATGTCGCTGGGGCTGTCACCGGATCCGGGGGTGCCCGGGTCGAGGTCGCGGGCGATGCCGTCCAGGCCGGCGGCGATGGCGGTGGCCGCGGCGAGATAGGGGTTGGCGGAGCCGTCGCCGCCGCGCAGTTCCACCCGGTTCTTGTCCGGCACCCGAAGATAGTGGGTGCGGTCGTTGCCACCGTACGTGGCGTACCGCGGCGACCAGGTGGCGCCGCTGCTCGTCGAGGTGGCACCGGTTCGCTTGTAGGAGTTGACGGTCGGGGCGATCACCCCCTGCAGCGCGCACGCATGTTCCAGGATGCCGGCGATGAACGCGTACGCCGTCTTCGACAGTCCGAGCCCCCTGGGGTCGTCACCGTCCGGGAACACCGAACCGGCGTCGTTCCACAGCGACAGGTGCAGGTGCATGCCCGACCCGGTGCGATCAGAGAACGGCTTCGGCATGAATGTGGCCTTCATGCCCCGCTTCTCGGCGATCACCGACAACAGGTACCGGGCGGTGATCACCCGATCCGAGGTGGTCATCGCGTCGGCGTAGTCGAAATTCTGCTCGAACTGCCCGTTGCCGTCCTCGTGGTCGTTGGCGTAGTTGCCCCACCCGAGCGTGTTCATGGCCTGCGACACCTCGGTGAGGTGGTCGTACATCCGGGTGACGTCGCGGGCGTCGTAACACGGCTGACGGCTGACGTCGTCGGTGTCCGCGGTGGTGAGGGGACCGTCGCCGGTGCGGTTGACGAGGAAGTACTCGATCTCCGCGCCGACGTTGACGGACAGACCGAGTTCGGCCGCCTTCTTCAGCGTCTCCTTCAGGATCACCCGCGGCGCATACGGCCACGGTGTGCCCTCCACGTGGGGGTCGCAGTGCACGATCGCCAGGCCGGGCTTCACGAACGGGATCGGCGTGAACGACGAGACGTCGGGCACGGCAACGAGATCGGAGTCCTTGGGTTCCTGGCCCATGTGCCCGGCCGCGTAGCCGGCGAAGCCCACGCCGTCGTCCTGAAGTTGCTCGACGGCCTCGATCGGGACGAGTTTGGCGCACGGTTTCCCGGACAGGGTGACGAACAGGGCGAGGATGAAGGTGGTTCCGGTGGCCCGGGCCACCTCGGACAAGGTCTGCGGTGGGGATGTCACGATGTTCTGCGCGGTGAACGCGTCAGCAGTGTCGACAGCCATGGGGAGCTCCTGAACTGGTGGTCTGCGGGTGAGGTGGTCTGTGGGTCAGCGCATCTCGCCGGCGCCCTCGTAGGGGTGCAGGCTGAAGAGGAGGTCGCCCTCCTCGAAGCGCGAGTAGCGGAAGTCGGACGGCTCGACGTTCGGGAGCGTGGTCTTGCCGTCGTCGAGCAGCATGTCGGCGACGAGGCGCCCGACCGCGGGTGAGATCTTGAATCCGTGACCGGAGAACCCGGTGGCCAGGAACAGTCCGTCGACGGGCGCGGGCCCGATGATCGGGTTGTAGTCGGGGGTGACGTCGTACGCCCCGACGTACGACGACGTGATGCGCGGGTCCGGCATCTCCGGCAGCCGGTTGCTCAGCTTCATGATGTTCTTCTCGATGGTGCTGTCGTCCGCGCGGTTGCTGTACTTGTCGGGGTCGATGTATTCGGGCGCGGCATGGTCGCTGTTCCCGACGAGCAGTTCGCCGTTGGGTTCGCGGCAGATGTACTGCAGTCCGGCGAGGTCCGACAGCACCGGCACCTCCGGCGTCGGCACGCCCTGGTCGATCAGGACGAGTTGCGCGCGTTGGGCTTTCACCGGGATGTCGACACCGACTCCGGCACCGAGTTCGGGCGCCCACGGGCCGGTTGCGAGGATCACGTGCTCGGCGTGCACCTCGTCGCCGTTACCCAGGGTCACGCCGTAGACGCGGCCGTCGGCGTTCTGCAGCAGCGACGCCACCGGCGCGCTCTGACGGATCGTGACGCCCAGCTTGCGGGCGGACGCGCCGAACGCCATACCGGCCATGTACGCCTCGCCGCGGCCCCCGAGCGGCTCGTACGCGAAGGCGGCGAAGTCGTCGAGGTGCAGCCCCGGCCACAGCTCGGCCATCTTGTCGTGTCCGATGTAGTCGACGTCGATGCCGAGTCCCTGCATCATCGCGACGTTCGCCTTGAGCGGGTCGATGTTGTTCTCCCCGACGCCGACGACGTATCCGCACTGACGGAACGCCATGTCGTCGCCGAAGATCTCGGTGGCCCGGGTGAAGATGTCGACGCCGTACCAGGACATCGCCGCCAGCGACGGCGTCCCGTAGTGGCAACGGACCACGCCGGACGACTTGCCGGTCATGCCCGAGCACAAGGTGTCGCGCTCGAGGACCAGGACATCGGTCTCGCCTCGGTCCGCGAGCGACCACGCGATGGCGAGACCCTCGAGTCCTCCACCGACGATCACGAACTTTGCTGTCTCTGTCACGTTGCTTCCTTCATTCGGCCGGAGGGTCGGGCTCTGGTGGCTTCGGTAGCGGTTCGTTTCACCTCATGAATCGCTGTTGTTCACTATGAAACAGTTCTACTATGTCCGTCGCGTTACGGCAATGTTGTGGCCGAATCACCAAAATCCGCCGCCCAGCTGAGCATTCCGCGCGACAATGCGGTCCTGAACTGCACACTTTCCGGGCAGCCGACGAGATTTACGCCGTGGAAATATGCGATGTGGTTTCCTGTTGCTACCCCAAGTTTCACGAAGGGGATTCGCTCTTCAGCACCCTCATCGCCTCTCACAGGAGACTCCATGACCACGACCGACAAGCCCACCGCCGTTCCGTTCCGCGTCACCGCCGGATTCCACGAGAACCTGCCGCAGATGCCGGTCGCGGAGTACCCGGGCACCAAGGGATACATCGACGACGTCTTCGCCAACCCGGACGGCTCCGAGATGTCGGCCGGCTACTTCGAACTCCAGCGCACCGACGCCCCGCTCGACTACTACTACGCGTACGACGAGATGAAGGTCGTTCTCGAAGGCGAGTTCACCCTGGAGAACCTCGACACCGGCCAGGTCGAGGTAGCGAAGGCGAAGGATGCGATCTTCTTCCCCAAGGGGTCGCGCATCCGCTTCACCACGCCCGACCGCGCGCTGGCCTATTTCGTCGGCCACCGTTCCTTCGCGCCCTGATCCGCGATGGCCGTCTCGATGAGGTCGACGAGCGTCCCCCGGTGGCGGTCCGATTACTCGGCCGTCGACGACCTGGCGGCCGGCGCTCGCGTCACCTGCTACGTGCTCGTCTCGGACGGTTCGGTCAGTGATCGAGCGCTGCGCGAACTGTCCGAGCGGGTCGCCCCGGTACCGACTCGCACGTTCATCGTCGAAAAGGTCGGCGGGTCCGGGCTCGACGACCTGCTGTCCGAGGCGCGTATCGGATGGCGATTCGTGGTGGCGGGTTCCGAGCGGACGGTGGGGGCGGTGCGCTCCCGCCTGATCTCCGCGGGTGCGTTGCCCGCGGAGATCGCCGCCGTGATCAGCGACGGGGACACGCGCGTACGCGACGTGTACTGCGCGCACTGCCACACGACGTCGCCGAACGTCCCGGTGGCCGTCGGCGGGCAGACGCCGTGCACGGGGTGTTCCGAAGAGCTGACCGTCTACTACCACTTCTCCCGGCGCCACAGCGCGTACCTGGGTTACCGAGCCGACGCGGAGGAACTGCCATGACCATGGTGCTCGAAACGGTTCCGGGCGAGGGAGTTACCGGCACGCTCACCCTGACGGTGCGCGAGGCCCGAGTACTGTGCCCGGGCGTCCGGCACGTCGTCCTCGCGGACGAGGGCGGCCGCGCCCTGCCGACATTCACCCCGGGCAGCCATATCGCAGTGAATTGGGCCGAGGGCCGGCACAACTCGTACTCGCTGACGGGGCCGTCGATCGAGCCGGACCACTACGCGATCTCGGTCCGGCTCGACGAGAACGGCCACGGCGGTTCGCGCTGGGTCCACGACCTGCAGCCGGGGCAGACCGTCCGGGTGAGCCGTCCGCGCAGCGCGTTCGCGCCGATCCTCAACGCCCGGCACCACATCCTGGTCGCGGGTGGGATCGGCGTCACCCCGATCCTGTCGCACGTGCGGGCCGCCCTCGAATGGGGTCGGTCGTTCGAGGTGATCTACTCCTTCCGCGACCGTCA
This sequence comes from Rhodococcus sp. T7, assembly GCF_009872365.1. NCBI lineage: Bacteria > Bacillati > Actinomycetota > Actinomycetes > Mycobacteriales > Nocardiaceae > Rhodococcus > Rhodococcus sp. T7. The sequence continues at coordinate 18,414 of NZ_WXYH01000031.1, forward strand.
GGGGGCGCATGCCGACGAACTGGCGGCGCTGTGCGGCGACCGGCTCGTCACGGTGTCCACCCCCGAAGAACTGCGCGAAGCCCTGCTTCCCAAGCTGGGGGATCAGCCCCTCGGCACCCACGTCTACACGTGCGGACCCGCGCCGATGATCGCCGCGGTCGCGGAGTGGGCCCGCGAGTGCGGCTGGCCACCGGGCCGGGTGCACTCGGAGGCGTTCGGTGCAGGCCCGCTGCCCGAAGGAAACCCGTTCGCCGCCAAGATCGGACGCACCGGGATGATCGTCCCCGTCCCGTCGGGCACCAGCCTTCTCGAAGCCTTGCTGGACAAGGGAATCACCGTCCCGAACCTGTGCCGCCAGGGCGTGTGCGGCGAATGCCGTCTGTCGGTCCGCGGCGGCGAGGTCGAGCACCGCGACCTGTTCCTCACCGACGAGGAGAAGGCGTCCGGGGATTCGATCATGCCGTGCGTGTCACGGGCCGTAGGAGACCGATTGGAGCTGGAACTGTGACCTCGACCGACTCACGCACCGCGCGTTTTCCCTTCCCCTTTCCCCGCGACCAGTACCGCTACAGCACCAACGTCGAGCCCGCCGGGAACACCGCTACGACCGTGGCGGGACGTTGGGGCACCACGCACTTGGCCATCGATTCCCGGTACCACGAGGAACTTGCCGAGCGCGAACGAATCCTCACCGCTGACCCGTCGCGGCACCAGTGCCTGCCGCACATGGTCCCGGCCGCCTGGGACGCGATGCTCACCCTGATGCGCACCCTCGCCGCCGAATACCCCGACACCATGGCCCTCGAACGTCGCGGCGACAGCTGGTTCTGGCGGAACGACCTCCTCGGGATCGAGCACAGCTTCGTGTTCGGCGACCTCGCCACGCTGCCGGCGCCGCCACTGATGTATATCTGCGGCCAGATCCAGGAAGACGTCGTGCTGCTCGACCAGCGTGAGGGACAGCTGTGGGGCGACGCCGGACTCGTGACGTTCGCGGCGGACTGGTCCTTCGGATTCGACGTCGGGATGAGCTTCCTCGAGATCCACGGCCCCGTCCCCCGTATCCACAGCGAGAAGATCATCACCCGCGCCCACAACTTCCTGATGCGGCTCGAACCCGGCCAGAGCTACCGGCGCACCAACTGGACGCTGACCGTCGACGGCAAACTCGACACGTCGACCGAAACCTATCCGGAGTGGGGGAAGGACCGTCGCACCCTCGCCGACGGACCGCTCGACGAGGTCGGCGACCGACTGTTCCTGAGAACCGAAGTGCAGCATCTGATCCGGCTCGCGCACTCCGGCGCCGTCATGTTCCTCATCCGCACCTACCTGTTGCCGCTGCGCGATGTCGCGTCCGTCCCGGAGTGGGGTGCACGGCTGTACAAGGTCCTCGAGGACCTTCCGGTGGACATGGCCGAGTACAAGGGCATCAGCCGTACCCGCGAGCCGGGGATGAGATGGCTTGCGGCCCACGGGAACGGCGAGTCGTGACGCTCGCCGATCGGCGACCGCGCACTGCGGCGCTCCCCGGCGGTCCGGGTCTCGACACGGTCCTCGCGACAGTTTCCGTGATCGCCCGCGACGGCCTGCGCGGCCTGACGATCCGGGCCGTCGCCGCGGAGGCGGGCCTCACGGACGAGGCGGTCCGGCAGCGTTTCGCGTCGACGGACGCCCTCGTCGACGCCGCACTCCGGTACGCGCTGGACAACAGCGCGAGCGTCTTCGCCGACATCGCCGACGGGTCGTCACTCGACCACTTCGTCGAGCACCTCACGGACCTCGTCGCCCGCGACCCCGACCTGCAGGTCTTCCAATATGAGCTGATGCTCGAGTCCCGGCGGACGCCGCGCCTCGACCCGCACGTGAAACTGCTGTACGCGACGTACATCGAGGCGACGTCCCAGGCACTGACCCGACTGGGCATCACCGCCGACGAAGATCTGACCCTGCTGGTGTACTCGGCGATCGAAGGCTTCATCATGCACCAACTCGTCGCGAAGGATCGTCCCGCCACCGAGCGCGCCATCGAGCGCCTGCGCAGGATTCTGTCGACCGCGAGGTGACTCCCCCAGGTGAGTGCCAAAGTGTGCCCCGGCACGCTTTGCCGCTCACCTGGGGATCTGGACGACAATCCC
>NZ_WXYH01000309.1:0-73381 GCF_009872365.1 Rhodococcus sp. T7
CGGTGAGCGACAGCTCACCGGGGTTCTGTCGTTCGTGGGGGAGGCCGGCGCCGGCCTGCCGACCCGGCCCGGAGCGGGCCGGAGACGCGTAGTGTCGGGTGCAGCGGCGTACGAAAGCCGCTGACCAGCCAATTTGTTTCTGGTCGGAACTTCTGTGTAATCTCGTCAAGGCTTCAGCGCGCAGCGATGTGCGAGCGAAGCACGCCCCCTTAGCTCAGTCGGCAGAGCGTTTCCATGGTAAGGAAAAGGTCAACGGTTCGATTCCGTTAGGGGGCTCGCTGGATTGAAGTGGAGCGCCTGGTGCGCGACACTCGACACCGAGGCGGTGTAGCTCAGTTGGTAGAGCAAACGACTCATAATCGTTGCGTCGCCGGTTCAAGTCCGGTCACCGCTACACAATATGCATGATCCACCCTGATTGTTCGTAATCAGATTCACCCGAAAGAAGGCATCCCGTGGCCTCCTCGACTGACGTTCGGCCCAAGATCACTTTGGCCTGCGAGGTATGCAAGCACCGCAACTACATCACCAAGAAGAATCGGCGTAACGACCCCGATCGCCTGGAGATCAAGAAGTTCTGCCCGAACTGCGGAACTCACCAGTCGCATCGCGAGTCCAAGTAACACGGTCCGGACAAGGACTGCGTTCGCGAAGGGAGTCCTCTAGGCTGCCCTCACGCGCTGACGTCAAGGGTAGAAGAGGTTCTTTCGCGTGACTGACACTGTGACAGAGACAGAGGCATACGTGCCCGCGGCTGTTCCTGCTGATCCTGCCGCGCACGCACTGGCGATGGTCGGGCACCACTACCGCGTCGACGATTTCTACGAGGTCGGACGCGAGAAGGTGCGCGAGTACGCGCGTGCCGTGCAGGACTGGCACCCCGCTCACCACGACGAGGAAGCCGCCAAGGGCCTCGGCTACGACGGTCTCCTCGCTCCTCTGACGTTCATCTCGCTCGTCGGCATCATCGCCCAGGGACGCCTCTTCAAGGAGATCGTCACCGGCTACGACCCGAGCCAGATCCTCCAGACCGACCAGCGGCTCGAGTTCCACAAGCCGATCAAGGTCGGCGACCGGCTGGTCTGCGACGTCTACCTGGAGTCGTTCCGGCAGATGGGTGGCAGCGACATCATCGTCACCAAGAACATCGTCACCGATCAGTACGACGAACTCGTCCAGACCACGTGGACGACGCTTGTCGCGCGCACCGGTGGCGAGGTCGACGAGAACATCGCTCACGCAGTCAAGGACGTGATCATGCATGGCGCTTCGTAAGTTCGAGGACGTCTCGGTGGGTGAGGAACTTCCCGAGCGCATCGTGAAGCTCACGCGTGGCGACCTGGTCAACTACGCGGGCGTGTCCGGCGATCCGAACCCGATCCACTGGAGCGACGAGGTCGTCAAGCTCGCCGGTCTCGACAATGTGATCGCGCACGGAATGCTCACTATGGGTCTCGGCGGCGGTTTCGTCACGTCGTGGCTCGGCGATCCGGGTGCGGTCAAGGAATACAACGTTCGTTTCACGAGCTCGGTCTACGTCCGCGAGGACGAGGCCGCGCAGGTCGAGTACACCGGTAAGGTGAAGTCGCTCGACGAGGAAAGCAAGACAGCAGTAGTCGCGATCGTGGCGCGCTCCGAGGGAAAGAAGATCTTCGGTCGCGCCACCGCAACGGTCCGTCTGGCCTGACAGCCGGGTGGATTGGGTTTGTTCCGGGGCTTTGAAGTACACTGAGATTTCTGGGATTACTCAGCGCTGCGCGCTGCCCTACGGTGCTGTACGGCCGGCAAGGGTGGCGCGCGTGTCATGTAATCACAGAGAGGTCGGTCAAGAATTGGTCCGAGGCTAGATTCGGACCAGGTCTCCCGACCAAAGGGGCGTAGCTCAACTGGCAGAGCAGCGGTCTCCAAAACCGCAGGTTGCAGGTTCAAGTCCTGTCGCCCCTGCCCCCGGATGCCAGCGACTGAGAGGAACGACGTGAGCGAGGAGCGCGCCAAGCGCGACGGCGACACTTCAGGGTCTACGCGCCCGGACGGTGCCGACGACACCGCGGCCGACGCCACCACCACGCGTTCCGCCACTCCCTCGGGAAAGCCCAGCGGTAAGCGCCAGGGCCGTCGCTCTCCGGCAGGCACCGAGGTCGCCGCGAGTTCCGTGAAGGCACCGGAACAGTCGAAGTCGGACACGACGACCAAGGTCAAGCCGGCGAAAAAGGATCGCGCCGACAAGCCGCGCAAGGAAAACATCTTCAAGCGCCTGCGCCGGTTCTTCCGCGAGGTCATCGCCGAGCTGCGCAAGGTCATCTGGCCCAATCGCAAGCAGATGATCACCTACACCAGCGTCGTCCTGGCATTCGTGGTGTTCATGGTGACGTTCATCGGCGTGTTGGATCTGGCGGTCATCAAAGGCGTCACCTGGTTGTTCGGTTGACGGAATCCGCCCCGGTGGATCCGAAGTATGTGAGTGACGAGAGGAAGCGAGTGCCCCAGTGAGCACCCCCGAGAACGACACGAATGAGGCCTTGGCCGAAGAGCGTGTTTCTGCCGAGGCGGCAGCCGAAGTGGATGTCGAGGCTGCCGACGAGGGCACCGAAGCCGCGGAAATCTTCGGTGACGACGTCGCCGACGAAGCCCCGGCCGACGAGATCATCGAGGACGAGGCGCCTGCCGAAGAGGCTGTCGACGCCGACGAGGCTGTTGACGGCGAAGAGGCTGCTGCCGCTGAAGAGCCCGAGGATCCCGTTGCGGAACTGAAGGCCGCTCTGCGTCGCGCACCCGGTGACTGGTACGTCATTCACTCCTACGCGGGCTACGAGAACAAGGTCAAGGCCAACCTCGAGACCCGTGTCCAGAACCTCGACGTCGGCGACTACATCTTCCAGGTGGAAGTTCCCACCGAAGAGGTCACCGAGATCAAGAACGGACAGCGCAAGCAGGTCAACCGCAAGGTTCTGCCCGGCTACATCCTGGTCCGCATGGAACTCAACGACGAGTCCTGGGGAGCCGTGCGCAACACGCCCGGTGTCACCGGGTTCGTCGGTGCGACTTCGCGTCCGTCCCCGCTGACCCTCAACGAGGTGATCAAGTTCCTGCTCCCGCAGCAGGAGCAGAAGAAGCAGGCTGCCGCGGCAACCGTTGCGGCCGGTGAGACCGGCGGAGAAAGCTTCGCGAAGCCGCTCATCGAGGTCGACTTCGAGGTCGGCGAGTCGGTCACCGTCATGGACGGCCCGTTCGCCACGCTGCCCGCCAGCATCAGCGAGGTCAACGCCGAACAGCAGAAGCTCAAGGTCCTGGTCTCGATCTTCGGTCGCGAGACCCCGGTCGAGTTGTCCTTCACGCAGGTCGCGAAGATCTAGCGCCACATACTTGCACTGCAGTAGCAAGAAACACACCCAGCAAGAATTAGGAAATCGAGATGCCCCCCAAGAAGAAGAAGCTCGCAGGGCTCATCAAGCTTCAGATCCAGGCCGGTCAGGCTAACCCTGCACCGCCCGTGGGTCCCGCGCTTGGTCAGCACGGCGTGAACATCATGGAGTTCTGCAAGGCCTACAACGCGGCGACTGAGTCCCAGCGCGGCAACGTGGTGCCGGTCGAGATCTCGGTCTACGAAGACCGGACCTTCGATTTCAAGCTGAAGACCCCTCCGGCTGCCAAGCTGCTGCTCAAGGCTGCAGGCGTGCAGAAGGGCTCCGGCGAGCCGCACAAGACCAAGGTCGCTTCCGTGACCATGGATCAGGTGCGCGAAATCGCGAAGACCAAGCAGGAAGACCTCAACGCGAACGACATCGAGCAGGCCGCGAAGATCATCGCCGGCACCGCACGCTCGATGGGTATCACGGTCGACGGCTGAGTCAGCCAGATCGACTGACGGCACCGCCGTCGCGATCGATCGGCGGCACCGCCGTCGAAGAAAGCGTGGGAGGGCCGGCCAGGCCCAGACCACTACTGAACCATTCACCACCGCAGACGAGACACACACTGCGGTGAGAAGTTAGGACAGAAGAAATGGCAAAGCGCAGCAAGGCGTATCTCGCCGCCGCTGAGAAGATCGACTTCGACAAGCTGTACAGCCCGCTGCAGGCTGCGAAGCTGGCGAAGGAGACGTCGTCGAGCAAGATGGACGCGACCGTCGAGGTTGCAGTTCGTCTGGGCGTCGACCCCCGCAAGGCGGACCAGATGGTCCGCGGCACGGTCAACCTGCCGCACGGCACCGGTAAGACCGCCCGCGTCATCGTGTTCGCAGTCGGCGAAAAGGCCGCCGAGGCCGAGGCAGCTGGAGCCGACGCCGTCGGCGCCGAGGACCTCATCGAGCGGATCCAGGGCGGATGGCTCGATTTCGACGCCGCCATCGCGACTCCCGATCAGATGGCCAAGGTCGGCCGCATCGCCCGCGTCCTCGGACCGCGTGGCCTGATGCCGAACCCGAAGACCGGCACCGTGACGGCTGATGTCACGAAGGCCGTCGCGGACATCAAGGGCGGAAAGATCAACTTCCGCGTCGACAAGCAGGCCAACCTGCACTTCGTGATCGGCAAGGCATCGTTCGACGACGCCAAGCTGGTGGAGAACTACGGCGCCGCGCTGGACGAGATCCTGCGTGCGAAGCCGTCCTCCGCGAAGGGCCGCTACGTCAAGAAGGTCACCGTTTCGACCACCACCGGCCCGGGCATCCCGGTGGACCCGAACCGCACCCGCAACCTTCTCGAGGAAGCCGACGCGTAAGTCTCGCTACACACAGTTCGGCCGGTACGGAAATCTTCCGTACCGGCCGAACTGCTTTTTCGGGTTCAGTCCTTGTCGACGGTGCCCGGTTCGGTCTTCTTCCGCCATGCCAGCATCACGGAATCCGTGTGGGCCGGCGCCCAGGGCATGAAGATCGCGACGACGACCGCGCAGACCACCACGGCGCCTGCCGCGACGAGCGACGCGGTGTGCGAACCCTGCAGGACCGTCGTCTTCATGGTGAAAATGAGATTCTCACGCTGCTGCTCGAGGAACGGCGGGATCTCGCGCTTGCGGATCTCGAGCACACTCAGGACCGTGGCGCGGGCGAAGCCCTTCTCGTCGTCGTTCATCAATGTGGCCGGAATGCGGTCGAGCAGCGGACTCATCGTCGTCGCGTAGTACGACGCGACGATCGATCCGAGCACGGCGACCCCGAGCGTTCCTCCGATTTCCCTGGTCGTGTCGTTCACGGCCGACCCCGCTCCGGCCTCGTCGAGGGGGAGCGACGCCATGATCGACTCGGTTGCCGGCCCCTGCACGATGGCCAGGCCCAGTGCCATCGACACCATCGACGGGAGCACGTCCGTCAGGTAACTGCTGTCGACGGCAACCTGACCCCCGAGGTATAGGCCGACCCCGGTCAGGAGAAGACCGAACACGATCACCGGGGTCGTCCCGATCCGCTGCGCCAGCAGTGTGGCGACCGGGGCGCCGACCGCCACCGACACCGCGAACGGCAGCGACGCGACACCGAACTCGAGCGGCGTGTACTCGCGGACACCCTGGAAGTACTGCGTAATGAGGAACAGGAAGCCGAACATCGAGAAGTACCCGATGGCGATGGCCAGGGCGGGCAGGGAGAAGCGCCGGTTGCGGAACAGCCGTAGGTCGAGGATGGGGTGTTCGGTACGCAACTCCCAGAGGACGAATCCGGTCAGCACCGCGATCGACACGGCGACGGCGCCAACCGTGACAGTCGACGTCCACCCGTTGTGTGGGGCTTCGATGATCGCCCACACGAGGACGGTGATGCCGGTGATCGAGGCGGCGATGCCGAGTAGGTCCATGCGCCCAATGACGGAGGCACGTGATTCCGGCACCAGCATGAGCGTTGCAATCGCCGCCACTACGGCGATCGGCACATTGATCCAGAAGACGGAGTGCCAGCTGAAGTGCTCGAGCAGCCACCCACCGGCCATCGGGCCGATGGCGATCGCAAAGCCGGCCATCGCGGTCCAGGCGGCGATGGCCAGCGCTCGTTCCCGCACGTCGGTGAAGATGTTGATGACGAGGGCGAGGGTCGCGGGGAAGACCGCGGCGGCGAAGACACCCATCGCGGCGCGGGCCGCGATGACCTGACCCAGACTCTCGGCGTTGGCGCCGGCGATCGACATGATGGCGACGCCGATCAGGCCGATGATCATGACGCGGCGCCGCCCGTAGCGGTCGCCGAGGTTGCCGCACGCCAGGAGCAGGCCGGCGAACGTCAATGTGTAGGCGTCGACGACCCATTGCAGGCCGCTGACGCTGGTGCGGAGTTCGACGCCGATCGAGGGGAGGGCGACGTTGACGATGGTGTTGTCGAGCACCACCAGCAGTTCGGCCAGGCAGATCACGGCGAGCGCGAGGAAGCGGCGCGTCCGGGACCCGGCCACGAGGGCTCGGGCTTCGAGGATTGTCATGAGAAAAAGCTAACTCATATCTGTTACGTGACGTAACAGGTAATTGTCCACAGCCTCGGTCTGATGGGTCACAGCTCCGCACCGGAAGTGATGCCGTTCACGGCCCGACGCTTGGGTCCGGCCGCGATTTGGCGGTTGAGCAGGACATGCCGTAATCTGTCCTGCGGAGTTCGATGCACTATTCGAGCTTCACCCCAAATCATGTTCTACCCAAGACCGTTGGTGATCGCTCCCGCAAGGGTGTGATTGAAAGTCCGGGAATGTCCGGCGGCCCACGCAGGAGGACGAGGTAGGGGGATGCGTATCGGTCGTGGGCTCGCGCCCTCGCCGAATGGCTTCCTTTCACGCCCCGTGTGCCCTGCACCGGGGCGTTTTGCATGTCGTGGATTGTGTGCTCCGGGATACCCGGCGGTGCGCAGCGGTTCCGAAGTGGGATAACGACTGTCATGAGAGGAGGCGAAGTATGGCAAAGCCTGAGAAGGTTTCCGCAGTTGCGGAGATCACCGAGCAGTTCAAGGGTTCGACCGCTGCTGTGATCACGGAATACCGTGGTCTGACGGTGGGCAACATCACGACACTGCGACGCGCTCTCGGAGAAGGTGCCACCTACTCCGTCGCCAAGAACACCCTGGTCAAGCGTGCCGCTGCTGAGGCGGGCGTCGAGGGCCTTGATGACCTTTTCGTCGGTCCGACCGCCATTGCATTCATCAAGGGCGAGCCCGTCGATGCTGCGAAGGCTCTGAAGAACTTCGCTAAGGACAACAAGGCGCTCGTCATCAAGGGCGGCTACATGGACGGCGCTGCGCTGTCCGTGGACGAGGTCAACAAGATCGCGGACCTCGAGTCCCGCGAGATCCTGTTGGCCAAGCTTGCCGGCGCGATGAAGGGCAACTTGGCAAAGGCCGCAGGCCTGTTCAACGCTCCTGCTTCGCAGGTGGCCCGTCTGGCCGCTGCTCTGCAGGAAAAGAAGGCCGCAGAAGGCGGAGCTGCCGAAGCTCCCGCCGAGGCTGCAGCCGAAAGCTGATCCGCACCCGCGCATCACTGCTATAACCCCGCCCGGTCGCGGATCAGCGACATGGGACTTACAGGAAGGACCGCCACAATGGCGAAGCTCAGCACCGAAGAGTTGTTGGACCAGTTCAAGGAGCTCACCCTCCTCGAGCTCTCGGAGTTCGTGAAGGCATTCGAGGAGACCTTCGAGGTCACCGCCGCTGCCCCGGTCGCCGTTGCCGCTGCAGGCGGAGCACCGGCTGCCGCCGAGGCTGCTGAAGAGCAGGACGAGTTCGACGTCGTCCTCGAGTCGGCCGGCGACAAGAAGATCCAGGTCATCAAGGTCGTCCGTGAGGTCGTTTCCGGCCTCGGCCTGAAGGAAGCCAAGGACCTCGTCGAGGGTGCTCCGAAGGCCATCCTGGAGAAGGTTGCCAAGGACGCGGCCGACGCCGCCAAGGAGAAGCTCGAGGCTGCCGGCGCGAAGATCACCGTCAAGTAAGACGGTCTCACCCGCGCTGCTCACCGAGCAGACGAAGAGGGCCACTCCCCATCCGTGGGGAGTGGCCCTCTTTTTGCGTCCTCGGGGGGCTTCGGAGTGTCGAGATTCCTGGCCGAAAGCTGGACGCGCGATCAAAAATTTCGCTACCGTTATCCCAGTTCAGACGCGTTGTTTTGCATAGTGGGACCCGCAGTTGGCATGCTTCCTTACTCATGAGTAGCATCCCTTGTCACAGGTAACACGTCGATGCGATAGAGTGACCCAACCCACACGGGGTGAGTGCATCGAACGGTCGCGGAGGTAATGGTGGGAGTCGAGGTATCCGTCGAGGGACTGACCAAGTCCTTCGGCTCGCAGAGGATCTGGCAGGACGTCACGCTGACCCTTCCGGCCGGTGAGGTCAGTGCGTTGCTCGGGCCGTCGGGCACGGGTAAGTCGGTGTTCCTGAAGTCGCTGATCGGTCTGCTCCGTCCGGAGCAGGGGTCGATCGTGATCGACGGCACCAACATTCTGGAGTGCTCCTCGAAGGAGCTGTACGAGATCCGGAAGCTGTTCGGGGTGCTGTTCCAGGACGGTGCGTTGTTCGGGTCGATGAACCTGTTCGACAACGTGGCGTTCCCGTTGCGCGAGCACACCAAGAAGTCCGAGTCCGAGATCCGCAAGATCGTGATGGAGAAGATGGAACTCGTCGGCCTGCTCGGGGCCGAGGACAAGCTGCCCGGCGAGATTTCCGGCGGTATGCGCAAGCGTGCCGGGCTGGCGCGGGCGCTGGTGCTGGATCCGCAGATCATTCTCGTCGACGAGCCGGACTCGGGTCTGGATCCGGTGCGCACCACCTACATTTCGCAGACGTTGATCGATATCAACGCGGAGATCGATGCGACGATTCTGATCGTGTCGCACAACATCAACCTCGCCCGCACGGTGCCGGACAACATCGGGATGTTGTTCCGCCGCCATCTGGTGATGTTCGGTCCGCGGGAGGTGCTGCTGACCAGTGAGGAGCCGGTGGTCAAGCAGTTCCTGGGCGGCACGATGATCGGTCCGATCGGGATGTCGGAGGAGAAGGACGAGGCGCAGATGGCGCAGGAGCAGGCGATGGTCGACGCCGGGCACCATGCTGGTGGTGTCGACGACGTAGAGGGCATCGTTCCGCAGATGAAGGCGACGCCGGGGATGCCGTTCCGGCAGGCCGTGGCCCGCCGTCAGGAACGGGTCCGGCACATCATGCACACGTTGCCGGAGAACGCCCAGATCGCGATCCAGGAAAGCCTCGACGAGACCTCCGGCGGAAACGGCGGCGGCGGTTACGACTACGCATACAGCCAGGAAGACACACAGGTCATCCCCGCATACCGGGGCGAAGGATACGAAAACACCACTCACGGGCAAGGGTAGGCATATCGGATGGGGGTTACCCGCAGCTCGGTCTTGCGGCCGGTCAACGGTGCGCTGACGCAGGCCGGAAACATCGTCGAGCTCTTCGTCGACGTCGCACGAAACACGTTCAAACGGCCGTTCCAATTCCGCGAGTTCATCGAACAGGCCTGGTTCATCGCCAGCGTCACGATCCTGCCCACGGCCATGGTCGCGATTCCGTTCGGCGCAGTGGTGTCACTGCAGACCGGATCGCTCATCAAACAGCTCGGTGCAGAGTCGTTCACGGGAGCGGCCAGCGTGCTCGCCGTCATCCAGCAGGGTTCCCCGCTGGTGACGGCACTACTGGTGGCCGGAGCTGCGGGCTCGGCTGTTACGGCGGATCTCGGTGCGCGGACGATCCGCGAAGAGATCGACGCCATGGAAGTGCTGGGCATCAACCCGATTCAGCGGCTCGTCGTGCCCCGGGTGCTCGCCATGGTGCTCGTCGCGATCCTGCTCAACGGCCTGGTGTCCGTCGTCGGCATCGCGGGTGGCTACTTCTTCAACGTCATTCTCCAAGGGGGTAATCCCGGTGCGTACCTGGCATCGTTCTCGGCCTTCGCGCAGCTTCCCGACATCTGGGTCGGCGAGCTCAAGGCGGCCGTCTTCGGTGTCATCGCCGGTGTCATCGCCGCATACAAGGGGCTCCATCCGAAGGGCGGACCCAAGGGCGTCGGTGACGCGGTGAACCAGTCGGTGGTGATCACGTTCCTGCTGTTGTTCTTCGCGAACCTGATCCTGACCATGGTGTACCTCCAGATCGTTCCGGCGAAGGGATCGTGATCCGATGACAATCGCCAAGGGACGCGGTGACCGGACGCTGATGGCAGCACGCCGGGTCGGTCGTGCGCCGCTCAACGTGCTCGACCGGGCCGGCGAGCAGATGTCGTTCTACGCCAGGGCAATCGCCTGGTCACCCCACACTCTCGTGCACTACCGCAAGGAGGTGCTCCGGCTGCTCGCCGAGGTCACCTTCGGCAGCGGCGCGCTCGCCGTCATCGGCGGCACCATCGGCGTCATCGCGATGATGTCCGGCTTCACCGGCGTCGTCGTCGGACTGCAGGGTTTCGCCGCGCTCGAGCAGCTGGGCAGCTCGGTCCTCACCGGCTTCCTGTCCGCCTATGTCAACACCCGTGAGATCGCGCCGATCGTTGCGGCACTCGCACTCTCGGCCACCGTCGGCTGTGGTTTCACCGCGCAGCTCGGCGCCATGCGGATCTCGGAGGAGATCGACGCGCTCGAGGTCATGGCGGTGCCGAGTGTGCCGTTCCTCGTCACCACCCGCATGATCGCGGGATTCGTCGCCGTCATCCCGCTGTACATCGTCGGTCTGCTCGCGGCCTATCTCGCCTCCCGCATCATCAGCACCGTGTTCAACGGCCAGTCGACCGGGTCGTACGACCACTACTTCAACCTGTTCCTGCCACCGCAGGACGTCCTCTACTCGTTCGCGAAAGTGCTGATCTTCGCGTTCGTGCTGATCCTGATCCATTGCTACTACGGCTATCACGCGTCGGGTGGTCCCGCCGGTGTGGGTGTGGCCGTGGGCCGGGCGGTCCGCACCGCGATCGTCACCATCGCCGTTCTCGACTTCTTCCTGAGCCTCGCCATCTGGGGCACGACGACCACAGTGAGGGTGGCCGGATGAGCAACACGACATCTGTTGTGGGACGACGGGTGCTGGGGTTGGTGTTCTTCCTCGTCCTCGCGCTGTTCCTGGCCTTTACCATCGGCATGTTCAACAAGACCTTCACCAAGGTCGTCAAGATCGATCTCCTCACCGATACCGCAGGAAACGCCCTGCCGCCCAATGCTGACGTGAAGGTCCGTGGCCTGATCGTCGGCGAGGTGCGCTCGGCATCCTCCCAGGAAGGTGAGGTCACGCTCGCTCTCGCGATCCAGCCCGACAAGGCACCGCTGATCCCGTCCAACGCGACGGCACGGCTGCTGCCCAAGACGCTGTTCGGTGAACGCTATGTGTCGCTGATCGTCCCGGAGGGCGATACGGCTCCGCCGATCCAGGCCGGTGACACGCTGCGCCAGGACAAGAGCGGCAACGCCGTCGAGGTCGGCGAGGTGCTGGACGGTCTGCTGCCGCTCCTGCAGGCCATTCCGCCGCAGGACCTGGCGAACACGCTCGGCGCGCTGTCCCAGGGTCTGAGCGGCCGCGGCGCCGAACTCGGGCTGACGCTCGACCGTCTCGAGGAGATCTTCGGTGGGCTGAACACCGAACTTCCCGCCATCCAGGAGGATCTGCGCGGCCTGGCGGACTTCTCGCAGACGTACTCCGAGGCGGCGCCCGATCTGGTCAACGCCCTCGACAACCTGCGGACCACCGGAAACACCGTGGTGGAGAAGCAGAATGAGATCTCCACGCTGCTCGTGTCGCTGACCGCAACCGCGTCGAGCACCGCGGATCTCCTGCAGACCAACGCCGAGTCGATCGTCAGCATCGCCGCCGATTCACGTGAGGCGCTGCAGATTCTCGGCCGCTACTCGCCGAGCTTCGAGTGCACGTTCGCGGGCTTCGCGAAGTCCGCTCCCGTTGCCCGTGAACTACTGGCGCCGGACGATCCGTACCCGGGCGTGCGTGCCAGCGTGCAGTTCGTCAACCCGAAGGGCCGCTACGTGCCCAACCAGGACGAGCCGCGCCTGCTCGACAACCGCGGACCGGCTTGCTACGACAACGTCACCGCACCCGGTGGGAAGTTCCCGCAGTACCCGGGCGGCTCGTCCTACAACGACGGTGCCTACCAGGTGCCTTCGAGGAATCCCGGACCGTCGACCATCGACTTCTTCCCGGCGCCCGCCGGCGTCCCCGACCAGGTCCCCGGGTACGGAGCCCAGGTCACGCCCGCAAGCTACGCGGGTTCGAAGATGGAACAGGACACGTTGGACGTCGTCTACGGCGAGGCCGGGGGCATGGCACCGGAGGACGTGCCGAGTTGGACGACACTCGTCGGCGCGCCGACCATGAGGGGGACTGAGGTGAGCTTCAAGTGAGGGGCCTGACCGCACCATTGGTCAAGCTGATCGTGTTCGCCGTGGTCACCATCCTGGCGACCGGTCTGCTGGCCGCCACCATCGCCAACCTCGGTGGCGGCGGTGGCACCAAGTACAACGCGATCTTCTCGGACGTCACCTCGCTCAACGAGGGCGACGAGGTCCGAATCGCCGGTGTGCGCGTGGGGCAGGTCGAAAAGATCGCGATCCACGACGACCGTGAGGCGGAAGTCCAGTTCACCGTGGCAGAACGGGACTGGCTGCCCGCCAGCACCACCGCGACCATCCGCTTCCGGAACCTCGTGGGGCAGCGCTACATCGCGCTCGAACAGGGCGAGGGCCAGCAGGGCATGAAGATGAACGGCGGCGACACCATTCCGATGGAACGGACCAAGCCTGCCGTCAACCTCACCACCCTGTTCGACGGCTTCCGCCCGCTGTTCCAGACCCTCAGCGCCGAGGACGTCAACAAGCTGTCGTACCAGATCATCCAGGTGTTCCAGGGTGAGTCGGGAACCATCACGGAACTCGTCAAGAACACGGCAAGCCTCACCAACACCGTCGCCGACAAGGATCGCGTGATCGGTGCGGTGATCAACAACCTCAACTCCGTGCTGGCCACGGTGAATCAGCGTGACGATCAACTCGATTCGCTGATCGTCAACACCCAGCAACTCGTCACGGGCTTGGCGAACGAGCGAGGAACCGTCGGTTCGGCGGTGACGTCGCTCGCGGGACTCACCGACGCGACAGCCGATCTGCTCGAACCCACCCGACCGTCCATCCAGGAATCCATCACGTCGCTGAACACGCTGGCGACGACGCTGAACCGAAACTCCGACACGGTCAACAGCGTTCTCCAGACGCTCCCGGTGAAGCTCGAGAAGCTCGGCCGGGCAGCCAGTTACGGATCCTGGTTCCAGTTCTACCTCTGTGGAGTCGACATCGTCGCAGGACCAGGTACCGCGCCCCAACTGAACCTGCCCACGGGCTTGCCCACCGTCAACCAGCCGATCTATACGAACTCGGCGAAACGGTGCACGCAGGACGGCCTACAGGAGTTGCAGACACGATGAGCAGACGTCGCAGCCCGGCAGTGGCCGGCGCCCTCGGCATCCTCGTGGTGCTGCTGGCCACCCTGTCGGCTTTCTTCCTCGATTCGCTGCCGTTCATCGGCGCCGGGTCGACCTACCACGCCCAGTTCACGGAGGCGGCCGGTCTCAAGCCCTCCAACGAGGTGCGGATCGCGGGCGTGAAAGTCGGCAAGGTCACGTCCGTCGAACTCGACGGCGACCACGTGGACGTCGCCTTCAAGGTGTCGGATGCGTGGGTCGGCAACGAAACGTCCGCGTCCATCCAGATCAAGACGATCCTGGGCCAGAAGTATTTGGCCCTCGACCCCCGCGGCTCGGACACGTTGAACCCGAGTGACACGATCCCGTTGGACCGCACCACGTCTCCGTACGACGTGATCGAGGCGTTCTCGGCCGCCGCGCAGACGGTGGGTGACATCGACTCCGATCAGCTCGCACAGAGCATGGTGACGCTCTCGCAGGCGTTCGAGGGGACACCCACGGAGATCCGCGCGTCCCTGGACGGTGTCAGCAGGCTGTCGCAGACCATCGCCACCCGCGATCAGGAACTGCAGAAACTGTTCGACGCGACCGGCAAGACCACCAAGGTCCTCGCCGACCGCAACGCCGAGTTCAACCGATTGATCAGCGACGCCGGTCTGCTGCTCGGCGAACTCAACAGCCGGCAGCAGTCGATTTCCAAGCTGCTCACCGGAACTCAGCGGCTGTCGCAGCAATTGACCGGACTCGTGCGCGACAACGAGGCCGCCATCGGTCCCGCGCTCGAACAGCTCAACGGTGTCGTCGAGATCCTGAAGGCCAACAACGAGAACCTGGACAAGGCGATGAAACTGTACGAGCCGTTCGTCCGCCTGTACACGAACGTGGTCGGCAACGGTCGCTGGTTCGACCAGGTCGTGGTGAACCTCCTGCCGCCGGGGCTGCCCGACATTCCCGGTCCGCGCGAACCCGTCCGCACGTTGGGGGGTAACTGATGGCAGACGTCGACAACGGAGCCGACCGCGGAGGACGCGGCGGGGTCGCCCTCATCGCGGGAATCGTCATCGTCGCGCTGGTGATCGCCGGCGCCCTGTGGTGGGTGTTCACCCGCGCGGGCACCACCAAGATCACCGCGTACTTCGACAAGTCGGTGGGTATCTACGAAGGCTCGGATGTGCGGGTCCTCGGTGTGAAGGTCGGATCGGTCGACGGTGTCGAGCCGCTGGGCGATCAGGTGAAGGTCGACATGCGCGTCGATCGCGGCGTCGACATTCCCGCCGACGCGAAAGCCGCGCAGGTCACGCCGTCCGTGGTGTCCGACCGCTACATCCAGCTCGCGCCCGCCTATACGGGCGGCGAGAGGATGGCGAGCGGCGCGGTGATCTCCCGGGACCGCACCGCGACCCCCGTCGAGGTCGACCAGTTGTACGCGAGCATCGAGGAACTCTCCACCGCGCTCGGCCCGAACGGGGCGAACAAGGACGGCGCTCTGTCGCAGTTCGTCGAGACCGGCGCCGCCAACCTCGACGGCAACGGTGAAGCGCTGGGGCAGAGCATCACCCAGCTGTCCGACGCTGCCCGCACTCTCAACGAGAGTCGCGGCGACCTCTTCGACACCGTCAAGAACCTCC
This sequence comes from Rhodococcus sp. T7, assembly GCF_009872365.1. Taxonomy (NCBI): domain Bacteria; kingdom Bacillati; phylum Actinomycetota; class Actinomycetes; order Mycobacteriales; family Nocardiaceae; genus Rhodococcus; species Rhodococcus sp. T7. Next base: position 15,020 of record NZ_WXYH01000309.1, read on the forward strand.
AGGTCTTCGTGGGCGCGCTGGCGGCCAACGATCAGCAGGTCCGCGACTTCAACTCGCAACTCTCCGACCTGTCCGGATTCCTGGCGGGGGAGCGGGAGAACCTCGGTGCCGCCCTGAACCAGCTGGCGATCGCCCTCGGCGACGTCTCGAAGTTCGTGGCCGACAACCGCGAGATCCTCGCCGAGAACGTGGACAATCTGGTTCCGGTGACGCAGACCCTTGCGGACAACCGGGAGTCACTGGTCAACTCGCTGACCCTTCTGCCCCTGGCGATCAGCAACCTGGCCAATTCCTACGACGCGGAATCCGGAAACCTGGCCTCGCGCCTGGCGTTCCCGGACCTGCAGGACCCGGCCGGCGTCGCCTGCAAGTTGATCGACCTCGGCAAGCTGGTTCCCGGCGATCCGCGATTCGAGCAGCTCGGACGTCAGATGCAGCCGCTGATCGACAACTGCTCCAATATCACGTCGCAGATCACGCAATCGGCGAAGTCTCCGTCGCTCGTGCTTCCGTTCGGAATCATGAGTGCAGACAACATTCAGCGGACGGTCACACCCGGCACGGTGCCCGGTGTCGTGTCGCCGCGATTCGAAGGCGCAACGGGAGGTGGGGGCGAATGAAGCGGTCGGTAATCCTCGGCGCCGGTGCGTGCGCCGTCGCCATCGCAGTGACGTCCTGCTCGTCGGAGGGGATCTACGGGGTTCCGCTGCCTGGCGGTCCCGATGTCGGCGACCACCCCATGCATCTGACGATCCAGTTCGACGACGTCCTCGACCTCGTCCCGCAGTCCGCGGTCAAGGTCGACGGTGTCCCGGTGGGCCGGGTCGAAACGATCAAGGTGGCACCGGACGGCTGGACGGCGGACGTGGAGGTCGTTCTCGACTCGTCGGTCGATCTCGCTGCCAACGCGGTCGCCGCCATCGAGCAGACGAACCTGCTCGGTGAGAAGTTCGTCCAGCTGTCCCAGCCGCCGGAGGACAAGGATCCCGCGCGGCTCGAGGACGGCGACACGATCCCCCTGGATCGCACCCGTCACGCCACGGAGATCGAGCAGGTTCTCGGCGCGCTGTCGCTGCTGCTCAACGGCGGCGGCGTCGGCCAGTTGCAGCCGATCGTGCACGAACTGACAACCGCCCTCGATGGGCGTGAGGATCGGGTCCGGAGTCTTCTGGAGCAGACGAATACGCTCATCGACGGTCTCAACCAGCAGCGCGACGACATCACCCGCGCCCTGGACGGTCTCGACGCGCTGACGACGCGCGTGGACGAACAGAACGAGAAGATCGGACTGATCCTCGACGAGTTGCCGATCGCGGCGGAAGTGCTCAACGAGCAGCGCCCGCAGCTCACCCAGATGCTCACCCAATTGGACCGGCTCGGCACCGTCGGCACCGACGTGATCAACCGGTCGAAGGACAACCTGATCGCGGATCTCCTCGCGCTGCGGCCGACTCTGAAGGCACTCGCCGATTCGGGCGACAACCTGCCCAATTCGCTCGCGTTCATTCCCACCGTCCCGTTCCCGGACGGCGTCGAGAAGATCGCGCTCGGCGGATCGGTCAACCTGTTCCTCTCGGTCGACCTGCAGATCGGCGATGCGCTGAGCGCACTCGGCGTCGGACAAGGCGACCCGGTGTACGTGCCGCCGAAGTTCGGTGAGCCCAAGCCGATCGTCGATCCGTCGAACCCGTACTACAACGGCAACGGTCCGAAGCCGGGGTGGCCGACGGTGTCCCTGCTGCCGATTCCGCCGATCGTCCCCGCCCCGACCGGCCTGCGGATCCCGGGGCTCCCCGGCACCGCGCCCGCCGGCAACGGTGGCGCAGGGAACGGCGCGGCACCGCCGCCGCAGAACCCGCTCGGGGGACTGCTGGAGCAGTTCGGAATCGGGGGTGGACAGTGAGGTCACGACTGGTCAGGATCCAGCTCGTCGCGTTCGCCATCGTGGCGATGCTCGGGCTGGTCTACGTCGGCGCCAAGTACGTCCGCCTCGACAATCTGCTCGGGTTCGGTGAGTTCGACGTAAACGCGCAGTTCAAGGACTCCGGCGGCATCTTCACCAACGCCGAGGTCACGTACCGCGGAGTTCCCGTCGGCCGCGTCGGCGACCTCTCGCTGACCGCGGACGGCATCAACGTCCAGTTGAAGATCTCCTCGGGCGGGCCGGACATCCCGGCGTCGGCCAAGGCCGTCGTCGCCAACCGGTCCGCGATCGGTGAGCAGTACGTGGACCTTCAGCCAGACAGCGACCAGGGACCGTACCTCGAAAACGGCTCCGTGATCGTCGAGGCCGACACGTCGACACCCGTTCCGGTGGAGCAGGTGCTGATGGCCACCGACGGTCTGGTCCGGTCGGTTCCGGTCGATTCGCTGCGCACCGTCGTGACCCAGCTGGGAACCGCGTTCAACGGCAAGGGTGAGGATCTGCAGACACTCGCGGATTCGCTGTCGACGCTGACGAAGGACGGACTCGACGTCCTGCCCCAGACGCTGGCGCTCGTCCGGGACAGTCAGACGGTGCTCGCGACGCAGTCCGATCAGTCGTCCGCGATCGTCCAGTTCAGTTCGGACCTCGACGCGGTCGCGGCACAGCTGCGGACCAGCGACCCCGATCTCCGGGCGATCATCGACAAGGGAATTCCGGCGAGCGACGAGGTCGGTCTGCTGGTGAACCAGATCGGCCCGAGTCTCACCACCGACCTGACGAATCTCGCCGCGGTCGGGGATAAGCTGGCTCCGCAGGCGATCGCGCTGCGGCCGATCCTGATGTTCCTGCCCGCCATCGCGGCGTCCGCGTCGACCGTGGCCCCCGGCGACGGCACGGTGCATCAGGGCATCGTCCTGGAAACCAACAATCCGCCGTCGTGCACACTCGGTTACGAAGGGACGCAGGAGATCCTGGCCGAGATGAAGCGGCAGGACCCGAACTTCGACGACACCCAGCAGGACTTCCCGTTCAACACGAAGGCCAATTGCGACGCTCCCCAGGGAAGCGTGACGGGTGTGCGAAGTGCAGACCGCATCGTGTTCGCCGATCCGGACACGATCCAGCCGTGGGATTTCAAGCCGAAGGTCATGCCTGACACTCTCAACTTGAATCCCATCGCAACGCAGCTCGCGCCGCTCCTCGGGGTTACTCCCAAGTAGCATTCGGTTCCGGCCGAGGGCGAGTTGAAGAAAACAATCAGTAGGGTATTGGTGTGACGCGAATTACCACGCCCCCGGAGTCGGGACAATCGGCTCCGGGGAAGGACAGAACTCTGAAGGCCTCGTTTGCTGCGGTGACCGCACTGGTGGTGATCGCGGTTGTCGCAGCCGGATGGTTCGGCTTCGGGTGGGCGCGAGCGCTCTTCGTGGACAAGCCGATCGCCGACGCACGCGATTCCGCGTTGACGGGCGCCCAGCAGGCCGCGATCAACCTCAACTCGGTCGATTCCGCGGACCTCGACGGATCCTTCGAGAACATGAAGTCGTCGATCACGGGCGACAAGATGAACCAGGACCTCCAGGCGACGATGGACGGGTTCACCGACCAGATGCGCCAATCGGGTGCGGCGAGCAAGGCCGAACTGATCCAGGGCACGCTCACGGAACTGAACACGGACGACGGCACCGCGAAGGCGCTGGTCGTCGTGGCCGTCACCACCACGTGGCCGGACCGCTTCGACAAGGCCAAGGTGACGATGCGGATGGATGTCCAGGATGTGGACGGGGTCTGGAAGGCCTCGTCGGTCGAACCGGTGGGCGGACGTATTCCGCTCGAGAGCGGTCCGGTGCCCGCCGACGGCGCGGCCCCCGCCCCGGCCCCCGCCGAACCGGCGCCGGCCGAGCAGGCGCCCGCCCCCGAGGGCGACAGCGGCGGACAGTAGTCCTGATGTGCCGCGGCGGCGTGCTGCTGCGGTGTCCACCTCGACGACAGTTCGTCGTGCAATGAGAAAGTGGTGAACTATGTCCCCCAAGCGCCGAAACAACGTGCCGGACAGCGCTGCAAAGGGCAGGCGTCCGCGCGTGGCGGGGACCCGTCAGGCAACGCCGAAGCCTCCCCGATCGGACACCCCGGTCGACAAGCCGGACACGGTGAAGAAGGCGGAACCGGTGAAGAAGCCGGACACGGCGAAAACGCCGGATTTCGCGAAGAAGGTGGAACCGGTCGAGAAGGCCGAGACGACCGCGGTGGCGACCGCGGCCGCCGCGGTCTCCACAGACACCGCGAAGGCTCCCGAGACGACCAAAACTGCCGACACGGACACGACCGTGTCCATGGCCAAGAGCGTGTCGACGGCGAAGGCTGCGTCGGCGGGGAAGGCGAAGGTCCCGAACCTTCAACCGCGCATCAGCAAGCAACAGGCGCCCGCTGTCGCCGAGGCTGCGCCCGCCGCCGGCAGCGGGACCGGTCGCATCACCTGGAAGCTCGTCGGGATCCTCGGAGCCGTCGCGGTGGTGCTCGGTGTGTTCGCGGTGGTCGCGGCGTTCAAGCCCGGAGCGGACATCACGAACACCGCGTGGGTCGACGCGGGAGCAACCGCCGAGGTGACCAAGGCGGGCACCGAGGCGATCGAGACGCTGTACACCTACAGCTACGAGACGATCGATCAGGACTTCGACAAGGCGCGCGGCTACCTCAATGACGCCAAGCGGCAAGAGTTCGACTCGACCGCCGACATCACCAAGCAGGCTGCCATCCAGACCAAGACGGCCACCCAGGCGTCCGTCACCGACATCGGGGTCACGGTGCTCGACGGCGACCGCGCAGAACTCCTCGCGCACATGAATGTCAGCGCGACGGGTGACGCCGTCGCTCAGGGCAGCGCCGCCACGCCGCTGTCGATCAAGATGGAGAAGATCGACGGCAAATGGGTGCTGTCCGACATCTCCGACAGTGAAGGGTGATCGGCTCCCGGAAAAGAGTGAAGCGGAACGAGATTCGACCGGCCGGCCGGCGGCACGCCTGAATTGAGTTCTCCGGCAGAGTGAATCGATCCCTGAAAAGGGATCGTTTTCACGTTTGAATGGGAATCTCTTGCTGTGGTGACGGTTTCGAACTGTCCGACGGTCCGGGCCCGGCCGGCTTCCGTGCGAGGAATCCCGGCGCCCACCAGTTGGCCTCGCCCATCAACTTCACCAGTGCGGGCACCAGCATCATGCGGATGACGGTGGCGTCGATGATCAGCGCGACGATCATGCCGAGACCGATGAACCGCATCATCGTCAGTTCCGAGAGTGTGAACGCTCCGGTGACGACGATCAGCAGCGCGGCGGCGGCCGTCACGATGCGCCCCGTGTGCGCCGTGCCGATCCGCACGGCCTCCTCGGTCGACGCGCCCGCGTCGTGGGCTTCGACCATCCGGGACATGAGGAAGATCTCGTAGTCGGTGGAGAGTCCGAACACCACCGCGATGATGAGGACCACCATCGTCGCGGGCAGGGGCCCCGGCGTCACGCCGAGGAAATCCGCGCCGTGACCGTCCTCGAAGATCCACGTGAGCACACCGAACGAGGCGGCGAGGCTGAGGGTGGCCATGGCGATCGCCTTCAGGGGGAGCACCACGGACCGGAACGCGAGCAGCATCAGCACGAAGGTGACGGCCACCATGATCCCGATCATCCACGGCAACCGGGCGCCCATCGCGTCCAGTCCGTCGGCGGTCAGGGCGTTCAACCCACCCAGCATCTTCTCGGTGCCTTCCGGGGTGGGGAGGTCGCGCAGGGTGGCGGCCGTCGCCATCGCCCCCGCCGTCCGGTCCGCGTCGTCGAAGACCGCCCGGATGGCGACGAACGTGTCGGTGGCGCCGACCGGGACCACCCGTTGGACGCCGTCGACCGCAGCCGTCGCGGCGAAGAACTCTGCCGTGGCGGCCGGCGGCGGCGCCTTGCCGTCGCTGCCCTGCAGCACGAGCGTCGCCCCGTTGTTGGCGAGCGGAAAATCTGTGGCGAGATCGTCGACGGCGACCCGGAGGGGGTGTCCCACCGGCAGCCCCGTGTGATCGAGATCACCCAGCGACGCGCCTGCCAGGGGTGCGGCGAGTACGAGCAGTCCCGCGACGATCCCGGTCGCGATCGGGACGGGCCGCCGCATCACCCGTTCGGCGACACCGCCCCAGAACCGGTGTGCCCGGTCCTCGCCGCGTTCGACCACTCCCCGTCTCCAGGTCAGCGAGTTGATGCGCGGCCCGAGCAGGGCGAGGGCGGCGGGCAGTGCCGACAGCGTCAGCACCGCTGCGATCGCGATGGCCGCCATCCCGCCGTAGGCGAAGGACCGGACGATGGCCTGGGGAAACACGAGCATGCCTACGAAACCGCACACCAGGAGGAGTGCGGAGAACCCCACGGTCCGGCCGGCGGTGGCGAGCGTCCGGCGGACGGCGTCGTCGGTGGCGGCGCCGGACCGCAGCTCCTCACGGAACCGGGTCACCACGAACAGTCCGTAGTCGATCGACATGCCCAGTCCGACGAGACTCGCGATGTTCACCGAGAATGCGCTGACCTCGGTGAAGTACGAGATCACCCGCAGGGCACCGAGGGCGCCGAGGATCGCGAGACCGCCGACGCACAGCGGTACGGCCGCGCCGACGAGGCCGCCGAAGATGACGAGGAGCAGGAGCAGCAGGATCGGGAACGACACCGCCTCGGCCCGCAGCAGGTCGCTCTCGGACACCTCGTTGAAGGCGTTGGCGGCCGCGCTGAAACCGCTGAACTCCGCGTCCGTGCCGTCGATGACGAGCAGCGGCCGGAGGTCGTGGTACGCGGAGATTCGACTGTTCTCGTCGCCGCTCAGCGACATCACCACAAGTCCCTCGGTGCCGTCGGTGGACCGCAGGAACTCCTTTGCCTGCGGCGGCGCGGACCAGTACGACAGGGGAGTGACGGCGAGCACGCCGGGGTCGATGCGCGCGAGGTGGGCGGCCACTTCGGGCCCGAGATCGTCGATCGTCGAACCCGGGCGCGCGTGGTAGGTCACCGCCAGATCGGGGGTCTGCCTGCCGAACGCCCCCTCGATCAGGCGCTCGACACGCGCGGACTCGCTGCCCGGGTCGGTGTACCCGCCGAGGCTGAGCCGGTCGAACACCCCCGAACCCCACGCCCCGCCGAGCAGCACCAGCAGCACCGTGGCGGTGAGAACCAGCTTCGGTCGGGCGACGACGAACGAACTCCAGCGCGTCACGGCTCTGCTTCCCTCGAGAAATCGACGGCGATCGCGTGGGCATATTGTTCACCGCCCGTGCGCAGCTGGGAAGGGGCGCCGGGAAGGGGGCGCGGGCCTCGCGAAACGACACGACACGCCCTCAGACTCTTGACGCCGCGATGATCACGCGTCACTCTGATGCGTGAACATGCGCAGTGACGCGTGGCCGAGCGCCCGGCTGGGTGCTGTTTCGGGTGCCCGACTCGACATCTACTGAGTTTGGGTGTACTTTTGGACGTTGCGCTGGCTGCCTCCTGTCCACCTCTCGTCCGTACCGCTGCGAAGTGATTCACTCTTCAGCAACTGTGACGAGTTTCGTTCGGGTTGTGACCAGCGAAATTCGAAGCAGATACAGCGGCGGTCGCAACAGCAAGAGCGGCCCGCGTGAGGTGCTGGAAGGACGCATCTTGGCAGTCTCTAGCCAGACCAAGGCAGTTTCCGGAATCCCCGGAGCCCCGAAGAGGGTTTCGTTCGCAAAGATTCGCGAACCCCTCGAAGTTCCCGGGCTTCTTGATCTACAAACCGATTCGTTCGAGTGGTTGATCGGTGCGCAGAGCTGGCGCGAACGCGCCGCCGCTCGTGGCGACAGCGCAATCTCCGGCGGTCTCGAGGACATTCTCGCGGAGCTTTCCCCGATCGAGGATTTCTCGGGCTCGATGTCTCTGTCCTTCTCGGACCCGCGCTTCGACGAGGTGAAGGCCTCGACGGACGAGTGCAAAGACAAGGACATGACCTACGCGGCGCCTTTGTTCGTCACCGCGGAGTTCATCAACAACAACACCGGTGAGATCAAGAGCCAGACGGTCTTCATGGGCGACTTCCCGATGATGACCGACAAGGGCACGTTCATCATCAACGGCACCGAGCGTGTCGTGGTCTCGCAGCTGGTGCGTTCCCCCGGCGTCTACTTCGACCACTCCGTCGACAAGGGCACCGAGAAGGACCTGCACAGCGTCAAGGTCATCCCGGGCCGTGGTGCATGGCTCGAGTTCGACGTGGACAAGCGCGACACGGTCGGCGTCCGCATCGACCGCAAGCGCCGCCAGCCCGTCACCGTGCTGCTGAAGGCCCTCGGCTGGACCACCGAGCAGATCGCCGAGCGCTTCGGCTTCTCGGAGATCCTCATGGCGACCCTCGAGAAGGACAACACCGCAGGCACCGACGAGGCGCTGCTCGACATCTACCGCAAGCTGCGTCCGGGCGAGCCGCCGACCAAGGAGAGCGCGCAGACGCTCCTGGAGAACCTGTTCTTCAAGGACAAGCGCTACGACCTGGCTCGCGTGGGCCGCTACAAGATCAACAAGAAGCTGGGCCTGAACACCGGGCAGCCGATCGTCGCGTCGACCCTCACCGAGGAAGACATCGTCGCGACCATCGAGTACCTGGTGCGCCTGCACGCCGGCGACACCGAGATGACCGCCCCCGGCGGCGTCGCGGTGCCCGTCGAGGTCGACGACATCGACCACTTCGGCAACCGTCGCCTGCGCACGGTCGGTGAGCTCATCCAGAACCAGATCCGCGTGGGCCTGTCCCGCATGGAGCGCGTGGTTCGTGAGCGCATGACCACCCAGGACGTCGAGGCGATCACGCCGCAGACGCTGATCAACATCCGGCCCGTCGTGGCTGCGATCAAGGAGTTCTTCGGAACGTCCCAGCTGTCGCAGTTCATGGACCAGAACAACCCGCTGTCGGGGCTGACGCACAAGCGTCGTCTGTCCGCCCTCGGCCCGGGTGGTCTGTCCCGTGAGCGTGCCGGCCTCGAGGTGCGAGACGTTCACCCGTCGCACTACGGCCGCATGTGCCCGATCGAGACCCCCGAAGGTCCGAACATCGGTCTGATCGGTTCGCTGTCGGTGTACGCACGGGTCAACCCGTTCGGTTTCATCGAGACGCCGTACCGCAAGGTCGAGGGCGGCCAGGTCACCGACCAGGTCGACTACCTGACCGCGGACGAAGAGGACCGCCACGTCGTCGCACAGGCCAACTCGGCCGTCGACGCCAACGGTCACTTCACCGACGATCGCATTCTGGTCCGCCGTAAGGGCGGCGAGGTCGAGTTCGTCTCGTCCGCCGAGATCGACTACATGGACGTCTCGCCGCGGCAGATGGTGTCCGTCGCGACCGCGATGATCCCGTTCCTCGAGCACGACGACGCCAACCGTGCCCTGATGGGCGCGAACATGCAGCGTCAGGCGGTGCCGCTCGTTCGCAGCGAGGCCCCGCTGGTCGGTACCGGCATGGAGTTGCGTGCCGCCGTCGACGCGGGCGACGTCATCGTCACCGAGAAGACCGGTGTCGTCGAAGAGGTCTCCGCCGACTACGTCACGGTCATGGCCGACGACGGCAGCCGCAAGACCTACCGGATGCGCAAGTTCGCGCGTTCCAACCAGGGCACCTGCGCCAACCAGCGTCCGATCGTGGACGAGGGACAGCGTGTCGAGTCCGGACAGGTCCTCGCCGACGGCCCCTGCACCGAGAACGGTGAGATGGCGCTCGGCAAGAACCTGCTCGTCGCGATCATGCCGTGGGAAGGCCACAACTACGAGGACGCGATCATCCTGTCGCAGCGCCTCGTGGAAGAGGACGTCCTCACCTCGATCCACATCGAGGAGCACGAGATCGATGCCCGCGACACCAAGCTCGGTGCCGAGGAGATCACTCGCGACATCCCGAACGTCTCCGACGAGGTCCTCGCCGACCTCGACGAGCGCGGCATCATCCGTATCGGTGCCGAGGTTCGTGACGGCGACGTGCTGGTCGGAAAGGTCACGCCGAAGGGCGAGACCGAGCTGACCCCCGAGGAGCGCCTGCTGCGCGCCATCTTCGGTGAGAAGGCGCGCGAGGTTCGCGACACGTCGCTGAAGGTTCCCCACGGTGAGACCGGCAAGGTCATCGGCATCCGCGTGTTCTCGCGTGATGACGACGACGATCTGCCCCCCGGTGTCAACGAGCTGGTCCGCGTGTACGTGGCACAGAAGCGCAAGATCCAGGACGGCGACAAGCTCGCCGGCCGCCACGGCAACAAGGGTGTCATCGGCAAGATCCTCCCGCAGGAGGACATGCCGTTCCTGCCCGACGGCACCCCGGTCGACATCATCCTGAACACCCACGGTGTTCCGCGTCGTATGAACATCGGTCAGATCTTGGAGACCCACCTCGGGTGGATCGGCAAGACCGGCTGGAACGTTCAGGTCGCCGGCGACGGCTCCCGTCCCGATTGGGCGGAGTCGCTGCCGGAGGAGATGCTGTCGGCGCCTGCCGACTCCAACATCGCCACCCCCGTGTTCGACGGCGCCAAGGAAGACGAGCTCACCGGTCTCCTCGGTTCGACGCTGCCGAACCGCGACGGCGAGGTCATGGTCGCGTCCGACGGAAAGGCCACGTTGTTCGACGGCCGTTCCGGCGAGCCGTTCCCGTACCCGGTCTCGGTCGGCTACATGTACATCATCAAGCTGCACCACCTGGTCGACGACAAGATCCACGCTCGGTCGACCGGTCCGTACTCGATGATCACCCAGCAGCCGCTCGGCGGTAAGGCCCAGTTCGGTGGCCAGCGCTTCGGTGAGATGGAGTGCTGGGCGATGCAGGCCTACGGCGCGGCATACACGCTGCAGGAACTGCTCACCATCAAGTCGGACGACGTGGTGGGTCGAGTCAAGGTGTACGAGGCCATCGTCAAGGGCGAGAACATCCCCGAGCCGGGTATCCCCGAGTCGTTCAAGGTGCTCCTGAAGGAGCTCCAGTCGCTCTGCCTCAACGTGGAGGTGCTGTCCTCGGACGGCGCGGCCATCGCGATGGCGGACGGCGACGACGAGGACCTGGAGCGGGCCGCAGCGAACCTGGGCATCAACTTGTCCCGGAACGAGGCGGCGACGGTCGACGACCTCGCGAACTAGTTTTCGGTCCCCGGGTCGCGGAAATCCGTGACCCGGGGGCGTAGTTCACATTTGAATTGGCAGTCAGGAATCGGCGGGTGACCGTTGATCCACAATCCCTCTGGGGAAAGGAAGTTACGTGCTCGACGTCAACTTCTTCGATGAACTCCGCATTGGCCTCGCCAGTGCAGAGGACATCCGCAATTGGTCCTACGGCGAGGTCAAGAAGCCGGAGACCATCAACTACCGCACGCTGAAGCCCGAGAAGGACGGCCTCTTCTGCGAGAAGATCTTCGGCCCCACCCGGGACTGGGAGTGCTACTGCGGCAAGTACAAGCGTGTCCGCTTCAAGGGCATCATCTGTGAACGCTGCGGCGTCGAGGTGACCCGCGCCAAGGTTCGCCGTGAGCGCATGGGCCACATCGAACTGGCTGCCCCGGTCACCCACATCTGGTACTTCAAGGGCGTGCCCAGCCGTCTCGGCTACCTGCTCGACCTGGCGCCGAAGGATCTCGAGAAGATCATCTACTTCGCCGCGTACGTCATCGTCGGTGTCGACGAGGAACTGCGTCACAACGAGCTGTCCACGCTCGAAGCCGAGATGCAGGTCGAGAAGAAGACCGTCGCCGATCAGCGCGACGCCGACCTCGAGGCCCGCGCTCAGAAGCTCGAAGCCGACATCGCCGAGCTGGAGGCGGAGGGCGCCAAGTCCGACGTCCGCCGCAAGGTCAAGGACGGCGGCGAGCGCGAGATGCGTCAGCTCCGTGACCGCGCGCAGCGTGAGCTGGATCGTCTCGACGAGATCTGGACCACGTTCACCAAGCTCAGCGTCAAGCAGCTCATCGTCGACGAACTGCTGTACCGCGAGCTCGTCGACCGCTACGGCGAGTACTTCACGGGCGCGATGGGCGCCGAGTCGATCCAGAAGCTCATGGAGAGCTTCGACATCGACGCAGAGGCCGAGAACCTCCGCGAGACCATCCGCAGCGGCAAGGGGCAGAAGAAGCTCCGCGCGCTGAAGCGTCTCAAGGTCGTCGCCGCCTTCCAGGTCAACCAGAACTCGCCCATGGGCATGGTTCTCAACGCCGTCCCGGTGATCCCGCCGGAGCTGCGTCCGATGGTTCAGCTCGACGGTGGCCGCTTCGCCACCTCCGACCTGAACGACCTGTACCGCCGCGTCATCAACCGCAACAACCGCCTCAAGCGACTGATCGACCTCGGTGCCCCCGAGATCATCGTCAACAACGAGAAGCGGATGCTGCAGGAGTCCGTGGACGCGCTGTTCGACAACGGCCGTCGCGGCCGTCCCGTCACGGGTCCCGGTAACCGCCCGCTGAAGTCGCTGAGCGACCTGCTCAAGGGCAAGCAGGGTCGTTTCCGCCAGAACCTGCTCGGTAAGCGCGTCGACTACTCGGGTCGTTCCGTCATCGTCGTCGGCCCGCAGCTCAAGCTGCACCAGTGCGGTCTGCCGAAGCTGATGGCTCTCGAGCTGTTCAAGCCGTTCGTGATGAAGCGCCTGGTCGACCTGAACCACGCGCAGAACATCAAGTCCGCCAAGCGCATGGTGGAACGTCAGCGCGCACAGGTGTGGGACGTCCTCGAAGAGGTCATCGCCGAGCACCCCGTGCTGCTGAACCGTGCACCGACGCTGCACCGTCTGGGCATCCAGGCCTTCGAGCCGCAGCTGGTCGAGGGCAAGGCCATTCAGCTCCACCCGCTGGTGTGTGAGGCCTTCAACGCCGACTTCGACGGTGACCAGATGGCCGTGCACCTTCCGCTGTCCGCGGAGGCGCAGGCCGAGGCACGCATCCTGATGCTGTCGTCGAACAACATCCTGTCGCCCGCGTCGGGTCGACCGCTCGCCATGCCCCGTCTGGACATGGTCACCGGTCTGTACCACCTGACCCGGTTGGACGCGGGTGCCACCGGCGAGCTCGCAGCGTCGACGAACGACGAGGCGGAGCAGGGCGTGTACTCCTCGCCCGCCGAGGCTCAGATGGCCGTCGATCGTGGTGCGCTCGTCGTGCAGGCGAAGATCAAGGTGCGGCTCACGCAGCAGCGCCCGCCCCGTGACATCGAGGCGGACCTGTTCCCCGAGGGCTGGAACTACGGTGACGGCTGGACGGCGGAGACGACGCTGGGTCGCGTGCTCTTCAACGAGCTGCTCCCCGCGGACTACCCGTTCGTCAACGAGCAGATGCCGAAGAAGCGTCAGGCGACGATCATCAACGATCTCGCCGAGCGTTACCCCATGATCGTGGTCGCGCAGACCGTCGACAAGCTGAAGGACGCCGGCTTCTACTGGGCCACGCGTTCGGGTGTCACGGTCTCGATCTCCGACGTCCTCGTGCCGCCGGAGAAGGCTCAGATCATGGAGTCCTTCGAGGCTCAGGCCGATCAGATCGAGAAGAAGTACCAGCGTGGTGCTCTGAACAAGACCGAGCGCAACAGCGCCCTGGTCAAGATCTGGTCCGAGGCCACCGACGAGGTCGGTAAGGCCATGGAGGCCCACTTCCCCGACGACAACCCGATCCCGATGATCGTGAAGTCCGGCGCCGCCGGCAACATGACTCAGGTTCGCTCGCTCGCCGGCATGAAGGGTCTGGTGACCAACCCGAAGGGTGAGTTCATCCCGCGTCCGATCAAGTCTTCCTTCAAGGAAGGCCTGACCGTTCTCGAGTACTTCATCAACACGCACGGTGCCCGTAAGGGTCTGGCCGACACCGCGCTCCGCACCGCCGACTCGGGTTACCTGACCCGTCGTCTGGTGGACGTCTCGCAGGACGTCATCGTCCGCGAGGTCGACTGTGGAACCGAGCGCGGCATCGTCACCACGATCGCCGAGAAGCAGGCCGACGGATCGATGATCCGCGACGCCCACGTGGAGACGAGCACGTACGCCCGCACCCTGGCCGCCGACGCGGTCGACGAGAACGGCAACGTCATCGTCGAGCGTGGACACGACCTGGGCGACCCGGCCATCGACGCGCTGCTCGAAGCAGGCATCACGCAGGTCAAGGTCCGTTCGGTGCTCACCTGCACCACCGGCACCGGCGTCTGCGCCACCTGCTACGGCCGTTCCATGGCCACCGGCAAGCTCGTCGACATCGGTGAGGCCGTCGGTATCGTCGCCGCGCAGTCCATCGGTGAGCCCGGTACCCAGCTGACCATGCGTACGTTCCACCAGGGTGGTGTCGCCGGAGACGACATCACCGGTGGTCTGCCGCGTGTTCAGGAGCTGTTCGAGGCCCGCGTCCCCAAGGGCAAGGCCCCGATCGCCGACGTCAGCGGCCGTGTGCAGCTCGAGGACGGCGACCGCTTCTACAAGATCACCATCGTCCCGGACGACGGTGGCGAAGAGGTTGTCTACGACAAGCTCTCGAAGCGTCAGCGTCTGCGTGTCTTCAAGCACGACGACGGCTCCGAACGCCTTCTGGCCGACGGTGACCACGTCGAGGTCGGTCAGCAGCTCATGGAAGGTGCTGCCGATCCGCACGAGGTGCTGCGTGTCATGGGCCCCCGCCAGGTGCAGATCCACCTCGTCAACGAGGTCCAGGAGGTGTACCGGAGCCAGGGTGTGTCGATCCACGACAAGCACATCGAGGTCATCGTGCGCCAGATGCTGCGTCGCGTCACGATCATCGACTCGGGTGCGACGGAGTTCCTGCCCGGTTCGCTGACCGAGCGTGCCGACTTCGAGGCGGCCAACCGCCGGGTCGTCGCCGAGGGTCGCGAGCCGGCAGCCGGACGTCCGGTGCTGATGGGTATCACCAAGGCATCGCTGGCGACCGACTCGTGGCTGTCTGCGGCGTCGTTCCAGGAGACCACTCGCGTGCTGACCGATGCGGCGATCAACTGCCGCAGCGACAAGCTGATCGGTCTGAAGGAAAACGTGATCATCGGAAAGCTGATCCCTGCCGGTACCGGTATCAACCGTTACCGCAACATCCAGGTTCAGCCGACCGAAGAGGCCCGCGCTGCTGCGTACGCGGTTCCGTCGTACGACGACCAGTACTACAGCCCGGACGGCTTCGGCCAGAACACCGGTGCCGCCGTGCCGCTGGACGATTACGGTTTCAGCAACGATTACCGGTAGGCGCTCCGCGCCTGTGAGTGATTGACGAGTCTCCGGACTCGCCGAGCACTCACCAACGGACGAAGGCCCCACCCCTCTCTCTTCGGGGGTGGGGCCTTCATCTGTTTTCGGTGCCTCCACCTGTGTCGAGCCTTGTCGCCGGATGTTCGCCGTTGCTAGCGTCGAATGATGGCCCGGTCGAGGTTCGCCGTCGCGCTCGCACTCGCCGCCGTCGTGGGGGTCGCGACCTCCTGCACGGCCTCGGACACACAGCAGAGTGAGGCGACGTCGTCTGCGGCGCCGGCCTCGTCCAGGACCCCCGCGGTGATCACCCCGGTGGTCGCGGACGTGGTGGCCCCTCCGATCCCGGTGACGGGCAGCGACGGCCGTGTGCACCTGGCCTACGAACTGCGACTGACGAACACCGGATCGCAGCCGGCGACGATCACGTCGCTGCAGGTGAAGGGTGACGGCCGCACACTGGTGGATCTGAGCGGCGATGCGCTGACCCCGTGGTTCCAGGCCCTCGGCGGCGGCCCGAAGGCCGGCAACGTCCTCGCCCCGGGACAGCAGGGGCTGGTGTGGATCGACGCGACCCTCGACAGTCCCGACGACGTGCCGCGCAGCCTCGACCACGTCGTGAACGTCGACTTCCCGCAGGCGACATCGCTCGTGCCGAAGCAACTCGCCGAGAACGTGGCGGACACGAACGTCGACACCCGCGAGGCCGTCCGGATCCGCTCACCCCTCGACGGTCCGCGTTGGCTGGACGGCACCGGCTGCTGCACGGTCACCTCCCACCGCGCCGCCGTGCTGCCGATCAACGGCCGGATGCTGTCCGCCGAGCGTTTCGCGATCGATTTCGTCCAGCTCGACGAGCAGGGGCGCATCTACACCGGCGACCAAAAGCAGCTGTCGAGCTACGAGTACTACGGCGCACCGGTCCGCGCCGTGTCGGACGGCGAGATCATCGCCGTCGTGGGCAATCTGTCGGAACAGGTTCCGGGGGCCAGCCCGCAGGGACTGCCGCTCGACCAGTACGGCGGAAACCACGTCGTCCAGGCGATCGGGGACGGGCGGTTCGCGTTCTACGCGCACCTGCAGCCCGGCAGTGTGGACAACATCAGCGTCGGCCAGAACCTGCGCGCGGGCGAGCAGATCGGTTTACTCGGCAACAGCGGAAACACCGACGCGCCGCACCTGCATTTCCATGTGATGGACGGGCCGGACTTCCTGGCGTCGAACGGCATTCCGTTCGAGTTCGAGAACTTCGACCTCGACGGTCGGGTGACGGGGGAGAGCCTCGAGGCCGCAGCGACCGCAGGCGCCCCGGTCGTCGACGAGGCGGGGACGCAGACCGGATCGCGTTCCGACGAGATGCCGCTGTACCTCGACGTCGTGACGTTCCCCGGCAGCTAGCCGAGGAGCGTCGCCCCGAGCACGAACCGGCACTCTCCGGTGACGACTATCCTCGACCACACCTGTCCGATATGCGTGGTTCGCTGAACGGAGACGAGATGTCCGAGAAGAAGATCGATCGCGTCAAGGCCGAGTCGGCACTCGAAGTCGTGCGGGAAAGCCCGACGATCGCACTCATCACCGTCGCGCCGGCACTGGTCGTCTTCGGCGTGGTCTGGTGGCTGTTCGGATTCTGGTCCGCGCTGGTGCTGGTCCTGATCCTCGGTGTCGTCGCCGTCGTCGGCCGCAAGCTGTTCTGAGGCCGCTACCGCGGAACGTGGAACGCGGCGAGTGACGCCGCGCTCGACGTGAGTTCGTCCCAGTCGCACGGCACCGTGAGGACGGCGAGCGCCGACGTCGGGAACTTCTCCCGCATCCGGTTGGCGTCCCCGGTGTCGGGGTTGCCCGACAGATCCAGCGCCGTGGACGGCATGCCGGGGGCGTGCCCGACCACCAGCAGGGTGCGCACCGACGGTTCGATCCGCACGATCTCCGTCAGCACCTCCGACGGGTACGCGCCGTAGATTCCTCGGCGAACCGGGCGGGAGCACCGACCCG
Organism: Rhodococcus sp. T7; assembly: GCF_009872365.1. Classification (NCBI taxonomy): domain Bacteria; kingdom Bacillati; phylum Actinomycetota; class Actinomycetes; order Mycobacteriales; family Nocardiaceae; genus Rhodococcus; species Rhodococcus sp. T7. The sequence continues at coordinate 32,169 of NZ_WXYH01000309.1, forward strand.
TGTCGCCTCCAGCGTTTCCCGGGTCCGCCGCGACGTCGAGCACAGCACCGCGTCGATCGGCGGCTGAGTGGACCGCAGCCACTCGCCGGCAAGGCCCGCCTGCGTGCGCCCACGCGGCGCCAGTGGCCGCTCGTGATCCGCGACCCCCTCCGGGTACGCCGACTTGCCGTGGCGCATGAGGATCAGAGTGCGAGTCCGCGACGGGCGGTGCGAGGCCATGGCCTAGACGTTAGCTCCCCACGCCGGCGCGTTCACTGTCGAGCTGGGCCATCTGCGCGGGCGCGTAGCGCTCCCCGGCGACAGCGGTGTCGGGGACCGCCGCGGCGATCGCCGCGAGGTCGCCGGCACCGAGACGGACGTCGAGCGCGCCGAGTGTCTCCGCGAGCCGGGCCACGGTACGCGCTCCGATCACGGGCACGATGTCGTCGCCCTGGGCGAGAACCCACGCGATCGCCAGCTGCGCGGCGCTCACCCCGTGCTGCGCGGCGACGGCGGCGAGTGAGTCGACGAGGGTGAGATTCTGCCGGAGGTTCTCACCCTGGAACCTGGGACTGTGCGCCCGGAAGTCGTCGGCCGCGAGCGCTTGACCCGTGCGCAGCGAATCGCTGAGCAGACCGCGGGAGAGCACGCCGTAGGCCGTGACGCCGATGCCGAGTTCCCGGCAGAGCGGCAGGATCTCGGCCTCGATGCCCCTGGAGACGAGCGAGTACTCGATCTGCAGGTCCGTGATCGGGTGCACCGCCGCCGCTCGGCGCAGGGTCTCGGGACCCACCTCGGACAGGCCGATGTGACGCACGTACCCGGCCTCGACGAGTTCGCCGATCGTGCCGACGGTGTCCTCGATCGGCACGTCGGGGTCGAGGCGGGCGGGGCGATAGATATCGATGTAGTCGACGCCGAGCCGCTGCAGTGAGTACGCGAGGAAATTCCGGATCGACTCGGGTCGCGTGTCGACACCGGCCCACGTGCCGCCGGGTCCGCGCAGCCCGCCGAACTTGACGCTGAGGATCACGTCCTCCCGTCGACGGCCGTGCAGGGCCCTGCCGATCAGGGACTCGTTGTGGCCCGACCCGTAGAAGTCGCCGGTGTCGACGAGGTCGATCCTGGCGTCGAGGGCCGCGTGGATCGTGGCGACGGACTCCGCGTCGTCCGACCTGCCGTACGTCCCGGACATTCCCATGGCGCCGAGGCCGAGCCGGCCGACGGCGGGACCGGTGGTTCCGAGTGCGGTGGTGCTGATCATGTTCTGCTCCGATGATCGCTGTGTGTTCCTGACCGACACCAGCGTCGCCGTCGGCGGGCCCGGCAACCAGAGACCGTTCATCGGGGGACCGGCGATCCCTGGCAGCGACCCGGCCGGTCCGGCACAGTTGATTCATGGACCGCTCCGAGCTGGCCGACTTCCTCCGCCGCCGCAGGGAACAGCTGGTGCCTGCGGACGTCGGCCTGGCGCCGGGAGTGCGGCGGCGGACGCCGGGACTGCGGCGTGACGAGGTGGCGCTGCTCGCGGGAATGTCCACCGACTACTACACGCGGCTCGAGCAGGCGCGCGGTCCGCACCCGTCGACGCAGGTCCTGGCGTCGATGGCGCGGGCTCTGCGGCTCACCGACGATCAGCGCGATCACCTGTATCTGCTGTCCGGGCAGGTGCCGCCCATGCGGGCCGCGGGCAACAAGCACGTCGGGCCGGGGTTGCTGCATCTGCTCGACAAACTCGACGACACCCCCGGCTGCGTCATCTCGGACCTCGGGGAAGTGCTGATCCAGAACCGGATGCACGTGATCCTGTTCGGCGACGCGACCCGGTATGCGGGACTCGACCGGTACATCACGTGGCGGTGGTTCGCGCACCCCGCCGAGCGCGGAATGTTCCCGGCTGACGATCACGATCGCCTCGCCGGACAGCACGTCGCGGATCTGCGGGCGACTGCCGCCCGGCGCGCGGGCGACGCCGACGTCGCCGAACTCGTCGCCCGGCTGTACGAGACGAGCACCGAGTTCGCGGCGCTCTGGGACCGGCACGACGTGGCCGTCCGCCGATCCGACACCAAGAGCGTGCTCCACGGCGAGGTCGGGCGCATCGACCTCGTGTGCGAGACGTTGCTGACGCAGGGCGCCTATCAGCACCTGCTCGTGTACATGCCGCAGCCGGGCTCGGATGCGCGGGCCAAGCTCGACCTGCTGCGGGTGATCGGCACCCAGCAGATGGTGTGATCAGGTGGTGAGCGGCCCGACGTGGGCCACCGCCCGGAGCGCGTCGTCGACCAGGAACCACACGGTCAGCGACGTGTCGTCCCGGCGCCTGCGCAGGGTGATCTTGTCGGTCGACACGATGGGGGCAAGGTATTCGAGCACCGCGCGGTGCGGGTTGTCGACGAGGCGGCCGCCGCCGGGATGCTCGTGGTCGGCGAGCAGTTCCTCGACCGCCTGCCAGTAGACGGCGTTGTTGACGTGGTCGAACGGGTCGATGTCGGTGCGGCGCAAGACGAATTCGCTGTCCTCGATCCCGTCCTCGTCGGCGGCAGGCGCGTTCTCGACGAGCCACCGTTTCCACTTCAGCCGGTGTTCCTCCGCGGATTCCCCGAGGCGTTCGATGAACCCGTCGTCGATGCGGGTGGGCATGCCCGTTTCGCCGCTGATGTGGATCCAGAACCCTTCGGTCTCGATCAGCGCGCCCCCTTCGCCCTGGATCTGCACGCGCATGTTCGTCCAGCGCGTCGAGAGAGCCGAACACCAGCGTCGGAGGTGGACGCGTTCGGGCCACACGGCGGGCCGCAGGACGTCGATGACGGTGCGCCGGACGATCCACAGGGGGTGGCTGTCGGCGGCGTCGACCGCGTCGAGGTTGTCCAGACCGGCGTCCTGCAGGTAGCGCGCGATGCCGTCGAGGCGGAGTCGTTTGGCGGCGTCGATGTCGCCGGTGCGGACCGGCCAGGAGGTCTCGAAGAAGCGGCCGCGTGAGGGCGGAGCGGCGAGGGGTCGGTCGAGTGCCAAGATGCGGTTCCTTCGCTCGTGGACGGGGGCCCTGATTCTCCCATCCGGCGCCGGTGCTTGTTTGCGGACGCGATTCTCAGTACAGTTCATATAACTGTTACTACGTGTAACACAAATGAGTTCGATGGTCCGGACAGGTGTGAGGAAACCGCAATGGCATATGTCATCACCCAGGCGTGCTGCAACGACGCGAGCTGCGTCTCCGCATGCCCCGTGAACTGCATCCACCCGACGCCGGAGGAGCGGGAATTCGCGCAGACCGAGATGCTGCACATCGACCCGGAAACGTGCATCGACTGCGGGGCCTGCGTCGATGCCTGTCCGGTCGACGCGATCTTCCCCGAAGACAAGCTCCTCGGCTCACTCACCCGCTACAAGGACATCAACGCCGAGTACTACACGACCAACCCCATGCCGACCGGGTGGATCCCGCTCACACCCGCGACCCCGCCGCGGCGCGACCTGGGCACGCTCCGGGTCGCCGTCGTGGGCGCCGGCCCGGCCGCCTGCTACGCCGCGGGTGAACTGCTCGAGCGTTCGGACGTCGAGGTCGAGATGTTCGAAAAGCTGCCGACGCCGTGGGGACTCGTTCGCGCCGGTGTCGCGCCCGACCATCCCGGCACCAAGGAGGTGACCCGGATGTTCGAATGGAGCCTCGACCGGCCGAACTTCGAGTTCCACCTCAACGTCGAGGTCGGCAAGCACGTCACCCACGACGAACTGCTCGAGAACCACCACGCCGTCATCTACGCAGTCGGCGCGTCGAGCGACCGGCGGCTGGGAATCCCGGGCGAGGATCTCCCCGGCGTGCACGCTGCCACGGAGTTCGTGGCCTGGTACAACGGCCACCCGGACTACGCAGGGCGCACGTTCGACCTGTCCGCGAAGCGCGCGGTGATCGTCGGCAACGGCAACGTCGCGCTCGACGTGGCCCGCATCCTCACGATGAACGTCGAAGAGTTGGAGCGGACGGACATCGCCGATCACGCCCTCGCCGCGCTGCGGCGCAGCAACATCGAGGAGGTCGTGCTCCTCGGCCGTCGCGGGCCGGCGCAGGCCGCGTACAGCAATCCGGAGTTCCTGGCGCTCGGCGACCTCGAGAACGTGGACCTCGTCATCGACGACGCGGACCTGGCCCTCGACCCGGCCAGCGCGGCCCTGCTCGACGATCCGGCGACCGCGATGAAGGTCCGGCTGGCGCGGGAGTTCGCGCAGCGCGCGCCCCGCCCCGGTCACAAGCGCATCGTGTTCCGCTACCTGACGTCGCCGATCGAGGTCACCGGCACCGGCAAGGCCGAGGCCCTGCGCTACGGGCGCAACGAACTGGTGGTCGACGAATCCGGCGCGCTGTCCGCCCGGGCCCGCGGCGACGAGGGCTCGCTGAACGCTTCGCTCGTGCTGCGCTCCATCGGGTACCGCGGCAATCCCGTCGGCGGCGTCGCCTTCGACGACAAGCGCGGCGTGATCCCCAACGAGCACGGCCGGGTCACCGACCGGGTGTACGTCACGGGGTGGATCAAGCGCGGTCCCAGCGGGGTCATCGGCACCAACAAGGCGTGTGCCAAGGAAACAGTCTCCTCGCTGCTCGCGGATTTCGAGGCCGGCAAACTCCTCGGCACGGTCGGCACCCGCAAGGACGTGAAGAAGCTCGTCGAGCGGCGCCAACCGGAGCAGATCGGCTTCGCCGGCTGGCGCGCCATCGACAAGGCGGAGACGTCCCGCGCCGCGGGATCGGCACGGCCGCGCGTGAAGATGACCGACAAGGCCGAGATGGTGACCGTCGCCCGCAGGCGGAAGCGGCTGTTCGCTCGTTGACGCCACCCGCCACCCTCGCGCGTCCAATGGTTCGAGCCGGCGGCGACGCATTCGACGAGGCCGTCTGGGTGCTGGCCCCGGAAGGGCGTCTGGTGATCGGTTTCGCCGGCGGTCGATTCCCGTGGTGAATGCGCTGGAAGAGGTGCACGCCGCGCTGATCCGGCACGTGGAGCGCGGACTGCGCCCGGTGGTCACGTCCCGGTACCCGCTGGAGCAGGCCGCGGATGCGCTGCGCGATCTCGACGCCGGTCTCGTGCAGGGCAAGGCGGTGCTCGTCCATGACTGAACCCGCAGGTAGTGAGCTCTTCTGGGGAATGTGATACCTGACACCATTTATTCGGTTGCGCCTTAGTTGCTCTTGGGCAATAGTTGCATGAGCGTTAGCATTGCAGGGTGCCCGACAATTCTCCTGATCTTCTCTTCGAACTACTCAACGATTTCTTCACCCAACTGTTGAGTGCGGGGGAGTCGGAGTCGATGGACAACCTCATCGAGCTGGACCTCACGTTTTCGCAGGTGCGCATGCTCTTCGCACTGGGCCAGCACGGTGAGCCACTTCCGATCAACGAAGTGGCCGAGCGGTTGCGGCTCTCGGTTGCCGCGGCGGGTCGAAATGTCGATCAACTCGTGAAGCTGGGTCTGGTCGTCCGCCGGGAGGACGAGCGCGACCGGCGGGTCAAACGGGTCTCTCTGTCGGAGGCTGGACATAAGGTCACCAACCAGCACATCGATTGCAAGCGTGATCAGTTGCGACGGTTCGCATGGCGGGTTCCGGAGAGCGAGCGGACTCGACTGATCGAGGCACTACAACCGATCCTCGCGGGGGAGTCCCTGCGAGAACTCAACCAGGAGATATTCGGATGACATCGCCGACCGCCGCGAACGCGGCGCCCGACAAGCTCGACGGCACGGTCCTCAAGATCGCGTCCGTGGTGGTGCTCGGTGCCATCATGTCGATCCTCGACGTGACCGTCGTCAGCGTCGCGCTGCCGACGTTCGCCACCGAGTTCGACACCACGTACGCCACGGTCGCATGGACGATGACCGCGTACACCCTCGCCCTGGCGACCGTCATCCCCGTCACCGGGTGGGCGGCCGACCGCTTCGGCACCAAACGCCTCTACATGACGGCCCTCGTGCTGTTCGTGCTCGGCTCGGTGTTGTGTAGTTTCGCGTGGGACATCACGTCGCTGATCGGCTTCCGCGTCCTGCAGGGGCTCGGCGGCGGCATGTTGATGCCGCTCGGCATGACGATCATGACGAAGGCGGCAGGCCCCGACCGCGTCGGCCGGGTCATGGCGGTTCTCGGTATCCCCATGCTGCTCGGGCCCATCGGTGGCCCGATCCTCGGTGGCTGGCTGATCGAGGCGGCGAGCTGGCACTGGATCTTCCTGATCAACGTGCCCATCGGCATCATCGCCCTGGCCGCCGCGTTCATCATCCTGCCGACCGACCAGGCCTCGCCGTCCGAGTCCTTCGACTTCCTCGGCATGCTGCTGCTCTCGCCGGGTCTGGCGCTGTTCCTGTTCGGTGTGTCGTCCATCCCGGAGGTGGGCACCGTCGCCTCGGCCCGCGTGCTCGTGCCCGGTGTGGTCGGCCTGGTCCTGATCGTCGCGTTCATCTTCCACGCGCTGCGCAAGGACCACCCGCTGATCGATCTGCACCTGTTCAAGAACCGGCAGTTGTCGGTCGCGGTCATCACGACTTCGTTGTTCATCGTCGCGTTCATGGGTGCCGGTCTGCTGTTCCCGAGCTACTTCATCCAGGTCGGCGGGCACACCACACTCGCGGCCGGTCTGCTGATGGCTCCGCAGGGTATCGGCGCGATGCTGACGATGCCGGTGGCCGGACGTCTCGTCGACAAGATGGGCCCCGGCAAGATCGTGCTGACGGGTCTGCCGCTGATCCTCATCGGCCTGGGCGTCTTCACGCAGGTGGCGTCGGATTCGCCGACGTGGCTGCTGATGGGTGCGCTGTTCGTGATGGGCATGGGCATGGGCTGCACCATGATGCCGCTGATGACCGCGGCGATCGTGACGCTGTCCAACGATCAGGTCGCGCGTGGTTCCACGCTGATGAACATCGTCCAGCAGACCTCGGGTTCGATCGGTACCGCCGTCATGTCGGTGGTCCTCACCAACCAGTTGCTCGATCGCGGTCTCGACAGCCAGACGGTCGCGATGCAGCACGTGCCGGAGGTCGCCGCACAGGAGCCTCCCGGAATGGTGGACCAGGTCCTGAGCCAGGCCGCCGACGCGTTCGGCAACACGTTCCTGGTCGCCACCGTGCTGATCGCTTTGACGCTCATCCCGGCGTTCATGCTGCCGCGGAAGAAGTCGGTCAACCCGCATCTCGAGGCCGAGGGTGCCCCGACGGTCATGATGCACTGATCGGATTCGTCCGGTCCGAACGTTGCCGAGGGCGGCAAGCGCACTGCGCTTGCCGCCCTCGGCCGTTTCCGGAATAGGCAGAAGTGGTTGAATGTTGCAATAGGTTCATGCAAATGCATGGAGTTCTGACGCGAGAGGAACAGCTATGCAGTTCGGAATCTTCACCGTCGGCGACGTCACGGCCGATCCCACCACCGGCCGCACCCCCACCGAGCACGAACGCATCAAGGCGATGACGACCATCGCCAAGCACGCCGAGGACGTCGGGCTCGACGTGTTCGCCACCGGCGAGCACCACAACCCGCCGTTCGTGCCGTCGTCACCCACCACCATGCTGGGCTACCTCGCCGCGCAGACCGAGAAGATCATCCTGTCCACGTCCACGACGCTGATCACCACCAACGACCCGGTGAAGATCGCCGAGGACTACGCGATGCTGCAGCACCTCGCGGACGGCCGGGTGGATCTGATGATGGGCCGCGGAAACACGGCGCCCGTCTACCCGTGGTTCGGCCAGGACATCCGGCAGGGCATCCCGCTGGCGCTCGAGCACTACCGGTTGCTGCGCAGGCTGTGGGACGAGGACGTCGTGGACTGGCAGGGGCAGTTCCGCACCCCGCTGCAGGGATTCACGTCCACGCCGCGCCCGCTCGACGGCATCCCGCCGTTCGTCTGGCACGGGTCGATCCGCAGCCCGGAGATCGCCGAGATCGCGGCATTTCACGGCGACGGCTTCTTCGCCAACAACATCTTCTGGCCCAAGGAGCACTACATCGCCCTGATCAACCTCTACCGCGAGCGGTACGAGCACTACGGCCACGGCCGCGCGGACCAGGCGATCGTCGGATTGGGCGGGCAGGTGTTCATGCGCCGCAACGCCAAGGACGCCGTCGACGAGTTCCGGCCCTACTTCGACAACGCCCCGGTCTACGGCCACGGGCCGAGCCTCGAGGACTTCACCGACCAGACCCCGTTGACCGTCGGCACCCCGGAGCAGGTGATCGAGAAGACCCTGACGTTCGCCGACTTCTTCGGCGACTACCAGCGGCAGTTGTTCCTCGTCGACCACGCGGGACTTCCCCTGAAGACGGTGCTGGAGCAGTTGGACCTGCTAGGCGGCGAGGTCGTGCCCGTGCTGCGCAAGGAGTTCGCCGCCCGGCGGCCTGCCGGGGTGCCGGACAACCCGCCGACGCACGCGTCGTTGAAGTCCGATCGTGAGCCGGTCGATGCCGCCCGTCAGTAGGACCGAGCGGGCGGCCGAGGCGTGGGAGGCGCTGTTCCGCGCACAGGTCGCGGTGATGCGGAACCTCGCCGCCGACGACGTGTGGGACGAGCTGAGCATGCGCGAATACGACGTGCTGTTCACGCTCGGCCGGGCGCCCGGACGCCGACTGCGCCTGCACGACCTCAATCGGGAGATCCTGCTCAGTCAGCCGTCGCTGAGCAGGCTCGTCGAGCGGCTGGCCGGCTCCGGGTACGTCACCAGGGAGGGCGATCCCGGCGACCGCCGCGGGACCGTCGTCGCACTGACCGCGGAGGGTGCGCGGGTGCAGAAGTCCGTCGGACGCAGGCATGCGGCGAGCATTCGGCGGCACGTCGGCCCGGCACTGTCCGAGGACGAACTCGACACGCTCACCGAACTCTGCGCGAAACTGCGCGGCGCACAGGACTGACGAAAGGCACGATGGAGCAGTGAGCAATCTGGAGACGAACACGGTGGAAGAGCGGTGCGAGTCGCACCCCGACGGCGGCGGCATCCAGGTGCTCGGCGCGCGCGAGGTCCCGCTCGGCGGCCCCCGCGCGATGCCGGTCCGGCGCACCCTCCCGCAGCGGGACCGTTCGCTGATCGGAGCCTGGTGCTTCGCCGACCACTACGGTCCGGACGACGTCGCTAAGACGGGCGGGATGAACGTGCCGCCGCACCCGCACACCGGACTGCAGACGGTGAGCTGGCTGTTCACCGGCGAGATCGAACACCGCGACAGCATCGGCTCGCACGCGATGGTGCGTCCCGGTGAGGTCAACCTGATGACTGCGGGCCGGGGGATCGCGCACTCCGAGGTCTCGACACCGCAGACGCGGATCCTGCACGGCGCGCAACTGTGGGTGGCGTTGCCGGCGTCGGCGCAGGATGCGGAGCCGGCGTTCGAGACGTACGCGCCCGACCCGGTCGTCCGGGGCGGGGCAACCGTGCGGGTGTTCCTCGGAAGCACGGTGGGCTCCACGTCGCCGGTGCGCACGTTCACGCCGCTGCTCGGTGCGGAAATCCTGCTGGAGCCGGGTGCCGACATCACCCTCGACATCGAGCGCGGCTTCGAGGTGGGGGTGCTCGTGGACGAGGGCGAGGTGCAGCTGCGCGGGACCACGCTGAAGTGGGCGGAACTCGGCTATCAGCCGCCCGGCGAGGCGCTGGTGGTGCTGCGCAACACGGGCGGAACCCGGGCGCGGCTGCTGGTGCTCGGCGGCGAGCCGCTCGGCGAGCAGGTGATCATGTGGTGGAACTTCCTGGGCCGCAGCCACGAGGACATCGTCGGCTACCGCCGCGAGTGGCAGTCCGAACTCCGGGGCGCGGCGCCCGCCGACCCCCGGTTCGGCACGGTCGAGGGCTACGACGGCGATCCGCTGCCCGCCCCGGAACTGCCGAACAGCCGCCTGAAACCGCGCGGCTGAGAGGCCCCGGCCGGATCAGTAGCTGGTCAGCGACGTGTTGGCGCCGCACAGCACTACACAGAGCGGCTTGTCGCCGGTGGGGCGGAGCTGTCCGGTGACGATCGCGGCGAGCGCCGCTGCGGTGCCGTGCTCGACGACGATCCGGAACTCCTCCCACAGCAGCGTTCTCGCGTCGATCAGGGCGTCGTCGTCGACGATCAGGCTGGAGACGGGCCGCGACCGGACCGTTTCCCAGGCGATGGACCCGATCCGGGTGGCGCCGAGGGAGTCGCCGGCGATGCTGTCGATGTCGATGTCCGCGGGTTGCCGGGCGGCGACCGCGGAGTGCAGCGTCGCCGCTCCGCTCGGTTCCACGCCGAAGATGAGGTCGTCCTCGCCGCTGCCGGCGATGACACCGGACAGCAGTCCGCCGCCGCCGACGGCGATCACGTAGGACAGCGGCTCGGCGACGTCGTCCTGGATCTCGAGTGCGATGGTGCCCGCCCCGGCGACGATGTCGGGGAGATCGTAGGCGTGCAGGGCAAGGGCATTCGCGGACGACGCGAGTTCCTTCGCGTACTCGGCCGCCTCGGCGTACCGGTCGCCGACCTTGCGCACGTCCGCGCCCAGTGCGATCAGCTTGTCGATCTTGACGTCGGGTGCCGTGACCGGGACGACGACGGTGCACTTCACACCCCGGAGCCGCGACGCCCAGGCCGCGCCGATGGCGGCGTTCCCGCCGGACGCGATGACGACGCCTGCGTCGTCGAGGCGTCCGTCCTCCTCGGCATGCAGCAGCGCGTTGAGACTGCCGCGCACCTTGAACGAGCCGCCGTACTGCAGGAATTCGAGTTTGAAGATCACCGGCACGGCGCCGTGGACGGTGGGCACGGTGGTGCGGAATGTGGGTGTTCTGCGGATCAGGCCGGTGATGCGCTCACGCGCCCTGTCCACGGATGCGCGATCGACGGAGTCAGCCATGGTGTCATCGTTTCATCCCGTGCGGCCGCGGCTACCGCGGCTGCTTGACGGTTGCCGTGCCCTGGGCGGCGGCGCACAGTACCTCCGAGCCGTCCTCCTGCACCGCGTAGATGTCGCACCGGCACAGCGCCTGGCGGCGAGTGGATGCGTCGGCGCGGGCGTCCGCCCGGAGCAGCACGCCCTGGGCGGGCCGGAGGTAGGTGATCGTGAAGCCCGCGGTCATGATGTTCGCGCCGAGGACCGTGCCTGCGGCGAACGTCAGGGCGTTGTCGGCCGCGTACGACAGGACACCGCCGTGCACGAAGCCGTTCTGTTGCCGCAGTTCGTCCCGGACGGGGATCTCGAGGGTGGTGCCGCCCTCGCCGAACTGCGTCATCCGTGCGCCGACGAGCACGCTGAACGGCTGGGCCTCCAGCACGGCCTGCGCGGTGTCGGCGGTGAGTGCGACGTCGACTGTCATCCCTCTACTCCTGATTCCGTAGCGAGTCCCACGCGGCGCGTGCCAGTTCGGGCGCGACCGCGGTGGGATCGGTGGTCATGGCGCCCGCGAGCCATTGGCGCGAGTACTCCTGAGCCGGGCCGAGCCACAACGCATAGAGCACGTCGAAGTCGAACCGGCGGACCGTTCCGTAGTGTTCGTGGACTCGCCACCAGTGGGTGACGTCGCGGAAGAACGCCGCATTGGTGGTGTCGGCCCGCTCGTCGAGGCCCGGGGGGCGGGGCGCGGCGAGGATGGTGGCCCGCTGTGGGTTGCCGGAGACCCAGTGCAGGTGGCGGACGACGGCACCTTCCACCCCGGACCGGGCATCGGCGCATTCCGCGAGTGCGGCCCGGAATCCGGCCTGGTAGTCGGCGAGCGCTCGCAACCAGACCTGCAGGTACAGCTCTTCCTTGTTCGGGAAGTGGTGGTAGACGGCTCCCACGCTGACCCCGGCCTCCTGCCGGATGTCCGCCAACCGGGTGCCGAGGACGCCGCGGCGGGCGAAATGGCCCTCCGCCACATCCAGCAACAGACTTTGAATCGGCACATACCGAATATAGTTCGGTCCCGGTCGCGGGGACAGTGAGTTCGGAGGATTCCGGCGAAGGGCGACGTCGTTCCTGGGACGATGAGGACGTGCGCACTCCGCGACAGCCCCGACGGATCACGCCCCGGACGGGACGTCTGGTGTCCCCACCGACCCGCCCGCTGCGACGTCCCGGTCCGCCGCCGTCGCTGCTCCACGAGTTCGAGCGCGCCGGCCTCCTCGACGGGCTCAGCGGGCCGGACCGGTCCGCGCGCATGGGGGTGCTGAACACTCTCATCGAGGACGGGGCCTCGATCGACGACCTACGCGGCGCCGCGCGGGGCGATCGCCTCGCGCACCTGCTGCTCGATCACGCGCTGTCGCCGAAAGGCAGGTACAGCATCGACGACATCGCCCGGAAGGTGGGCGTGACCGTCGACGACGCCCGCCGGTGGTTCCGGGCCATCGGCCGGGGTGCGTCGGCGGATGGCACGTTCTACGACGACGGCGACCTCGACCTGGCGCGCGGACTCGAGCAGTACCGGGATCTGGGGCTCGACGAGAGCGCCATCTTCGCGGCGGCCCGGGTCCTCGGCCGAAACCTCTGGACGGTCGCCGGCGCCGCGGACTCTCTCCTGCAGGAGAGACTCGAGGCGACGCGCGAGCACCCCGAGGTGGCCCTGCGGTATGCGGTGGAGATGCGCCGCATCGTGGATTTCGAGGCGCAGATCCTGGCTCATCTCATCGCCACCGCTCTGCGGCATCAACTGCGGTCCGATGCGGTGGGGATCGCGGGCGACTCGAACCTCCAGGTGCGGGGAGCGCAGGAGGTCGGGGTCTGTTTCGCGGACCTCGCCGGATTCACGCTGCTCGGGGAGCAGGCGGAGCCCGCCGATCTGGGCCGGGTGGCCGAGCGCCTCGACCGGGTGGCCACCGATCTGGTGTCGCCCCCGGTGCGTCTGGTGAAGACGATCGGGGACGCCGTCATGATGGTCTCGCCCGATCCCAACGCGCTGGCCCACGTCGCGCTCGACCTCGTGCAGGCCGCGCGCGCCGAGGGGCTTCCGCAGTTGCGGGCCGGGATCGCCTGGGGCACGGCGGTACCGAGTGCAGGCGACTGGTTCGGCAGGCCCGTCGCCATGGCCGGTCGCGTCGTCACGGTGGCGCCGTCCCAGGAGGTCGTCGTGACGGGGGAGTTCTACGACGAACTGGACAGCGACGAGTTCTGGGGCGAACCGGCGGGCAGTCACCGGCTCGAGGGTATCGACGCACCCCAGAAGCTTTTCGGGATCGGCCGCCGGTCCGTGGCCTGAACGGCGCGCCGCCGGAAAACGTGTCGTACCCTCGCGATACGGTCATGGCACAGCTCACAGAAGCACATCGAGCGAGGCACAACATGACTGGCGATTCGGGCGCAGACTGGAATTTCTACGCGGTGGTGGAGACCGCGGTGGACGGCGGTCACACGCTCGCCGCGTTCGGGCCGAGGCCGACGGCGCTCGACGCCCTCCGCCTGGCCGTCCATTCGGTCAACCACACCGCGTATTCGGTTCTCGAACAGGGGATTGCGGGCGATCCGCGGGCCGACGCGAGCGTGGTCGAGCGGTTGCCGATCACGTCGTTCACCATCCGGCGGCACCGCCGCAGCACGAGTGAACTCGACGCCCGCTGGATGCTGAACGGCGGCAGGCATCACCGGTAGGGGCTACTGCGGTTCCGTGGTGAGGTAGTACTCGAGCACGGGCCCGACCCACCGCATCAGCTGTTCGTGCGTCATGTCCGCGAGGGGCGGCACCCGAAGTACGTAGCGGGAGAAGGCGAGTCCGAGGACCTGCGAGCCGACGAGGGCCGCGCGCTCGTCGGCGTGATCGGCCGCGACGGCTGTGAGCGCGGGCGCCACCTGGCGGGCGAAGACCTGCAACATCGCCTCGGCGGCCCGCGGGCTGCTGGCCGCCGCGCGGAGAAGGGGGAGGAACGCGCCGTCGTTCTCCCACACCGCGAAGAAGCGCGGCATCAGCACGGTCGCGAGTTCCTGCACCGGAACGTCGTGGAGATCGGGGAGGTGCAGGTCGAATTCGGCGGCCTCGGCGAACAGTGATTCCTTGTTGGTGAAGTACCGGACCACGAGTGCGGGGTCGACGCCGACGTCCGACGCGACGGCGCGCATCGTCGTGCGGTCGTAGCCGTTCGTGCCGAATCGGGCACGGGCCGCGTCGAGGATCGCGGCGCGGGTGGCGACGGCGGAGCGGGCGCGGCGTTCGGGCATTCCCGAAGTGTAGTCAACAACTGTTGACCTGGCGCAGAGGTGCGTCTACCGTCGAAGTCAACAGTTGTTGACTTGATGGGAATCCCTCGATCGGAGGCGGGCGTCATGAAGCACATCGACGTGGTGGTGATCGGCGCGGGACCCACCGGATGCATGCTCGGGGCCGAGTTGGCGACGGCGGGCCGATCCGTGACGGTGCTCGACAAACGCGCCGCTCCGTCGACCCTCAGCCGCGCATTCGGCGTCCACGCCCGCACTCTCGAACTGCTCGATGCCCGCGGACTCGCCGACCGTCTCGTGGCCACCGGCGCCCCCTCGCCCGGTCTGAAACTGTGGCGCGGCGCGGCGCTGAACCTCGGGCGCCTGCGGTCCCGCTTCCCGTACGTCCTCGTCACCCCGCAGCAGAACGTCGACACCCTCCTCGAGGCGCACGCCCGGGAGCGCGGCGCCGACTTCGTCCGGGGATTCACGGTCACCGGGGTGGAGCAGGACGGGGACGGCGTCCGCGTGCACGGCCACGACGGATCGGGACGCGACGGCACGTTCCACGCGGCGTATGCGGTCGGTGCGGACGGCGCACACAGCGTCGTGCGGACGATGATCGGGCAATCGTTCCCCGGCAAGGCCGTGCTGCGGTCGATCATGCTCGCCGACGTCGAACTCGAGAACCCACCGGACAACCTCGTGACCGTCAATGCCGTCCGCGACGGATTCGCCTTCATCGCACCGTACGGCGACAACCTGTTTCGCGTGATCGCGTGGAACCGAAGGCATCAGGTGGACGACAGCGCCCCCGTGGACCGGGAGGAACTGCGCAGCACCATCCGGATCGCGATGGGCACGGACTATGGACTCGGCGCCGTGCGGTGGCAGTCGCGATTCCACAGCGACGAACGGCAGGTCCCGCAGTACCGGACGGGCCGGGTGTTCCTCGCAGGCGATGCCGCCCACGTGCATTCACCGGCGGGCGGCCAGGGAATGAACACCGGCATTCAGGACGCGATGAATCTCGGCTGGAAACTCGCGGCCGTCCTGGGCGGCGCGGACGACACCGTGCTCGACACCTACCACTCCGAGCGGCACCCGGTGGGGCGGCTGGTGCTGCGGTCGAGCGGTGCCACGATGCGCATGATGACCGTGCGGCCGTGGATTCTGCGGAAGCTCCGGAACGGCGCGGTGGCAGCGCTTCTCGGATTCCCGCCGATCGGCGACACGGTGGCGCGGATGTTCTCGGGCATCGGAATCGGCTACGACCATGATTCCGGCCAGAGCGCCCTGGTGGGCCGGCGCGCCGAAGACCTGCCCACCGATGCCGGCCGACTCTACGAGGTGTTGCGCTCGGGCGGGTTCGTCCTGGTCACCGAGCCGGAGGCGCCCGTTCCCGACGGCATTCACGCGGTGACCCGGACCGCGGACGGACCGGCACTGCTCGTCCGTCCCGACGGCTACATCGCGTGGGCGGGCGACAGCGCGTCCGGACTGTGGCGCGGCGCCCTGGACCGGTGGACCGCCCGCACCGCGGCCTCGGCCGGGCCGGTCAGCCCGTGACGTCCGGCCGGCTGTTGAACGCCTGCGCCCGCAGGTCCCGCGCGAGATGGTCCCGCTGCTCGCGCACCAACCGGTGCAGCGCGGCGGGCGCATCGGCGTTGGCGTCCCGCCATCCGTCGGCCGCGTCGAGGCTCGTGTCGGCGGGGAACAGCCCGACCACGATCCGCCGCGCGATCTCGATGCTGCGCGTCTCCCACACCGAGCGGATCGACGCGAAGTAGTCGGCGGCGTATCCCGCGACGAGGTCGTGCCGGGCGCCTGCGCGGAACCCGGCGATGATCGCGCCGAGGTGGTCGTTGGACAGGGTGCGGTCGTGGAAGATCGCGTCCCAGGCCTTCGCCTTCACGTCCGGGGCAGGTCGCGAGTACGTCGCACGCAGGTACGCGGTGCGGCCGGAACCGGTGTCGTCGCGGCGCAGTTCACCGTCGAGGTCCGCCATGTCGGCGTGCCCGGTGGTGGCCAGCGCGCCCCTCAGCGCCCACCGAAGGTCCGGGTCGAGCGACAACCCGGCCGGCGCCTTGCCGTCGGTGTCGAGCAGCGACCGGATGTCGTCCGCGCGACTGTCGTCCACCTCGGCGGCGGCCGCCACCGCGCGTGCCCAGGCGAGTTGGCTCCCCGACGCAGGCGGCGCGTCCCACAACGCACGCCACGTGTGGTCGAGCCACCCGCGGCGAGCGGCGCCGCGCGCGGCCTCGGGCAGGTAGTGCTCGATCGCGTACGGGGCGTTGGCCAGCACGGAGGTGAGCAGGGTCAGGTGCGACTCCGCCGGGGAGAACCGCTGGGCCATCGACAGGTACCGCTGCGCGCCGAGTTCACTGTCGCGGGTCGTGTTCCACAGCGACGACCAGATCAGGCCGCGCGTCAGCGGGTCCCGCACCCGGTCGAGGGACTGCTCGACGGTGCTCAGCGATCGTTCGTCCAGCCGCACCTTCGCGTACGTCAGGTCGGCGTCGTTGAGCACCATGAGCGGTGCGTCGTCGACGTCGATCGGGGTGCGGGCGTCCGCGAGGTCGACCTCGACCCGCTGCACGCACACCAGATCGCCGGCCGCGTCGAAGTCGTAGCGGCCCACGCCGAGCCGATGTGGGCGCGGATCGGTCTGCACGATCGTGGCTCCGCCGTCGGCGTCCCGTTCCAGGCTCAGCGCGGACACCCCGGTGGTCTGCAACCAGGCGCGCGCCCAGCTCGTCAGATCCCGGCCCGACGTCGCCGACAGTTCCGTCAGCAGATCCGTGAGGGTGGTGTTCCCGAACGCGTGGGCACGGAAGTAGCGGCGCGCCCCCTCGAAGAACGCGTCCCGTCCGGCGTACGCGACGAGTTGCTTGAGGACGCTGGCGCCCTTCGCGTACGTGATGCCGTCGAAGTTCAGTTTCGCGGCCTCGAGGTCGACGATGTCCGCGACGATCGGATGCGTCGTCGGCAACTGGTCCTGCAGGTACGCCCACGCCTTGCGGCGGTTGGCGAACGCCACCCACGCGTCGGTCCACCGGGTGGCCTCCGCGTTCGCCAGTGCGCCCATGTAGTCGGCAAACGATTCCTTGAGCCACAGGTCGTCCCACCACACCATCGTCACGAGGTCGCCGAACCACATGTGGGCCATCTCGTGCAGGATCGTGTTCGCCCGGCCCTCGTACTGGGAATCGGTGGCGGCCCCGCGGAACACGTACGCCTCGGTGAACGTCACGCAGCCCGGGTTCTCCATGGCCCCGAGGTTGTACTCGGGGACGAACACCTGGTCGTACTTGCCGAACGGGTACGGGTAGTCGAAGCCCTCGGCGAAGAACCCCAGCCCCTGCCGGGTGATCTCGAAGATCGTGTCGGCGTCGAGATACTGCGCGAGCGACGCCCGGCAGAGGACGCCCAGCGGGATCGTGAGGTCGCCGCCGCTCCACTCCGAGTCCACCCGGTGGTACGGCCCGGCCACGACCGCGGTGATGTACGTGGAGATCGGCAGGGTCGGCGCGAACGTGACGACCTGCCCGCCTGCGGTGTCGTCCCGCTCGGCGACCTGCTGGTTGGAGATCACCTCCCACTCCTGCGGCGCGGTGACGACGCACGTGAACGGCGCCTTCAGGTCCGGCTGCTCGAAGCACGCGAACACCCGCCGCGCGTCCGCCGGTTCGTACTGTGTGTAGAGGTACGTCCGGCCGTCGGCCGGGTCGAGGAACCGGTGCAGTCCCTCACCGGAACGGCTGTACTCGCCCCGGGCGGCGACGGTCACGACGTTCGACTCCCGCAGCCCGGTCAACGCGATGCGGGCGCCGTCGTAGTCGACAGGGACGCTCGCGCCGTTGACGGTCACCGACTCCACGCCGGCCCCGAGGAAGTCGAGCCAGGTCGTGGACGTGCGCGCGGTGAACTCGACGGTGGTCGTGGTCGCGAACGTCGCGACCTCCGGATCGACGGCGCCGAGGATGTCCAGTTCCACTCGATAGCCGAGAACCTCGATCGCGCGGGAACGTTCGGCGGTTTCGGCTCGGGTCAGGTTCGCGGTGCTCACGGGTCGATCCTGCCAGCCGGGCCCGTCGTCCGTGCCGCTACCGGTTGCTCAGCACGGATCCGACGCCCGCCGCGACGACGAGCGCGATCGCGGCGAGCGACTGCAGTCCGAGGACCTGCCCGAGCACGATCACCCCGGCGAGGGTCGCGGCCGCGGGTTCCAGCGCGATGAGAACGGCGAACACCTTCTTGCTCATCACCTGCAGCGCCCGCAGTTCGAGCGAGTAGGGAATCACCGAGGACAGCAGGGCCACCGCCGCGCCGACGGCCAGGGTCCGGGGGTCGAACAGTGCGGTGCCGCCCGATACCGCGCCGAGCGGAATCGTCAGCACCGCTGCGACGATGCTCGCCCCGGCCAGGCCGTCCGCGCTGGGTACCCTCGCGGCGAGGTGGGAGCCGGCGACGATGTAGCCGGCCCAGGCCGTACCGGCGACGAGTGCGAACCCCACCCCCACGAGGTCGAGAGACTCGGCGCCCGAGTTCTCGCGCAGACCGAGCAGAACCACGCCGATCAGCGCCGCGAGCACCCACACGCCGTCCTGCAGTCGCCGCGACAGCACGGCGGCGAGGGTGAGCGGACCCAGGAATTCGATGGTGACCGCGGTGCCGAGCGGGAGCCGCGCGAGGGCCTCGTAGAACGCCGAGTTCATCACGGCGAGTGCCAGTCCGAGTGCGAGAACACCTTGCCGCTGCGAGTGTGTCCACCGTCGCCACCGTGGTCGCACGATCACCCCGAGGATGATCGCCGCGATCGTCAGGCGCAGGGACACGGCGCCGCCTGCGCCGACCGCGTCGAACAGGGTGCTCGCGAACGCGGCACCGAACTGGACGGACAGCACCGACCCGAGGACCGAGACGACGGGCAGGAGTTGACTGCGCGGCTCGGCTGTCACGGGTGTGCGCTGCCCGGGGTCACCGGCCGGTGAAGTTCGGAGTGCGGCGGTCGAGCATCGCGCCGACGGCCTCGTGATGGTCCTCGGTGTGGTGGGCGAGCGACTGCATGGCCGCCGACAGTTCGAGGAGGCTCTCGAGGCTCTGGTGACGGCCCTCGCGCAGCAGTTTCTTGGTCATCCGCAGGACCTGCGGCGGGTTGACCGCCACCCGGTCGGCGAGCGCTCGCGCCGCGTCGAGGAGTTCCCCGGGTTCGACGACCTGCGAGACGAGTCCCCATTCGAGGGCTTTCGCCGCGTCGATCGCGTCGCCGGTGAAGGCCATCTCGCTGGCCCGGGCCATCCCGACGGCCTGCGGAAGGAACCAGGCGCCGCCGTCGCCGGGAACGAGTCCGACCTTGACGAAGCTCTCGGCGAACACGGCGGCCGTCGAGGCGATCCGCATGTCGCACATCAGCGTCAGGTCGCAGCCGGCGCCGATCGCGGGTCCGTTGACGGCGGCGATGGTCGGCACCTCGCAGTGGTAGAGGGCGAGCGGGATCCGCTGGATGCCGTGCCGGTAGCCCTGACGCAGGTCGGCGGGGGAGCCGCCGAACATTCCCGCGCGGTCGCGCATGTGTTTGACGTTGCCGCCGGAGGAGAACGCCGAGCCGGCACCGGTGACGATCGCGGCGCGCACACTGGGATCACCGTTGACGTCGGCCACCGCATTCTCGAGCGCCTCGATCACGTCCGGCTCGGAGATGGGATTGCGGGCCTCCGGGCGGTTGAGCGTCCAGGTGACGATGTCGCCTTCGCGGGTGGTGAGCACGGCGTCGGTCATGGACGACTCCCTCGGGTGTGAGCGCGGATTCGGGACCGTCCCAGTCTGTCATTGCGCTCAGATGCCGGTGCGCCGCACCAGTGCGTCGGTGGCGGACGGCGCGAACGTGCCGAGCACCCGGAACAGTTCGGCGTAACCGGGGAGCAGTTCGATCGGCCGGGTGCGCACAGCGGTGACGAACCATTCCGCCGCCTGTTCGGGAGTCAGTGCCGCCATCGCGTCGTAGTCCGTGGTGGGCGCGATCATCGGCGTCCGGACCAACGGGAAGTCGAGGGTGGTCACCGAGATCCCGCGGTCGCGCAGTTCGGCGCCGAGGCTCCGGCCGAACGCGCCGACGGCCGCCTTGGACGCGTGGTAGGCGGAGAACTTGGGCATGACCCCGGCCGGCACACCCCACGTCGCGACGTTGATGACGTGCCCCCCGCCGCGCTCGAGCATCGACGGGAGCAACTTCAGGGTCAGCCGCGTCGAGCCGAAGTAGTTGACGGCCATGGTGCGTTCGAAGTCGTGGAAGCGGTCCAGCGAGTCCTCCACGGTCCGCCGGATCGACCGTCCCGCGTTGTTGACGAGGACGTCGACGGGTCCGATCTCCCCAAGTACCCGTGCGACGAGGGCGTCGACGGACTCCGGGTCGGTGAGGTCGCACGGGACGGCGTGGGCGTCGCAACCCGATCGCAGGATGTCGTCGCGTACGGACTCCAGGGCGTCGGAGCCGCGGGCGACGAGGACGACCTCCGCGCCGAGGGTCGCGAGCCTGCGGGCGGCCGCTTCGCCGACTCCCGAGGAACCGCCGGTGACGAGGATCCGCTTCCCGGCGACGGTGTGGCCGGTTCCCGGGACCAGTCGGGCTGCCAGGGTGCGCGGGGTAGGGAGTGGGTTGAGCGCGGCCTGGGTGAGCATCTGTCGGATCACGTGACCAGGATGTCAGCTCGCCGAGCGAATTGCAGCCGAATAACAATCAATCGTGCTTGCTTTTTTATCGGGCCGGTGTGATGCTGGTCGCATGGCTGAACTGCAGAGGTTCATCGATGATCTGTGCGCCGAGAGCGACTCCCTGGACGCACTCGTCGCCGACCTCCCCGACACCCGCTGGGCCGATCCGACACCGGCCGAGGGCTGGACCATCGCCCACCAGATCGGGCATCTGCTGTGGACCGACGAGGCCGCCCTCCTCGCGATCACCGACCCCGACGGCTTCACCGCACAACTGACCGTCGCCGCCGCGAACCCCGGAGGATTCGTCGACGCCGGCGCCGCCGAACACGCCCGGCGCGCGCCCGCGGAACTCCTGGCGGCGTGGCGTTCGGCGCGGACTCGGCTCGCGGAGGCACTCCTGGCGGTACCGCCCGGGCAGAAGATCCTCTGGTACGGCCCGCCGATGAAGGCGGCGTCCATGGCCACCGCCCGGCTGATGGAAACCTGGGCGCACGGCCAGGACGTCGCCGACGCACTCGGAGTGCCCCGCAAACCCACCGAACGGGTGAAGAGCATCGCCCACCTCGGCGTACGCACCCGCGACTTCGCCTACGCCGTCAACGAACTCGCCCCGCCCGCCGAGGAATTCCGCGTCGAACTCACCGCCCCCGACGGAGTGTCCGTCTGGACGTGGGGTCCCGAGGACGCCGCGCAGAAGGTCACCGGACCCGCGGAAGACTTCTGCCTCCTCGTCACCCAGCGCGCGAACCGTGCCGACCTCGCCCTCGAAGCCACCGGCGCGGACGCCGACGCGTGGCTGAACATCGCGCAGGCCTTCGCGGGCCCGGCGGGCGGCGGCCGCGAGGCGGGAACCCGATGACCGTGCGGATCGGCAACTGCTCCGGCTTCTACGGCGACCGCCTGTCGGCGATGCGCGAGATGCTCGAGGGCGGCGAACTCGACTACCTGACCGGCGACTACCTTGCCGAACTGACCATGCTGATCCTCGGCCGCGATCGCATGAAGGACCCGAACCGCGGTTACGCCAAGACATTCCTCCGTCAGGCGGAGGACTGCCTCGGGCTCGCCCTGGACCGTGGTGTGCGCATCGTCGCGAACGCGGGCGGGCTCAACCCGGCCGGTCTCGCGGACGCGTTGCGGGAGGTGAACGACAAGCTGGGGCTGCAGGCGAAGATCGCCCACGTCGAAGGCGACGACCTGATCGGCAGGGCAGCCGAACTGGGGCTGGGCAGCCCGCTCACCGCCAACGCCTACCTCGGCGCGTGGGGCATCGTCCGCTGCCTGGACGCCGGCGCCGACGTGGTCGTCACCGGACGCGTCACCGACGCGTCCGTGATCGTGGGCCCGGCGGCCGCGCACTTCGGCTGGCAGCGAGACGATGTCGATCAGCTCGCCGGCGCCGTGGTCGCGGGACACGTCATCGAGTGCGGCACCCAGGCGACGGGCGGCAACTACGCGTTCTTCACCGAGATCGACGACCTCGACCGCCCCGGGTTCCCGATCGCCGAGATCGACTCGGACGGATCGTCCGTCATCACCAAGCACCCCGGCACGGGCGGCGCCGTCACCGTCGGCACCGTCACCGCGCAGTTGCTGTACGAGATCACCGGCGGCCGGTACGCCGGACCCGACGTGACCGCGCGGATCGACACCGCCGCGTTGTCGCAGGACGGCCCGGACCGGGTGCGGATCAGCGGTGTCACCGGGGAGGCTCCGCCGCCGCAGCTCAAGGTGTCGCTGAACACCCTCGCCGGTTTCCGCAACGAGGCCGTGTTCGTGCTCACCGGCCTCGACATCGACGCCAAGGCGGCACTGGTGAAGCGGCAACTCGAAGGCTGGCTGCCCACCCGGCCCGCCGAGCTCGACTGGTCGCTCGCCCGCACCGACCACCCGGACGCCGACACCGAGGAGGCGGCCAGCGCGCTGCTGCGCTGCGTGGTCCGGGACCCCGACGCGAACGCGGTCGGTCGCGGATTCTCCTCGGTCGCAGTCGAAATGGCGCTCGCCAGCTATCCCGGATTCACGCTGACGGCGCCACCCGGGCAGGGGCAGCCTTACGGCGTGTTCACCCCTGGCTACGTGTACGCCAAGGAGGTGCCGCACGTCGCGGTGCTACCCGACGGCACCCGCGTCGACATCGAACCCGCCACCGACGTCCGGGAACTCGCGGACCTCGACGAGCCCGCGCTCCCGGAGCCGCGGGCGGCGGAACCCACGGTCCGGGTCGCGCTCGGCAGCATCGCCGGGGCGCGCAGCGGCGACAAGGGCGGCAACGCGAACGTCGGCGTGTGGGTGCGCACCGACGAGCAGTGGCGATGGCTGGTCCATGCGCTGACCGTCGACGAAGTGAAGCGCCTGCTCCCCGAGGCCGCCGATCTCACCGTCACGAGGTACGTGCTGCCGCAACTGCGCGCCGTCAACTTCGTGATCGAGGGAATCCTCGGGCAGGGCGTCGCGTCCCAGGCCCGGTTCGACCCGCAGGCCAAGGGACTCGGCGAATGGCTCAGATCCCGGCACCTCGACATACCGAAAGCACTCCTCCCCGAAGGGACAACGTTGTGAGCGTGTGGGACACACCGGAGCGGCAGGAGCTGCGCAAGACGGTGCGCAGCTTCGTCGAACGGCAGATATTGCCCAACCTGGACGAGTGGGAACGCGACGGCGAACTGCCCCGCACTCTCCACCGTGAGGCCGCCGAACTGGGACTGCTCGGCGCGGGCTTCCCCGAATCCGTCGGCGGCGAGGGCGGCGACCTCGTCGACGCGGTCCTGATCTGCGAGGAATTCCACCAGGCGGGTGCGTCGGGTGGCGTGTTCGCGTCGCTGTTCACGTCGGGAATCGCGTTGCCGCACCTCGCCGCCGCGGGCGATCCCGAGCAGATCGAGAAGTGGGTTCGGCCCACCCTGCGCGGGGAACTCATCGGCTCGCTCGCCATCACCGAACCCGGCGGCGGTTCCGATGTCGGGCACCTGCGGACCACCGCGGTCCGCGACGGCGACCACTTCGTCGTCAACGGGTCCAAGACATTCATCACGTCCGCCGTCCGCGCCGACTTCGTGGTCACCGCCGTGCGCACCGGCGGCCCCGGCGCGTCCGGGGTCTCCCTGCTCGTGATCGAAAAGGGCACACCCGGATTCGAGGTGGCACGCAAACTCGACAAGATGGGCTGGCGCGCGTCGGACACGGCCGAACTGTCGTTCGCCGACGCACGGGTGCCCGCGGCCAACCTGGTCGGCGTGGAGAACAGCGGGTTCGCGCAGATCGCGCAGGCCTTCCTCACCGAGCGCATCGCCCTCGCCGCGCAGGCCTATGCGAGCGCGCAGCGGTGCCTCGACCTCACGCTGGCGTGGGTGCGCGACCGGGAGACGTTCGGCCGCCCGCTGATCAGCAGGCAGTCGGTGCAGAACACGGTCACCGAGATGGCCCGCAGAACGGACGTGGCCCGCGTCTACACGAGGGCGCTGGTGGAGCGGTCGCTCGTGTCGAACGAGGACTTCATCGCCGAGGTCTGTTTCGCGAAGAACACCGCCGTCGAGGCGGGCGAATGGGTGGCCAACCAGGCCGTCCAGCTGTTCGGCGGACTCGGCTACATGCGCGAGAGCGAAGTGGAACGGCAGTACCGCGACATGCGCATCCTCGGGATCGGCGGCGGCACCACCGAGATCCTGACGGGGCTCGCGGCCAAGCGATTGGGGTATCAGTCATGACCACGTTGAAATCCGCCCTGGACACCGGTTCGGAGGAGTACGCCGCGGCGGCCCGGACCATGACGGAAAAGCTCGCCGAGATCGAGACCGAGCACGCCAAGGCGCTCGCGGGCGGCGGCGAGAAGTACACCGAGCGGCACAAGAAGCGCGGCAAACTCCTCGCCAGGGAGCGCATCGAACTGCTCCTCGACCCGGACTCGCCGTTCCTCGAACTGTGCCCGCTCGCGGCGTGGGGCAGCGACTTCCCGGTCGGCGCCAGCACCGTGGTGGGCATCGGCGTCGTGGAAAGCGTCGAATGCCTGATCGTCGCCAACGACCCGACGGTCCGCGGCGGCACCAGCAACCCGTGGACATTGCGGAAGGGATTCCGCGCCAACGACATCGCCCGGCAGAACCGGCTCCCCGTCATCTCCCTCGTGGAATCCGGCGGCGCCGACCTTCCCACACAGAAGGAAGTCTTCATTCCCGGCGGCCGTATGTTCCGCGACCTCACCCAACTGTCCGCGGCGGGCATCCCGACCATCGCCCTCGTTTTCGGCAATTCCACGGCCGGCGGCGCGTACATCCCCGGCATGTCCGATCACGTCGTCATGATCAAGGAACGGTCCAAGGTGTTCCTCGCGGGGCCGCCGCTGGTCAAGATGGCCACCGGGGAGGAATCCGACGACGAAACCCTGGGCGGCGCCGAGATGCACGCCCGCAAGTCCGGTCTCGCCGACTACTTCGCCGTCGACGAGCAGGACGCCATCCGGATCGGGCGCAGCATCGTCAAACGCCTGAACTGGAAGAAGCAGGGTCCGGCTCCGCGCGCGGAGGTCATCGAGCCGCTCGAGGATCCCGAGGAACTGTTGGGCATCGTCCCCGCCGACCTCAAGATCCCGTTCGACCCCCGCGAGGTCATCGCCCGAATCGTCGACGGCTCCGACTTCGACGAGTTCAAGCCGATGTACGGATCGTCCCTCGTCACCGGCTGGGCCGAACTGCACGGATATCCGGTGGGCATCCTCGCCAACGCGCGCGGCGTGCTGTTCAGCGAGGAATCGCAGAAGGCCACCCAGTTCATCCAGCTGGCCAACCGCTCGAACACCCCACTGCTGTTCCTGCACAACACGACCGGCTACATGGTCGGCAAGGAGTACGAGGAAGGCGGGATGATCAAGCACGGGTCGATGATGATCAACGCCGTCTCCAACTCCACCGTCCCGCACATCTCGATCCTGCTCGGCGCGTCGTACGGCGCCGGCCACTACGGCATGTGCGGACGCGCGTTCGACCCCCGATTCCTGTTCGCCTGGCCGAGTTCCAAATCCGCCGTCATGGGCGGCGCGCAACTGGCCGGGGTCATCTCCATTGTCAGCCGGGCCTCCGCCGAGGCGCGGGGGCAGGCGTTCGACGAAGAAGCCGACGCCGGGATGCGCGCGATGATCGAAAACCAGATCGAGGCCGAATCGGTGCCGATGTTCCTGTCCGGTCGCCTCTACGACGACGGCGTCATCGACCCGCGCGACACCCGCACCGTGGTGGGAATGTGCCTGTCGGCCATTGCCAACGCCCCGATCGAAGGCGCCGAGAACTTCGGCGTCTTCCGGATGTGAGGCACGAACATGATCCAGTCCGTACTGGTCGCCAACCGCGGCGAGATCGCCCGCCGCATCTTCGCCACCTGCCGACGCTCAGGCATCGGGACCGTTGCGGTGTTCTCGGACGCCGACGCACTCAGTCCGCACGTCGCCGAGGCCGACGCCGCGGTCCGGTTGCCGGGCAACAGTCCCGCCGACACCTACCTGCGCGGTGACCTCGTCATCGAGGCGGCGCTTCTCGCGGGTGCCGACGCCATCCACCCGGGCTACGGGTTCCTGTCCGAGAACGCGGAATTCGCGCGCGCCGTCCACGCTGCGGGCCTGACGTGGATCGGACCGCCCGCGCCTGCCATCGAGATGATGGGTTCCAAGGTCGAGTCCAAGAAGTTGATGGCCGCCGCCGGGGTCCCGGTGCTCGCCGAACTCGATCCGAACGCCGTCACCGCAGCCGATCTGCCGGTGCTCGTCAAGGCATCCGCGGGCGGCGGCGGACGCGGCATGCGCGTGGTGCGTGAACTCGCGGACCTTCCGGAACAGCTGGAAGGTGCTCGGCGCGAAGCGCAATCGGCGTTCGGTGACCCGACCGTGTTCTGCGAGCGCTATCTCGAGACGGGCAGGCACATCGAGGTCCAGGTGATGGCCGACCGGCACGGAACGGTGTGGGCGGTCGGGGAGCGTGAGTGCTCCATCCAGCGCCGGCACCAGAAGGTGGTGGAGGAGGCGCCGTCGCCGCTGGTCGAGGCCGTTCCTGGAATGCGAGAGCGGCTGTTCGAGGCCGCCCGGCTCGCGGCGAAGGCCATCGACTACGAGGGGGCGGGGACGGTCGAGTTCCTGGCGACCGGTCGAGCGGAGCGAGGGGAAGACGACACCGGAGGAGATCGCGGAGACTTTTTCTTTCTGGAGATGAATACCCGGCTGCAGGTGGAGCACCCGGTCACCGAATGCACCACCGGCCTCGACCTCGTAGACCTGCAATTGCAGGTTGCGTCGGGGCTGGCACTCGACGCGGACTCGCCCGCCGTGTCCGGTCATTCCATCGAGGTCCGGCTGTACGCCGAGGATCCCGCGCAGAACTGGCAGCCGCAGAGCGGACCGGTCCACCGTCTGGCGTTGCCGGGCAGTGCGGTCGAATTCGACGTTCTCCGCACACCGGGCATCCGCCTCGACTCCGGGGTGGTCGACGGGTCCACCGTCGGCGTGCACTATGACCCGATGCTGGCGAAGGTCATCTCGTTCGCGCCCACCCGGACCCAGGCGGCGACCAGGCTGGCGACCGCGCTGGGCCGCGCGCAGATCCACGGTCTGCGCACCAACCGCGGCCTCCTGGTCAACGTGCTCCGCCACCCGGCGTTCCTCGCGGGCGACACGGATACCGCCTTCTTCGACACCCACGGGCTGGACGTGCTCGCGCAGCCGCTGGCGTCGGCGGAGACCGAGCGACTGTCGGCGCTGGCCGCCGCCCTCGCCGACGCCGCGCACAACCGTGACGTCGCGACGGTCGATGCGACGCTCCCCAGCGGGTGGCGGAACCTGGCGTCCGCGCCGCAGTGCAAGACGTTCACCGGTACCGGCGGCGACGTCGAGATCCGGTACCTGCTCACCCGGTACGGGCTGAAGGCGGAGGGGTTCGACGACGTCGCGCTCGTGTCGGCGACGGCACGGCACGTCGCACTGGATGTGGCGGGGCTGCGCCGATCGTTCGCGGTGTCCCGGTACGGGGACGACGTCTTCGTCGATTCCGCCCTGGGGCCGGTGAGCCTGCACGCCGCACCGCGATTCACCGATCCGAGCGCCGTCGTCGCCGAGGGGTCGCTGCTCGCGCCGATGCCGGGTTCGGTCATCCGAGTCGGCGGCGCGGTCGGTGATGCGGTGACCGCCGGTCAGCCGATCGTCTGGCTCGAGGCGATGAAGATGGAACACACGATCAAGGCGCCGGCGTCCGGTGTCCTCACCGAACTTTCCGTGACCGTCGGCACGCAGGTCGACGTGGGAACGGTCCTGGCAGTCGTCGAAGCAGCGCAGGCAGAGGGAGAATCATGAGCTTCATCGAGACAGAAGAACAGAAGGAACTCCGCGCGTCCGTGTCGCGGCTCGGGGAGCGCTTCAACTACGTCGACTACGTGCTGCCGCGGGCGCGGCGCGGCGAACCGCTCACCGAATTGTGGAACGAGGCAGGCAAACTCGGCTTCCTCGGCGTCAACCTCCCCGAGGAATTCGGGGGCGGCGGCGCGGGTATCTACGAACTGGCACTCGTCCAGGAGGAACTCGCCGCCCACGGCGCGGGACTCCTGCTGGTGGTCGTCTCGCCTGCCATCTGCGGCACCATCATCGGCAAGTACGGCACGGCGGACCAGAAACAGAAATGGCTCCCCGGTCTCGCCGACGGCTCGAAGATCATGGCGTTCGGCATCACGGAGGCCGACGCGGGGTCCAACTCGCATCAGATCTCGACCACCGCGAGGCGGGACCGGTCGAGCGGAGCGAGGGGTGATGGGGGCGGTGAGGATTGGCTGCTGTCGGGGAACAAGATCTATATCTCCGGGGTCGACCAGGCGGACGCCGTGCTGATCGTCGCGCGCACCGAGGACTCCAGGACCGGCAAGCTGAAGCCCGCGCTGTTCATCGTCCCCACCGACGCCGAGAATTTCGTGAAGACGCCGATGGAGATGGACATCGTCGAGCCCGATCACCAGTTCATGCTGTTCCTCGACGACGTCCGGCTGCCCGCCGACGCGCTCGTCGGCGAGGCCGACGCGGCCCTGATGCAGCTGTTCGCGGGACTCAACCCCGAACGCATCCTCGGCGCGTCGATGGCGATCGGCATGGGCCGCTACGCGCTGGACGCCGCGGTGCGGTTCGCGAAGGAGCGCACGGTGTGGAAGGAGCCGATCGGCGCACATCAGGGCATCTCGCATCCGCTGGCGCAGATCAAGATCGAACTCGAACTGGCCAAGCTGATGATGCAGAAGGCCGCGGTCCTCTACGACAGCGGCGACGACTTCGGCGCGGCCGAGGCCGCGAACATGGCCAAGTACGCCGCGGCGGAGGCCAGCATCAAGGCGCTCGACCAGGCCGTCCAGACTCACGGCGGCGCCGGCCTGACCAAGGAATACGGTCTCGCGGCGATGCTCGGCGCGGCACGCATCGCCCGTGTCGCCCCGGTGAGCCGGGAAATGATCCTGAACTTCGTCTCCCAGCACTCGCTGGGGTTGCCGAAGTCGTACTGATGTCGAACGGACAGCACATGACCGACGTGGAAGCCGACCGGTACGTCCGGTACGAGGTGGATCGAGGGTTTGCCACCCTCACCCTCGATTCGCCCCACAACAGGAACGCGATCTCCGGCAGGCTCGTGGACGAACTGCTCCAGGGATTGCGGGACGCCGCCGCGGACAACGACGTCCGCGGCGTCGTCCTCACCCACACCGGCGGCACGTTCTGCGCCGGGGCGGATCTGAGCGAGACATCCGGCGACGTCGGCTTGCGCACCCGGCAGATGGCCGAACTGCTGCGCGCCATCGTCGAGTTGCCGAAACCGGTGATCGCCCGGATCGACGGTCACGTCCGGGCCGGGGGCATGGGGCTGGTCGGGGCGTGCGACCTCGCCGTCGCCGGGCCGCGCAGCACGTTCGCGCTGACCGAGGTCCGGCTCGGGCTTGCCGCGTCGATCATCTCGTTGACGGTGCTGCCCCGCATCGATTCGCGCGCCGCGAGCCGCTACCTGCTCACGGGCGAGAAGTTCGGCGCCCACGAGGCGGAGGCGATCGGGCTGATCAGTGAGTCCGCCGAGGATCCCGCGGACACCGTCGAGGCATTGCTGGACCAGTTGCGGCAGGCGTCGCCGCAGGGTCTGGCCGAATCGAAGACGTTGACGACCCGCGGTGTGCTCGCCGACTTCGACCGCTACACCGACGAGCTGACCGCCCAGTCGGCGAGGCTGTTCGAATCCGAGGAGGCGCGGGAAGGCATGATGGCGTTTCTGCAGAAGCGGCCGCCGAGATGGGCCTCCGGCCCTGTGCGTGGTTGACGAGTCTCAGGACTCGCCAGTCACGCACGGGCGCGCAGCGCGACGAGAGGAAGTGACACATGACCCGCGAACCGAAGCAGGACCGTAGCCGGGTCACCCGTGGGCATCTCCTCGAGGTCACCATCGACTGCCTCGCGGAATTGGGCTGGGGTGCGACGACGGTGAGCCTCGTCGCCCAGCGAGCAGGCGTGTCCCGCGGCGCGACCCAGCACCATTTCCCCACCCGCGAAGACCTCATCACCGCGGCGCTCGAGGTCATGTTCGACGCCCGGATGGAGCAGGCCCGGCGCGAGGCCACCGACCTGCCGACCGGGGAGGGACGCACCGAGGCGGTGGTGTCGCGGCTCGTCGACTACTACACCGGCACCTTGTTCAAGGCGGCGCTGCAGGTGTGGACGGCGGCCGCCGCCGACCCCGAACTCCGGGCCCGGATCGTGCCGCTCGAGGAACGGTTCGGCCGGGTCGCGCACCGCACCGCCGTCGAACACTTCGGGTTCGACGACGCTGATCCCGTCGCACACCGGCTCGTCCAGGCAACCCTCGATCTTGCCCGCGGACTCGGCCTGGCCGACGTGCTCACGGACGACTCCAAGAGGCGCGCAGAGATCGTGCGGCAGTGGGCTGCGCAGTTGGATGCGGCACTACCGCGGTGCGGTGAATCGGCAGAGCCGCGGTGCGGTGAATCGGCAGAGCCGCGGTGCGGTGAATCGGCAGAGCCGAGGCGCCTCGACGTGGCCGTTCTCGACTGACCGGGCAAAGATTGCGGGGATCGGTAGAGTCACCGACCATGGGCCGGAAATGGGGAGCGCTCGTCCTGATCACCGTCGCGGCCGGTCTGGCCGGCTGTGGGGGAGACGGCGACGATTCCGGTACCGCACCCGCCGCGCAGAACCTCCCACAGGTGACCGATCCGGGCCCGTTCTTCGGCCAGTGCGGCTCGGTCACCGACGACGAGGTCGCGAAGGCGTTCGGCATGCCGCCCTTTACCGGGGTGACGCGCAATTCCGTCGGCTGCGAGTGGGAAACCGCAGGGATAGGCGGTCCCAGCGTCACGTTCTCCTGGTACCGCGGCAGCCCGATCGGCCGCGAGCGGGCGGGTTCGGAGCTGATCGGCAGGCCGGCCACCGACATCGACGTCCAGGGACATCCCGGCTTCATCGCGTCGTCCGAAGGAATTCTGTGTGAACTCGGTGTGGAGTTCGGCGGTGACTTCGTGCACTGGTCGGTGATGTACGCGGACGCGCAACCCGCGGCCGATCCGTGCAAGGTGGCGCGCGACCTCGCCGAACTCAGCGTGTCGAGGGCCAAGTGAGCGGGGGAGTGATGGGCAGGCGGACGTGGCGCGCCGTGCGGGTGCTGACCGCGGCTACGGCGGTCGGGCTGATCGCGGGGTGCGGGTCGACGATCGAGGGTTCACCGACGGTGGAGGGTGCTTCTTCTTCGGGGGACACCGAACAGTTCACGGCCCTGCTCGAGGAGTGCAACGCGGTCGCCGACGAACAGATCGCGCAGACCGTCGGCGCCGACGCCATCCAACGGGGCTTCTTCGGCGCGATCTGCCGCTGGGACGCCGTCGGCGCCAACGGTCCCGTGAAGGTGACGTTCAACTGGTTCGAGACGGGTTCGCTCGACACGGAGAAGTCGACCGCGGAGAAGCTCGGCTACACGGTGGAAGCGTCCACCATCCAGGGGCGCAGGGCCGTCGTGATGCGTCCCCCCGGTGATCCGGGGGCGTGCGGAGTGACGGTCGGGTCGCCCTCCTCGGGCGTCGTCGGCTGGTGGGTACAGTTCCAGACGGGGGCGGCAGACCCGTGCCAGGCGGCATCGACGCTTGCGGATCTGACGCTCAATCTGAGTAGTTGATGTGCCCGTGTCCGTACCGACAGCTCCAAGTAGTACCGCCCATCGCAGGTCAGCCCTTACCATTGCCCGCCCACTTTGACCTTCCGGCGCGCCGCCGGGTATCGTTGTGGGTCGTGTCCGGCATGCCCGGGCCGATCTGTGTGCCTAGCGAGGTATTGCCGTGCGCGCGTTCGTGCAGATTTCTGCATGGAACGAGCATCCGGCTGCCTGTGTGGGGGTATGCGACACACCCGACCTCGGGTGCAGCTCGAGGTGCGGGTGAGGGGCAGCAGCTCTCTTGCCCCAACTGCTAGATCCCTAATTTCAGAACAGCCAAGGTTGCTTGTCCAGAGCAGTCTGTTCAACACGAAGAAAGCCGGTAAATGCCAACCATCAACCAGCTGGTCCGCAAGGGCCGCCGCGACAAGACCGCGAAGGTCAAGACGGCAGCCCTCAAGGGCAGCCCGCAGCGTCGTGGCGTGTGCACCCGCGTGTACACCACCACCCCGAAGAAGCCGAACTCGGCGCTCCGTAAGGTCGCGCGTGTGCGCTTGACCAGCTCCGTCGAGGTCACCGCTTACATCCCGGGCGAAGGCCACAACCTGCAGGAGCACTCGATGGTGCTCGTCCGCGGTGGTCGTGTGAAGGACCTCCCCGGTGTGCGCTACAAGATCATCCGCGGCTCCCTCGACACCCAGGGTGTCAAGGGCCGCAAGCAGGCCCGCAGCCGCTACGGCGCCAAGAAGGAGAAGAGCTAATGCCACGTAAGGGCCCCGCTCCGAAGCGTCCGCTCATCAACGACCCGGTCTACGGTTCGCCCCTGGTGACGCAGCTCGTCAACAAGATTCTCCTGGACGGCAAGAAGTCCACCGCCGAGCGCATCGTGTACGAAGCACTCGAGCAGGCGCGCGAGAAGACCGGCACCGATCCGGTCGTCACCCTCAAGCGCGCACTGGACAACGTCAAGCCTGCACTCGAGGTTCGCAGCCGCCGTGTCGGTGGCGCCACCTACCAGGTGCCGGTCGAGGTCCGTCCGGGCCGTTCCACCACCCTCGCGCTCCGCTGGCTCGTGACCTTCTCCCGGCAGCGTCGTGAGAAGACGATGGTCGAGCGTCTCGCCAACGAGCTCCTCGATGCCAGCAACGGCCTGGGTGCCGCGGTGAAGCGTCGCGAGGACACTCACAAGATGGCCGAAGCCAACAAGGCATTCGCCCACTACCGCTGGTGACGTCACGTCGGAGCAGTCACCTACCGTGACTGCTCCGGCGTCGTCGCACGTCGGGCCCCTACCGGGGACCGGCTGATCTACAACTCGAGACAATGGCCCCGCTGGTGGAACACCGGGGAGGCCGACACCCGATACACGAGCTACGAGCGGGGAAGAATCCTGTGGCACAGGAAGTGCTGACCGACCTGAACAAGGTCCGCAACATCGGCATCATGGCGCACATCGATGCCGGCAAGACCACGACCACCGAGCGCATCCTGTTCTACACCGGTGTCAACTACAAGATCGGTGAGACGCACGACGGTGCCTCGACCACGGACTGGATGGAACAGGAGAAGGAACGCGGCATCACGATCACCTCTGCCGCGGTGACCTGCTTCTGGAACAACAACCAGATCAACATCATCGACACGCCGGGCCACGTCGACTTCACCGTCGAGGTGGAGCGTTCGCTCCGCGTGCTCGACGGCGCCGTCGCAGTGTTCGACGGCAAAGAGGGCGTCGAGCCCCAGTCGGAGCAGGTGTGGCGTCAGGCCGCCAAGTACGACGTTCCGCGCATCTGTTTCGTCAACAAGATGGACAAGATGGGCGCGGACTTCTACTTCACGGTCCAGACCATCATCGACCGCCTCGGCGCGAAGCCGCTCGTCCTGCAGCTGCCGATCGGCGCGGAGGACGACTTCGACGGTGTCGTCGACCTGGTCGAGATGAAGGCTGTCACCTGGCGTGGCACGGTCGCCATCGGCGCCGAGCCCACCATCGAGGAGATCCCGGCCGATCTCGCCGACAAGGCTGCCGAGTACCGCGAGAAGCTGCTCGAGACGGTTGCCGAGTCCGACGAGAAGCTCATGGAGAAGTACTTCGCCGGCGAGGAACTCAGCGTCGAGGAGATCAAGGGCGCCATCCGCAAGATGACGGTCAACTCCGAGCTGTACCCGGTGCTGTGTGGTTCCGCGTTCAAGAACAAGGGTGTTCAGCCCATGCTCGACGCGGTCATCGACTACCTGCCGAACCCGCTGGACATCGGCGAGGTCCAGGGTCACGCCCTCGGCAACGAAGAAGAGATCCTCACGCGTAAGCCGAGCAAGGAAGAGCCGTTCTCGGCTCTGGCCTTCAAGATCGCTTCGCACCCGTTCTTCGGCAAGCTGACGTTCGTCCGCGTGTACTCCGGCCGGATCGATCCGGGCGCCCAGGTCATGAACGCGACCAAGGGCAAGAAGGAGCGCATCGGAAAGCTCTTCCAGATGCACGCCAACAAGGAGAACCCGGTCGACGAGGCCGTGGCCGGCCACATCTACGCGATGATCGGCCTGAAGGACACCACGACCGGTGACACCCTGTGTGCACAGGATGCCCCGATCGTGCTCGAGTCGATGAGCTTCCCGGACCCGGTCATCCAGGTCTCGATCGAGCCCAAGACGAAGTCCGACCAGGAGAAGCTGGGCACCGCGATCCAGAAGCTCGCCGAAGAGGACCCGACGTTCTCCGTCGAACTCGACGAAGAGACCGGCCAGACCGTCATCGGCGGCATGGGCGAGCTCCACCTCGACATCCTCGTCGACCGTATGCGTCGCGAGTTCAAGGTCGAGGCCAACGTCGGCAAGCCGCAGGTCGCCTACCGCGAGACCATCACCAAGAAGGTCGAGAAGCACGACTACACCCACAAGAAGCAGACGGGTGGATCGGGCCAGTTCGCCAAGGTGATCATCGCGCTGGAGCCGTTCGTCGGCGAAGACGGTGCCTCCTACGAGTTCGAGAACAAGGTCTCCGGTGGCCGCATCCCTCGCGAGTACATCCCCTCCGTGGATGCAGGCGCGCAGGACGCGATGCAGTACGGCGTTCTCGCCGGCTACCCGCTGGTCAACCTGAAGCTGTCGCTGCTCGACGGTGCGTACCACGACGTCGACTCGTCGGAAATGGCCTTCAAGGTCGCCGGTTCGCAGGCGCTGAAGGAAGCCGCCCGCAAGGCCGGCCCGGTCATTCTCGAGCCGCTCATGGCTGTCGAGGTCACCACACCCGAGGAGTACATGGGTGACGTGATCGGCGACCTGAACTCCCGCCGTGGCCAGATCCAGGCCATGGAGGAACGCAGTGGTGCCCGTGTCGTGAAGGCGCTGGTTCCGCTCTCGGAGATGTTTGGTTACATCGGTGATCTGCGGTCGAAGACCCAGGGCCGGGCGAACTTCTCCATGGTGTTCGATTCCTACGCAGAGGTTCCCGCGAACGTCTCGAAGGAAATCATCGCCAAGGCGACCGGCGAGTAACCTCGGTTCCAGCCGGCCGAAGCACGACCCAGTAATAACAACCGCACTGCTGCATACCGCAAGCATCAATCAGTCCAGGAGGACACACAGTGGCGAAGGCGAAGTTCGAGCGGACGAAGCCGCACGTGAACATCGGCACCATCGGTCACGTCGACCACGGCAAGACCACGCTGACCGCGGCCATCACCAAGGTTCTGCATGACGCGTACCCGGATCTCAACGAGGCCTCGGCCTTCGACGAGATCGACAAGGCTCCTGAGGAGAAGGCTCGCGGTATCACGATCAACATCTCGCATGTTGAGTACCAGACCGAGAAGCGCCACTACGCGCACGTCGATGCTCCCGGTCACGCCGACTACATCAAGAACATGATCACCGGTGCGGCGCAGATGGACGGCGCCATCCTCGTGGTCGCGGCCACCGACGGCCCGATGCCCCAGACGCGTGAGCACGTGCTGCTCGCCCGCCAGGTCGGCGTGCCGTACATCCTCGTCGCCCTGAACAAGGCCGACATGGTGGACGACGACGAGATCATCGAGCTCGTCGAGATGGAGGTCCGTGAGCTCCTCGCTGCGCAGGAGTTCGACGAGGACGCTCCGGTTGTCAAGGTCTCCGCACTCAAGGCGCTCGAGGGCGACCCGGAGTGGACCAAGAACATCCTCGAGCTCATGGCTGCGGTCGACGAGTCCATCCCGGACCCGGTTCGCGAGACCGAGAAGCCCTTCCTCATGCCCGTCGAGGACGTCTTCACGATCACCGGTCGTGGCACCGTCGTCACCGGTCGTATCGAGCGTGGCGTCATCAACGTGAACGAGGAGGTGGAGATCGTCGGCATCAAGGAGACCTCCACCAAGACCACGGTCACGGGTATCGAGATGTTCCGCAAGCTCCTCGACTCGGGCCAGGCCGGTGACAACGTCGGTCTGCTCGTTCGTGGTATCAAGCGCGAAGATGTCGAGCGTGGACAGGTTGTCGTCAAGCCCGGCACCACCACCCCGCACACCGAGTTCGAGGGCCAGGCGTACATCTTGTCCAAGGACGAGGGCGGCCGCCACACGCCGTTCTTCAACAACTACCGTCCGCAGTTCTACTTCCGTACCACGGACGTGACGGGCGTTGTGACGCTGCCCGAGGGCACCGAGATGGTCATGCCCGGTGACAACACCGAGATGTCCGTCAAGCTGATCCAGCCCGTCGCCATGGACGAGGGCCTGCGCTTCGCGATCCGCGAAGGCGGCCGTACGGTCGGCGCCGGCAAGGTCACGAAGATCAACAAGTGATCTAGCTCCACCAACGCCGATGGCGCTCACCCTCCGGGGTGGGCGCCATCGGCGTTTTCGGGGTTCTGCCTCAGCGGGAGGTCAGCGCGTCCCACTCCCGGATGTCGCTGGGATGGGCGATCCCTTCGAGGACGAACGGTGTCAGCTTTCGACGTGGACCGGGTGGTCGGCGCGGTCGAGGTGGAGCAGCACCTGGGTGGCGACCTGTTCACCGCCGAGGGTCGACGCGACCCACGATGCGACGTCCTCGGACTTGCGGGTGAAGTCGTAAATGTCGAGGGTGGGGTCGGCGGTCACGACGATCGACAGGGTGGGGAGTCCGCGTTCGACGACGGCGCGGGCCCGCGTCTGCCGGACCCCGGGGTACTCGGCGAGTTCGCTGGCGACCCCGCCCGCGAGGGAGCCCAGGTCGACGGTGACGTAGGTGCCCGATTCGCGATCCGGGACGGCGACGGCGGACGTGCGTCGCCGGGTGAGGTCGAGGGCGAGGAGCACGATCCCGAAGACCAGTCCCACGACGACCGTCGCGGCGAGGGCCCAGCCCCACCAGTCCTGGTCGGGAAGCGCGGTGACGCGTGCGCGGTCGTACCGCGACACCCATTCCCGGACGATCGGAACCTGCAGGTCCCAGGCGATGGCGTAGGCGCCGAATCCGAGGAGCAGAAGCCCCACGATCAGGACGATCAGCCGGTTGACGGCGGCGGTCCGATGGGTCACGGCTTCACCTGCACTCGGAGTTCCGGGGATGTGCCGAGCAGCGACAGCGTCGGTTCCACGGCTTCGCGGACGGAGATGGCCACGTCTGCGGTGGGTGTCGACTCGGTGCGCACCACGCGGACGGTGACGTGCTTGCGGTCGACTGTCGTGTGCGCCGACACCACCCCGGGGACGGTGTTGGCGTGACTACTGGAATTGCGGGCGAGATCGGTGGGGCGTAGCCAGACGATCGGGGTGTCGCCCACCGCGAGGGGCAGATGGGTGCGCGGCCGCGGTTTCACGGCGGCGACGATGAACACGACTCCCAGCACGATCGCGCCGACGGCGACGGGGACGATCCAGTCGGACCAGTGCAGCCGGCCCAGCCATTGCGCGGTGTTGCGGATCCAGGGCGCGTTGGCGAACGTGCCGCGCATGATCAGTAGTTCACGAGCGGCGACGACCGCGAGACCGAGGGCGCCGACGGCGACGATGATCGCGGCGGGCACGGCGGCCGGGGTCGCGCGCGGTGTACGTGGCCGGATCGGTGCCACCGGGGTGGGCGGCGCGGTGGGGTCGCCCTGTTCGGAGTAGAGACTGTCGGCCGCGCTGTCGTCGGGCCCCGCGGATTCGGTTCCGACGACCACGATGTTGAGTTCGATGACCGGCATGCCGGTCATCTGCGCGACCTGGCGGTGCACCTGTGCGCGGAGCCTGCGGTTGAGGAGATCGAGGCGGCACGGCCACTGCACCGCGATGTACAGGTTGATCGCGACGGCGTCCGCTCCCGTCGAGACGTCGGCGCGGGGGAGGTCCCGGCCCGTCAGCCGGGACAGTCCGCCGGACTGCTTCACGACGCCGGGCACCTGGAGCGCTGCGGCGACGGCGATCTTCACGACGGCGCGTTCCTTGATGACCAACTCGCCGCGCTGGGCGGTGTCATCGAGCGCCGCGTCGTCCCGGGGGCCTGCGGGGGGTGCGGTGGACGGTTCAGCCACGGCCGCGGCTTCGGAGGATGGCGCCGAGGTCGAGGTGTCCGTCGCGGTGCGCGCCGACGGCCATGCCCAGCGCGCCGAGCAGGACGGCGAAGACGAATCCGCTGAAACCGCCGAGGATGCCGGCGATGGCGAGGAGTAATCCGACGATCAGGCCTGTGATGGTGCTGTTCATTGAGCTTGTCCTGTCTCTGTCAGGAGATCTTCGATGATCACGTCGACGGGGACGTCCACCAGCGATTCCACTGCGGCGCGCACTCTTTCGGCGGTGTCGACGACGTTGGCGGGGTAGCGGGCCGCGAGGTGGACGGCACAGGACGTGGGGCCCACGGTCACCCCGGTCACCCGGCGTCCGGGTAGGTACGTCGCGACTTCGCCGAATGCGCCGCCGTGCATCGCTGCTACTCCGGGGGTCGCGAGGACGGCGGCGACGATGCGTTCGGAGATGTCCTCCGCGTGGGTGTCCGGTGTGAGCGGTCCGGTCACTGCACCCTCGGTTTGCCGTCGAGCTCGGACGCGGCCTCGGATTCGTCGAACAGCATGACGTCGAAGACGGTGATGTTCACTTCGGTCACTTCGAGTCCGGTCATGCGTTCGACGGCCGCGATGACGTTGCGCCGGATGCCGACCGCGAGTTCGTGCAGTGCGACGCCGTATTCGGCGACGATGCCGATGTCGATGGCGGCCTGTTTCTCCCCGACTTCGACGGCGACCCCCTGGGCGTGGTTGACGCGGGCGCCGGGGATCCGGTCCCGGAGGGCGCCGACGGCGCGCGCGGTGCCGCCGCCCACGTCGTAGACGCCGTTGATCTCACGGGTGGCGATGCCGGCGATCTTGGCGACGACGGCGTCCGCGATGATGGTCCGTCCCTCGGAACTGACGAGTTCCGGAGTCGCCCCGGCCCCGAACTGCACGCGGCTGCGTGCACCTGAATCGCTGGTCATCGTGGATCCCCTTCGAGTCGCCTGCCTTCTCCTCAACAGTAATGATCACCGACGGTACGCGGGGTCTCCCACGCGCCTTTCCGCCCGCGGATCTGCCCGGATGTCGATGTGAAAAATATTTGATATGACTAACCGGTACCATGACGTGATCCAGGTAACAGAAGGTACGGCACGACGAAAGGAACCCCATGGCGGAAGTGGCTCCCGACCAGGACGCTGCCCCCAGTGAGGAGGCCGCTTCCAGTGAGGACACTGCTTCCGCTGAGGGCACTGTTTCCGTTGAGGACACTGCCCCCAAGTCCCGGACACCGGCCGTCACCGCGGGTGTGGCGGTTCTGTCCGTGCTCGCGCTCGCGTTCCTCGCGGTGAGCGGCTACTTCGGCTACGCGCACTGGCAGGCGGAGCAGGCGGCGCAGCAGCGGTCCGAGATTCTGGACGCGGCGAGCGAGGGCGTCGTGAATCTGACGACGATGGACTTCGAGAAGGCTGACGACGACGTGCAGAAGGTACTCGACGGCTCGGCCGGAGAATTCCGCGACGAATTCGAAGCCCGATCCAAGGATCTCATTGCGGTCATGCAGGAGGCCCAGGTCAAATCGGTCGGGGAGGTGCGCCAGGCCGCGATCGAGCGGCAGGACGGCGACTCCGCCGACGTGCTCGTCGCGGTCGCGCAGAAGGTGTCGAATGCGGGCGGGGCCGCAGAGGAGCCTCGCGGTCAGAGAATGCGGGTCACGATGCAACTCGAGGACGGCACGTACAAGATCGTGAAGGCGGGGTTCGTGCAGTGAGTACCGACGCATCGCCGAAGTCGCGCAGGCTCCTCCTGACTCTGGGTGCGCTCACCGTGGTCACGGCCGTACTGGCCGGGGTTCTGTACTTCACGCTGTACCGGCCCGACCAGCGCGTCGACGACACCGCCCGCGCCGCCGTCACCGACACCGCGTCGCAGGGCGCGATCGCCCTGCTGTCGTACGGGCCGGACACGGTGGAGAACGATGTCGGAGCCGCGAAGGAACGTCTGACGGGGGAGTTCCTCGACTATTACACCCAGTTCACGACGGACGTCGTCGTCCCCGCGGCGAAGGAGAGCCGGGTCGCCACGCAGGCGACGGTGGCCGCGTCCGGTCCGGTCGAGGTGGCGGCCGACACGGCCACCGTTCTGCTGTTCGTCAACCAGAGCACCACCAGTGCCGCGAAACCCGAACCGGCGGTGACGGCGACGAGCATCACCGTGGAGCTGACCAAGTCCGGTGACGACTGGCTGATCTCCGGCTTCGATCCCGTCCAGCCCCACGGGTAGCGTTGGCGCCCATGAGCACTCTTCGAGAGGTCGGCGACCGCGAGTCGTGGCGCTGTTGGTTGTGTGACGAACCGGTGGATCCCGACATGTCGGTCAACGACCCGCGCGGCCCCAGCATCGACAGTGTCGTCACCGCGAAGAAGGCCAAGGCGAAGGGCGGCGTCGAGCGCCTCGCCCACCGCGCGTGCAACACCAAGAAGGGCGCCGTCAAGCCGGTGGTGCCGTGGCCGGACCGGTTGTTCGTCGTCGATCCCGCCCCGATCATCGGTGTCGTCGAACAACTCGGCCGCAAGGGTGGACGGGTCGCGGTCGCGCGGTGCCCGGGCAGATCGGACGCCGAGGACGCGTCGGAGTGGTTGCTCGACCGGTTGTCCCGTCTCGCACCGGAACTGAACGTCGAAACGCAGATCGACGAGGCCGGGGGAGCGTTCCTGCTCGTTGTGCGGCTCCGCCACCCGTGAGTACTTGTTAACCGCCGGCGGTTGATGTGATGGAAAAGGGGCGGGGGGCTCCCGCTCCTCATGGTTCCCAGCGGACGCTGGGGGTGTCAGA
>NZ_WXYH01000310.1:0-548 GCF_009872365.1 Rhodococcus sp. T7
AGGTGGACGTTCTCGACTCCCCACGCGAGGCCGAGATGTTCGTGTGGTTCGACGCCGGCAACGAGTTCGAATTTGGGCATCCTGCGCCGCAATTCGGTGAACGCGATCTTCAGCTCGAGCCGGGCCAGGTGCAGGCCGACGCAGCG
This sequence comes from Rhodococcus sp. T7, assembly GCF_009872365.1. NCBI lineage: Bacteria > Bacillati > Actinomycetota > Actinomycetes > Mycobacteriales > Nocardiaceae > Rhodococcus > Rhodococcus sp. T7. Next base: position 147 of record NZ_WXYH01000310.1, read on the forward strand.
GTGCGGGCCGAGCCCGAACGCCAGGTGCGGCTTGGCCTCGCGGTCGAACTTCACCTCGTCGGGCTGCGGGTAGTACTGCGGATCACGGTTTGCCACGGCGAGCGGGAAGTGCACGCGCTCACCCTTGGTGAGCGTGATGCCTGCGACGTCGACCGAATCGTGGACGACGGTACGTGTCGGCACGGCAGGCGCCGCCCAGCGGAGCAGTTCCTCGATCGCGGGCTCGAGACTTTCCGGCGTCTCGAACATCGCGTCCCATTGTTCCGGGTGCTGAGCGAGGTAGACCATCGACTGCGCGAGCACGCTCTGGACGGTGTCGAGCCCCGCCAGCATCATGAGCAGGAACATGTCGAACAGTTCCAGGTCGGTGAGTTTCTTGCCGTCGATCTCGGCGTCCAGAGC
>NZ_WXYH01000311.1:0-536 GCF_009872365.1 Rhodococcus sp. T7
CCCGCCGACACCCGGATGATGGGGATCCTGCACGACGCCCTGCGCCGCGACCTGGGACGGGCCCGCACCGTCCTCACCGCACCGACCCCGCCGGCGCAGTCCCAACGCATCGCTGTCGCCGACCACCTGATGTGGATGATGGACTATCTGCGCTACCACCACCGCACCGAGGACGAGAACCTGTGGCCGCTGATCCGGCGACTCAACCCCGGCGCCGGTACCCTGCTCGACCGGATGGACGCCGACCACACCCACATCTCCCCGGAGATCGACCGCCTCTGTTCCGCCGCCGGCGCCTACCGCGACGACGGCTCCACCGACGCCCGGCAGGCGGTGGTCGTCGCACTCGACGGCCTCGAGGCGGCGCTGCTGCCGCATCTGCGCCGGGAGGAGGACGAGATGATGCCGGTCGTGTCCCGCACCATCACCGTCGGGCACTGGGAGGACTGGGGCCGCGACATCGTCAAGGACAAACCCAAGCTGGAGCTGGCGCGGGAGGTGCCCTGGGTCCTCGACGGACTCGACGCCGAGCAGTA
>NZ_WXYH01000312.1:0-531 GCF_009872365.1 Rhodococcus sp. T7
GGTGGGGGTGGGGCCGGAGTCGTCGGTGGGTGTGGCGGTGCGGCGGTCGGTGGACATGGTGGTGGGGATGTATGCGGTGGTGGTCGCGGGTGGGGCGTATGTGCCGATTGATCCGGATCAGCCTTCGGAGCGGGTCGGGTATGTGGTGGATACGGCTGCTCCGGTGGTGGTGTTGACGACGTCGGCGGATGCGGGGGTGTTCGCGGGGTCGGTGCGGGTGGTCGCGGTGGATCGGCTGGATGTGTCGGGGTTGCCTGGGGGTCCGGTGGGGGACGGGGAGCGGTGGTCGCGGCTGCGGCCGGGTCATCCGGGGTATGTGATGTTCACGTCGGGGTCGACGGGTCGTCCGAAGGGGGTGTCGGTTCCGCATGTGGGGATTGTGAATCGGTTGTTGTGGATGCAGGACCGATATCGGCTGGACGCCGATGATGTGGTGTTGCAGAAGACGCCGGTGACGTTCGATGTGTCGGTGTGGGAGTTGTTCTGGCCGTTGCTGTGTGGGGCGCGGTTGGTGATCGCCGCCCCGGACGG
>NZ_WXYH01000313.1:0-531 GCF_009872365.1 Rhodococcus sp. T7
GCCGCTACGGCACTGGTCCTGCCCGCTCTGATGCGGCTGATCACTCCTGCTGTATCCGCGGTCGGGAGCGGTGGTGGTGGCGCACAGGCCGCCGGTGCCGCCCTCCTGGCCGGTGCAGCCCTCGCCACAGGCGGAAAAGCCCTGATGGGCGGCAAGCTCGCCGGCGGCAAGTCGGTGCCCCCCGGCGGCGGCTTCTCCGGCGGTGGGGGTGGCGGCACACCCGGCCTCGTCGGCGGAGGTAATGGTGGTGGTCGCGGTGGTGGTGGTGGTCGCGGGGGTGGTGGAAACGGCGGCGGGAGCCGCGGAACACCCTCGCCGAGCGCCCCGAGCCGCAGTGACCAACGTTCCCGATCCGCGGCCCCCGCGGGAGGCAGCGGTCCGCAGAAGGGCAGCGGCGCCAAGGCCGGCAAATGGGTTTCGGCCGCCGCTGGCGGGAGCCATTCCGCCAACCGCGCAGCCGGTGACCTCGCCGGTGACAACTACGCCCCCACCAACAGCCGCCACACCATCCCGCGCTGAATCGCTCTCCAC
>NZ_WXYH01000314.1:0-525 GCF_009872365.1 Rhodococcus sp. T7
GTGGAGAGCGATTCAGCGCGGGATGGTGTGGCGGCTGTTGGTGGGGGCGTAGTTGTCACCGGCGAGGTCACCGGCTGTGCGGTTGGCGGAATGGCTCCCGCCTGCGGCGGCCGAAACCCATTTGCCGGCCTTGGCCCCACTGCCCTTCTGCGGCCCGCTGCTTCCCGCCGGGGCCGCGGATCGGGAACGTTGGTCGCTGCGGCTCGGGGCGTTCGGCGAGGGTGTTCCGCGGCTGCCGCCACCGTTTCCACCACCGCCGCGACCACCGCCACCGCCACCGCCATTACCTCCGCCGACGAGGCCGGGTGTTCCGCCGCCCCCGCCGCCGGAGAAGCCGCCGCCGGGGGGCACCGCCTTGCCGCCGGCGAGCTTGCCGCCCATCAGGGCTTTTCCGCCGGTGGCCAGGGCTGCACCGGCGAGGAGGGCGGCACCGGCGGCCTGTGCTCCGCCACCACCGCTCCCGACCGCGGATACAGCAGGAGTGATCAGCCGCATCAGAGCGGGCAGGACCAGTGCCGTAGCGGC
>NZ_WXYH01000315.1:0-519 GCF_009872365.1 Rhodococcus sp. T7
CGGCGCCCACCACAGCAACGTCTCCACCTGTTCTGTGGTGTACAGCGTCGACACCGGGGGGCCTCAGAGTCCAGGCCCACGATCGCCTCAGGTCGCGATGGACCGCCGCATTGATTCTGTAGTCAATTTATTATGCTGGTAGAACCGTGATGCGGGCCAAGTAGCAGCAGGAGGAAGCCAACGATGGTGCAGGCGGCCACGACGACCCCATGACGAGTGCTCAGCCGGTATTCGAGCCAGGTAACCGGGCGGCACGACAACCCATCAGCGATCAGGCGACGGCAGTAGGCGAGGGCACGGTCATTCTGCAGGACTCCCCCGACACCGACGGTCCGGGTGCTCCGTGTGCCCACCCGCCAACTGCTGCCCCGCAAGAATCCCTGTAGAAGGGGTTCCCACGACTCGTCAGGTGCTCCTCGAATGCGGTGAATATCAGCCCTCAGCAAGCCTTATTCTTGCATCGGAGCACCCTTCTTGATGACCGACGTAGGACCGGGATTACCGTGATTAGCTCCGTAA
>NZ_WXYH01000316.1:0-515 GCF_009872365.1 Rhodococcus sp. T7
AACGTCGAACCGGTCAACATTCTCCGCAAACACGGCTACGACCTGCACGCATCCGGACTCAGCGGCCAGTACAACGCCCCCGCGAAACAGCGCGGCGGTGTCTTCGGCACGGCCCGGAAAATGATCCGCTGCTTGAAGATGCAGTCCATCCGGCCATGGGTGTCGACCGACGGACAGGGGCCACGGATACCGCATTTCGATCCCCGCGAGTTCGTCCGCTCCACCGACACCATCTACCTGCTCTCCCGTGAAGGCAACGGCTCGGCCGGCCCGCTGGTGACCGCGCTGACCGTCGCGATCTGCGAGGCCGCCGAGGAACTGGCCACCCGGTCGAAAGGTGGGCGGCTACCGGTACCCCTGCTCGCCGCCTTGGACGAAGCAGCGAACGTGGTCCGCTGGACCCAGCTGCCGAAGCTCTACAGCCACTACGGCTCCCGCGGAATCGTGATCATGACCATCCTGCAGAGCTACGCCCAGGGCACCGAAGTGTGGGGCAACAAGGGCATGGGAATGCT
>NZ_WXYH01000317.1:0-509 GCF_009872365.1 Rhodococcus sp. T7
GACGGCATCAACACGCAGGGTTCCGAGGAGGGCATGGTCCCGATCGAGATCGACGGTCCCCGCCACAAACAGTTCCGTGCACTCCTCGACCCGCACTTCGCACCCAAGAAGGTCGCGCTACTGGAAGACGGCCTGCGCGACTGGGCCAACCGACTCATCGACGACTGGATCGAGGACGGCACGTGCGACTTCGTCGACGGCTTCGCCCTCCCCTTCCCCGGCGTCACCGTCCTGACCATCATGGGCTGGCCGTTGGAAGACCTGCACACCATGAACGCCTGGGTATCGACCCTGCTGCACGGCGTCGTCGGAGGCACCCAGGACGAGACGAATGCCGCACGCGGCAAGGCCCACGGTGAGATTCGCCAGTACATGCTCGACCTGATCGCCGCACGCCGTACCGCGCCTCACCGGGACGACGTCACCTCCGCCGCTCTGGACGCCGAGATCGACGGCAAGAAACTCACCGACCTGGAACTGTTCGACATGTTCCTGCTCATGATGCTGGC
>NZ_WXYH01000318.1:0-508 GCF_009872365.1 Rhodococcus sp. T7
GAACTCGACTGGACGGCAGCAATCCTGGACGCGGCAAGCGTCCGGGCAAAAAGGGGGGCTCGCTGACCGGGCCCAGTCCCGTCGACCGCGGCAAGAAAGGATCGAAGATCCACGTCCTGTCCGAAGCGAATGGAATCCCGCTGGCCGTGGACGTATCCGGAGCGAACACCCACGACAGCACGATGCTGCAACCATTGGTGGCCGCGATCCCGGCGGTGAAGTCCCAGCGTGGACCACGCCGCCGCAAGCCGGGAAAGCTTCGCGCCGACAAGGGCTACGACTACGACATACACCGACGGTGGCTTCGCGAACACGGCATCATCCCGCGGATCGCCCGCCGCGGCATCGAACGAAACGATCGCCTCGGCCTGTACCGATGGAAGATCGAACGCACCGTCGCCTGGCTCACCGGATACCGGCGCATGACCATCCGCTACGAACGCCACGGCGAACACTTCACCGGATTCCTCCACCTCGCCGCCGCACTCACCTGCTTCAAGAAACTTCC
>NZ_WXYH01000032.1:0-20550 GCF_009872365.1 Rhodococcus sp. T7
TGCCGCCGAGGATCTTGATCCGCCGCGGAGCGCCGTCCGAGACGACGTCCTCCGACATCAGCACCGGCGTCCAGTACCGACGCATCAACACACCCATCGGCGCGTCACCCTCCACGCGGGTGAGCAGGTCGTTGTCTTCCTTGTTCAGCATGAGTTCTCTCCCACACGCGTTTGTCGATGTCGCCCGGACAGGAGTCCCGGCCTTGCCTTCACCGCCTACTCAGCGAGCGCGGAGAGCCTTCAGACCCGTGTACACGCCGTCGTCGACACAGATCGGGTCCGCACCCCCCGGGGAGACGAATGCGCCGTCCTCGATTCCCATCACGAAGTAGCACGGCACCGACGACGTCTCCCCCTCGCGGAAGTTGAGTGGTGCAGTCCACCCGTCGAGCGTTTCGTCCACGAGGCCGTAGAGACCGTTGCGCACATCGGCCGGCGTCGACTGCGGTCCCACCCCGCCGCCTTCGGCTGCGGCCTTGAACAACTCGAGTCCCGCCCACACGAGCGCGGCGGGCTGTTGGAACAGTTCCGAACCGCGAAGGTCAGGGGCGAAGGTGTCGATGGCGTCGAGGAAGGTCCGGACTCCCGGGACGGAGTCGTCCTGCCACGGCGCGATGGCCGACGACATCAGTCGCCCGTCGAAATTGGGGTCCTGCGTCCACGTGTCCGAGGACCCGCCGGCGGAGGAGACGGTGGTCGGTGTGTATCCCTGCTGGGCGCAACTCGACAGCACGCGCGCCTGCACGGGTCCCGAGTTGAGGATCATGAGGGCGTCCACTCCCTCGTCGCGCATCTGCAGGCACTGCGCCGTGTAGTTGGGGGCGGTCGATGAGACGGGCGCCGAGACGATCTCCATACCCAGGCCCTTGACGATCTTTTCGGCGACGCCCGCGGAGTCCTTGCAGGTCGGTGAATCGGAGCAATACAGGAATCCGAGTTTTTCGGCTCCCTGCTCCTTGGCGAGGGAATAGGCGCCGTACTCCTGCAGCGTCAACGACGCACCGGTCGAGAAGAAGTCGGGGCTGGTCTCGTACGGCGTGGAGAAGGTGAGCCCACCCACGACGGGGACCTTCTTGTCGGCGAGGTAGTTCACCCACGAGGAGCTGACCAGACTCGCTTCACCGGAGATGGCCATGACCTTGTCGTTCTCGACCAACTCCTTCACCGCCTGGAGCGAGCGGGCGGCGTCGAGTCCGTCGTCCTTGAGGATGACCTCGACGGGGTGGCCGTTGATCCCGCCGGAAGCATTCACCGATTCAGTCCATGCCTCGGCGACGTCCGCCATCCGGCCGAGGGCATGCGACTGCGCCCCGGAGCAGCTACACACGAATCCGATTCGAATCGGGTCCCCGGTCACCGTGCTCGCCGGTTCTTCGACCTGGCCACAGCTGGCGACGAGGGCGATCAGCGAGGCTCCGGCGATCGGGGCCAGCTTCCTCCACAAATTCATGACGTTCCTTCCGGGATTCCAATGAAACTGCGGCCCAGCACATTCACGCTTGCTGGTATATCGGGAACAGGATCGACGGGAAGGAGTTGGAGACGAACCGCCCCCGGTCGATATCGATTACGAGAATTATCGACTCAAAACTGTGATGTGACCCACTACACACGACCGAAGGTGCGGATGTCAACATGCGGAGGACCGGAATTCACAACCCGCTCGACTTCGATTTCTGCGCTGCACAGGGTTACGGAAGGACTATCCGATTCACAGCACGTGCACCCCGTCAGATCGTGGTGGCGACGAACAACGACTCCGCTCGCGCGCACACGGTGTCCCCGTTCCGCAACGTGCCTCGGAGGAAGCGCTTGCGCCCCTCTTCCCGCTCGAACGCGGCCTCGAGTATCAGCGGCGTGTCGAGCGGTGTGACCGACAGGTACGACACGTTGAGATAGGCCGTGCGCGAACGTGAGCGTTCCCACGACGCCAGTGAGCCGAGTACGTCGTCGAAGATCAGCGGGATCGTACCGCCGTGTGCCACACCGCCGACACCGTTGAAGAACCGCCCGAATCGCACCTGCGCGACCACGCTGTCGTGATCGCGTTCGACCACCTCGAACCACGGTGTCATCGATTGGCCGCGGCTCGGCACGTCGCGGCGGTTCGAGAAGTCGCGCCGGGCGTCGGGCACCTGGTGCTCCGCGAGCGACGACGCACCCGTCGCGAGCAGGGTTGTCAGCTGTTCCGCGTCGGCAGCCGGGAGGGCCGCGCCGGCGAGCAGGTCCTGGAAGCGTCGCATCTCGGCGATGAGCCGGTCGAAGACCGGTGCCGGGAGGATCGGTGATTCGGCCCTCCCGGTGATCTCCCGATCGGGTCGCACCTCGCTAGTCGGCATCGGGAACGAGCATTCCGTCGACGGTCGGGCCCGCGTGCACGAACACGAGTTCGTCGGCACCCCAAGTCATCGTGTGGTCGTCGGCGCTGAAGTCCCAGTCCACGGGTCCGATGTACTTCTCCCGGATCTCGGCCGGAACTCTGCCGCTCTCGAGTGCGGTCGCGAGCTCCGCGGCCTCGTTGCTCTCGCTGGCCTCGTACGCCCCCCACGCGAGGATCAGATCGTTGTAGGTGAACCCCGGGGTCACGAGGCTCACGCCGATCGGCTGGTCGGTGTGGTTGCCCAGTGCCTGGCGGAAGGCGGCGAACGTCTCGCTCTGCGCACTCGGCTGCCCCTCGACCGCGAAGGCGTAGCAGTGGAGTTGGACGTTCGACCATTGCTCCGGTCGGGCGATGGTGGCGAAGTCGGTTGCGCAGGTCTCACTGCTGCCGAAGATCGGCTTGTCCCATCCGGCGGTCCGGGCACTCGAGAGGTAGACACCGGTGATCGGCCCGGCTCCCGCGAGGAACAGTGCGTCCGGCTGCTGCGCGGCGAGCTTGAGCATCGTGGGCGTGACGTCGACCGACGTCGGCGCCACCAGTTCCGAGACCACCGAGATCCCGTGCTCGCTGCCTGCCTTCTCCATCGCGGCCAAGCTCAGTCGTGCGCTCGTCGTGTCCGCCCCGATGTACGCGATCTTGTGGTACCCCTCGGCTCGGAAGTGCTCGATGACGCGCTCATTCACTTCCATGAACGTCGTGCCGGAACCGAAGGCGTACGGGAACTTCTCGGGATCGTTCGCATCGGTGGCACCCCCGACGTGAATGGTCAGGATCTGGTTCGCGGTGGCGAGGGGCAGGACGGCCATCACCTCCTGGCTCGTCAGGCCCGGCATGAGCATGTCCGGCCTGCCGTCGTCGGTGAGGTAGGTCTGCAGCCGTTCGACACCGGTCGCGGCGTCACCGGCGTTGTCCTCGGCGTCCACGACGACCGTGCGGCCGTCGATGCCGCCCTTGTCGTTGATGATGTCAGCGGCGGCTTCGAGCCCCGCGACCTGGAGAGATCCGAGAGAACTCAGCGGCCCACTCAGCGGGGCCAGCGCCAGCACGTGGAATGCGGACCCGTCGTTGCCTGCACCCGCACCGGCACTGCAACCGGTCAACACGAGAGCGGTACACGACAGCCCGGCCAGGCCGGTGAGCCATCGGCGGGTGGCGGTGCGATTCATCGATTCCTACTTTCCTCGAGGCCCGGGCACGACGCTTCGGCGACGGCCTCAGGCAAGAAAATCCGAAGTGATCCGATCGGGGGTCATCTGCTCGGCCGAACCCGCGAACGTCACCCGCCCCCGATCGAGGACGACGACGTCGTCGGCGATCCCGTCGAGGAGCAGGTCGACGAGTTGGTCGACCAGCACGACGGCGAGACCGCGGTCCCGGACGGACTTGATCACGTCCAGGACCTGGGCGAAGGCGACCGGGGACAGGCCTGACGACGGCTCGTCGACGAGCAGCACTCGGGGTCGACCGGCGACCGCCTGCGCGATGGCGAGCAGTTGCTGCTGCCCACCGCTCAGGTGCCCGGCCACGCGTGCACGCATCTCGTGCAGAAGTGGGAAGTCCTCGAACACGTCGTCCAGCAGTCGCCGCCGCTCGGCCGACGACACCCGGGGCAATCCGAGCAGGAGATTCTCGTCGACTCGCAAGTCTCCGAAGATCCGCCGGCCCTCCTGGACCAGGCTGATCCCGGAACGTGCCCGCTTCCACGCAGGCGAGCCGGAGAGATCCTTCCCATCCAGCACCACCGAACCTGCACTGCTCGGAAGCGATCCGGCGATCCCGTTGAGCAGTGACGTCTTCCCGGCGCCGTTGCACCCCAGCAGGACCGTGACCCTGCCGGGCGAGGCGGTCAGTCCGGCATCCCACACAGCCGTCATGTCCCCGTAGGCGACCTTGACACCGCTCACCTCGAGTCGACCACCGCGAATATCATCGGACATCCTGCGCTCCTTGCGGATCGAACGTCTCGGCCACTGCCACGGTCAGCGGACGACCCAGGTAACTCTCGATCACCTGGGGAGAGTTGCGCACCGCCTCGGGATCACCTGACGCGATGACCTTCCCGAGGTGCATCGCGAACACTGTGTCGGCCAACGACATCACGAATGGCACGTTGTGTTCGATGAGGACGATGGTTGCGCCGAGTTTCCGCAGCGACTGCAACAGGCGCGTCAGGTCGTCCAGCGCGGTCTCGTCGAGACCGGCGGCCGGTTCGTCGAGCAGGATCACCTTGGGCGCACCGACCGCGGCACGGAGAACCTCGAGCAGGCGGCGCGTGCCCAGGGGAAGCGTGGCCGCTTCCTGGTCCGCGAGGTGATCGAGCCCCACGAGTGCGATCAACGCGTCGGCTCGGTCGGTCTCCTCACGCCGCGCGCGCCGGTAGGAGGGTAGGCGGAGGATTGCGGCCACGGGACGAAATCGGCCCGCGCGCAGCATTCCGGAAGCGACGATCTCCCGGATGCTCATCTCGTCGGGAATCGCCGGGGTCTGGAACGCACGGGATACGCCCGACCGGGCCGCGGCAGCGGCGGTGAGGCGAGAGATCGACGTGCCGTCGATCTCGATCTCCCCCGCCTCCGGCCTGATGAAACCCGAGATCGCGTTGAGCAGAGTCGTCTTCCCCGCGCCGTTGCTGCCGATGATCGCGGTGATCATGCCCGGCTCGGCGACGACACCGGCCCCGTCGAGCGCGGCCACGCCGCCGAAGTGCTTCGTCACACCACTCGCCGACAGTGTGCCCCCGCTCAGGTCCGGTAGCACCACGTCCGCGCGCTGTGGCACGGCGCGTTTCCGGCTTGCCGACACCCCACCCAGCGTCCGCTTCTTCAGCATCGACAGGTAGCCCGCGATGCCGTGTGAGAACAGCACGGCCACAATGACCAGGAACGCACCGAAGATCGCCATCGAGTAGACCTCGAACGAGGAGATCCGGTCCGGGACGATCACGAGTATCGCCGCACCGATCACCGAACCGTAGATGCTGCGCGTTCCGCCGAGGACCGAGGCCGCCAGAACCGCCAGAAGCATCGACAGGTTGAACGGGGCGGGTGAAATGTATCCGGCGAGGTACGCGTACAGCACTCCGCCCATCGCGGCGGGAATCGATCCCACGACATATGAACTGAGCTTCATCGTGGTGGCCGAGTGACCCAGGGATTCCACCAGGCGCGGGTTCTCGCGGAACGATCTCAATGCCACGCCGTAGGCGGAGAGGATCAGGTTGCGGAAGATGACGAGCCACAGTCCGACCACCACGACGGTGGTGGTGTAGAGTTCGCCGGTCGTCAGCGGGACGCCGAGCAAGGTGGGCGGGGATATCAACTTGCCCTCCAGCCCGCCGGTGTACTCCCGCAGGGCTACCACGACGGACGGCAACAACATGATCAGGAAGAACGACGTCAGTCCGAGCGACCACTTGCTGAGCCGAAGACCGGGTAGGCCGGTGACCAGACCCAGCAGGGCGCCCGCAGCACAGCCGACGACGAGATTGACGACGAGATCGTCGATCCCGTTGATGCCGAGAATCATCGCGCTGTACGCCCCGGCTGCCATCACGGCAACCTGACCCAGCGCGAGTTCACCGCCGAACCCGAAGCTGAGGTTGATGCCGGCCGTGACGAGGCAGTAGACGCCGATCAGGATGATCTGGCGCTCGGACAGCATCGAGAAGCCGAGCGCGGGGAGGAGCAGGACGACGAGCCACAACACGACGGGTACGGTCCAGCCGTACTTGACGATCCGCTCCATGGGTCGATTTCTCCTAGTTCAGACGAGCCGGAGCTGACGTGTCCCGAACAGCCCTGTCGGGCGGATCAGCAGCGTCAGGAGAAGGAGGGCGAACGCGAAGATCAGTGAGTATTCGGCGCCGATGTAGCGGGCCGTGTACGCCTGCAGTAGGCCGACGATCAGCCCGCCGACGAGGCACCCGTGGAAGCTGCCGATTCCTCCCACCGCAAATGCGACGAAGGCGTAGACCAGCAGCTGGATCCCGAGGTCGAAGGAGGAGTGGATTTTCGTGGCGGCCAGGATGCCCAGCGCACTCCCCAGCGCGCCGGCGAGCATCAGCACCTGAGCCCGGCCGCGGGTGCCGTTGATGCCCCTGAGCATCGCCGATGTGGCATCGATGGTCACGGCCCGGCCCTCGAGTCCCCATCGGCTCCGGCGGGTCAGGGTGTGCAGGGCCAAGATGCCGGCCACCGCGGCGAAGACGAGGACGATGTCGACCACTGCGAGTCGTCCGCCGAGGAGGTCGATGCCCCGGTCCAGCCCGAAGACCGAAACCCGGTGCCCGTCGGTTCCGTACGTCGCGAAGGCGATCCCCTCGAGGACGAAGGCGACACCGACCGTGGTGATCAGGATGCCGTCACCGCCCCTCGAGATGACCGGCCTCACGGCGACCAGTTCGGTCACGTAGCCGAGTACGGCGCCGACCAGTAGGCAGACCGGCACCAGCAGGACGGCGGAGATCTGCGGTCCCCGGGAAACGAATTCGTACGAGACGAACGCTCCGACCATCACGGTCTGCGGCGCAGCGAAATTGAAGACCCCGGATTGCGCCATTCCGATGTTGAACAGCGCCGCGACGAGCGCGTACAGCGCGCCGATCGCCAGGGCCGACCACAGCAACGTCACGTGTAATCCTTTCGCCGTGCCCCGTCGGAATCCACACGTCGTCCCGGGACCGTGGCGTGAGCCCCGCCACATAATTTAGATCTTATTAGTCTCATATCCAATGTGCAAGAGTGGGTTCCTCAAATAGACGTTGCCCCAGTCGATTACACGCACGGTGCGGTCGGGGCCGATCCTGGGAACGGCCCCGACGGCGGTTCAGCCGACAAGAATTGCCTGCCGCGAAGGATTCGCATCCGTGACGACCTCACCCACGGAGTCGAACACTCTGTCCGAGTGGAATTCGGTTGTCCCCCAGGCATTGAGCAGACTCCAGATCCGCATCAGGTACAGGTGGAGATCTGCTTCCATCGTGTACCCGATGGCACCGTGGCATTGCAGGGCCGCTTTCGCCGTGGTGCGGGCAGCCTTGTTCGCCATCACCTTCGCCATCGAGCAGACGCGGCGGGAGTCGTCGGCGCCTGTCGCCATCGACCAGGCAGCCGCTTCCGCGACCGGGCGGGCCATCTCGACCGCGATGTGCGCATTCGCCAGGTGATGCTTGACCGCCTGGAAGGTCCCGATCGGGGTGCCGAATTGCTTTCTGCTCGAGGTGTACTCGACGGTGATCTCGATTGCCCTCGCGGACAGTCCCAGCAGGAACGAGGCCGTCGTCAGCGCCGCACGGTCCTCCGCGTGCGCGATGTGGACGGTCACGCCGGGACCCTGTGCGAGGACCTCGGCCGCGTCGATCCGTGACCGGTCCAGGCGTCCGACCATCCGGGACGAGTCCATCGATTCCCGCGGTTCGATGCCGTTCAGATCGACGAGCCGGATGCGATCCGGCTCCAGCACGAGCGCGTGTCCGGCACCGAGATGGGGGACGACGTCCGAGACTGTCGCCGTCAGGCCTCCGCTCATCACTGCGGAATCCGTGAGCCGGTCCGGAGCCAGGGCGGCGAGCAGCGGGACGGCGACGGCAGCGTGCTCGACGACCGGCCCGGGCGCGGCGGCCCGGCCCAACTCCTCGAACGCCGACGTCAGCTCCAGTTCGCTACCACCGCCACCGAGTTCCTCCGGCGCGAGCAGCGTCAGCAGGCCGAGCCCGTCGAGCCCGTCCCACAGGGCCGCAGGCGTCCGGCCGGTGGCCCATGCCGTACGGACCACGTCGGGCCGGCACTCCCGTGACACAAAACTTCTCGTCGCCTCCGCGAAGGCGATCTGTTCCTCGGTCGGTGCGAAACGCATGTCAGCTCCTCGGCATTCCAAGTACACGCTCAGCGACGATGTTGCGCTGAATCTCGTTGGTTCCTGCAAAGATCGGTGTGGCCATCGACGTGATGAACCCGTGCCACCACTTTCCGTCGATCTCGGCACCGTCACCGAGCAGGTCGAGCGCCGTCTCGTGCATGTGCACGTCCATCTCCGACCAGAACACCTTGTTACCGCTCGATTCCGCTCCGACCTTGCCGCCCTCCGCTATTCGGGTGACGGTCTTCATCGAGTTGTAGCGGTAGGCCTGGGCCGAAATCCACGCGTCGACGACGTCCCGCTTCAGGGTCGACGAAGCGCCGTCGACGGAGGCGTACAGATCGACGAGATTCTGGGCCGCAGCCATGAACCGGCCGGGCGAGCGCAGGATGAGACCACGCTCGGAACCGGTCGTCGCCATCGCGACCTTCCAGCCGTTGCCGACCCCGCCGAGCACGTCGGAGTCGGGAACGAACACGTCGTCGAAGAAGATCTCGCCGAAGCCGGTCTCGTTGCCCAGCTTCTGCACCGGACGAACCGTGACGCCGGGGGCGTCCAGATCGATCAGCAGGTACGACAGGCCGCGGTGGCGCGTGGACTCGGGATCCGTTCGCACCAGAGCGAAGAGCCGGTTGCAGAACGGGGCGCGCGTGCTCCAGGTCTTCTGACCGTTGACCCGCCACCCGCCGGCCGCCTCGTCCCTGTCCGCCCGAACCCGCACAGCGGCGAGGTCGCTGCCCGCCTCGGGTTCCGACCAGCCCTGCGCCCACATGTCCTCGACCCCCGCGATGCGGGGCAGCAGTTCCGCCTTCTGCGCGTCCGTGCCGAACTCGAACAACGACGGCGCCAGGAGGAACAGCCCGTTCTGTGCGGCCCGCGGGCCCAGGCCCGCGGCGAAGTACTCCTCCTCGAAGATCATCCACTCCCACAGGCCGAGACCGCGGCCGCCGTACTCCGCAGGCCAGGACACCGCGGCCCACCCGGCCTCGAAGAGCGTCCGCTCCCACTCGCGGTTGAGAGCGAAGCCGCGCTCGGTATCGGGGGACGGCAACCGTTCGGCCGGACGATTCGTCCGCAGCCAGTCGCGCGCCTCCATCCGAAATTCGTGGTCGGTCGAGGATTCCTCGAGATTCATTTTGCCACCTTGGATTTGAAATGGTTACGGGTCAGGAGTGCGCTCGGGGTTCGACCAACTCGAACGGGACACCCAGCGTCGACGACGGGTCGAGACGACGGATCCGCTCCCCGTCCGCGTTCGTCGAGGTGACACCCACGACACCCCGATCGGCGAGCAACGCCTCCATGTAGTCGAGGTCGCCAACTTCGAGGACGACGGCGTGCGGTCCCGGTCCCCACTCGCGATGGAACGTGCCGAGCTCGGAGTCCGGGCGCGGTTGGCACAGTTCGAGCGCCGCACTGAGCGGATTCCCCAACTCGTAGGTCGCGCCGATCCCGTACTCGCGCGTGCCGACCGAGGTGGCCACGAGTCCGAGGTTCGCGTCGAGGGCCCGCACCGCGGCGTCGACGTCGTCGACCAGAAACCTCCGGGCCCTGATCCTGCGCACACCCGGGCCGTCGCCGGCACCGTCTTCGGCGGGGACGGCGGGCACACCCGAACTCGAGGTGGGGACGACCTCGATCCACAGACCGGCGTCCACGTCGGCGTCGTAGCCCAGAGGGTCGTCGGCTGTGACGCCGACCCACACCCGGGGGAAGTCGAAGTCCTCGCTCACCGGGGTGACCCGGTGTCGCACATCGTTGGCCTGGAGGTGCTTCATCACCGCTTCGACGTCGCCGGCGAGTACTGTCGCGTGCGTGCGGACCGGGCGGTTGCCCTGGGCGTCGATGCGCTCCTCCACGTAGTCGTGTGGCGCGGTCCGTGGGCGTGCACCGATCATTTCGATACGGGTCGGCGCCGACCGCAGCGACGGTTGCATCCGCAACCAGGCCGCCCGGAAGCCGTGCCCCTCCGGTTCGAGGAAGGCATTCGGCCTCGGTGCCGGCAGGCCCAGCAGCGCCACGAGAGCCGCGGCCGCTCCGTCCGGATCGTCGGTCACGATGTCGGCTGACACAAGTGCGTCGTACATGGACTCGACCTCCTTTCATGTCGACGTCTTGATATTGAGACAGCTTATGCCATAAATGTTGCCGACGGAACTCCCGGTGGCAATTCATTCCGGATCGCACCTGCTTGACCATGCAGAGAAGAGTTGAGCGGAAGGCGCTCTCGGCAACCACGCTTGGGCCACTGGTACCGTCCCGCGCCAGCAACTAAGCTGGCGAACATCGAATTGCTGCCCAACCGCCGGTGTCGAACATGTGGCGGCTCTGCCGAGCAAGAGCGGCGCGCACCTCAGACCTTGCAATACCAGGAGAGTACGTATGACGCGAACAACGACAGGTAGCCGACCCGCCGATCGGACGGCTCCTGCGAAACGTCCGGTCGGGCGCCCGAAACTGCGGATCGACCCAGACGAGGTCGCTGCCGTCGCCATTCGACTTTACGACGAGCACGGCTTCGACGCCGTGTCCATCGAGGCCGTCGCAGAAGGCCTCGACGTGTCCCGCGCGACCCTGTACCGAACCGTGCGCTCCCTGGACGAGCTGCACAACATCCTCCTCGAACGTATCCTGTCGACGGTCGAGAACAGCGCAGGCAAGATCCTGAGCGCCCACGGCGAGCCGGGGACCGCACTGATCGCCCTCATCCGCTTCCAGATCGACGCGTCCGTCCGGATGAGGAACTACGTGGGCGTCTACTTCGGCTGGGGGCTGTCACCCGAGGTATACGACAACTGGCGCTCGTGGGCGGGCGGGTACGAGAAACTCTGGACGGGAGCGGTCACGAGCGCGGTCGAAGCCGGCTACCTCGAGAGCGACGACGTCAGGACCACCACGCGGTTGATCCTGGGCATGGTCAACTGGGTGTCCCGCTGGTACAGCTCGGCGAGCGGACCGACACCGGACGACATCGCGAACGCGGCCATCAAACTCGTGCTCCCCAACTGGAGCGGGCCGACGCCCGACTCCTCCGCATGCTGACCGCACGGAACGGGAAAGGGCCCTCGTTACCAGCGGAAATCCGGTGGTACCGAGGGCCCTCCGTTAGGCAGCCGGCTCAGTAGGAGTGCGCGCCCGCATCGATACTGATGTGCTCGGACGTGATCTTCTTCGAATCGTCCGACACCAGAAAGAGCACCAGATCCGCGATGTCGTCCACGTCGATTCGGCGGTCCGGCAGGAATGCCGTCGCCATCAGACCCAGCGGCGGATTGGTCTCCTCCACCTGTGCAATCCGCTGCTGCATGTCACCCGAACCCATCGGGGTTTCGACGGCGCCCGGATGAATGCTGTTCACCCGGATATTGTGCTTACCCAATTCGGCAGCGAAGGCCCGCGCCATCCCGGTGACCGCATGCTTGCTCGCCGTGTAGGGAACCATGAACGGCTGTATCTTCACCCCGGCGTACGAACTGGTCATGACGATCGAACCCCCGCCCGCATCGACGAGGTGCTTGGCACCCGCCATCACGGTATGCCAGACCCCCGTGACATTGATGTCCATCGTGTCACGGAACTCCTCCGGCGTCGTCGCATCCCACGTGTTCGGGATACAGATCCCCGCATTGGCGACGATCCCATCCAACCGGCCGAACTCCTCCACACCCCGGTCGACCAGTGAGGTCATGAAACCCAGATCACGGACATCACCCTGCTCGATCAGCGCCCGGCGCCCGGTCGCCTCCACCAGCGAACGCGTCTCCTTCAAATCCTCGAGCGTCGCCGAATCATAGGGAACACCGGGCAGGTGATCGGCGACATCGACGCCGATGACGTCAGCGCCCTCCCGGGCCGCGCGAACCGCGATCGCCCTGCCCTGACCGCGCGCGACGCCGGTCACGAACACAACTTTTCCTTGCAAACGCTGACTCATCAAATATTCTCCATAATTCTCGAATTCATTTCGGTCGGGCAAGCAGAGTGACCGGTCGCGCACCGCGGGCCGGCGAATTACAGGCGTACCGCGCCCAGACTGACCTCGTCGTCGGATTCGATGGCGATACCGAAGAGCCGCAGCGGAACACCGACCCGCAATTCGAACTCCTTCGCCTCTCGGACCGCTTCGAAGTCAGCAGGACTGATGCCGATGCTCTGGATGTCGAGGCCGGCATCCCGGGCCGCCGCGATAGCGGTACGGGCGTTGTCGAGCAGCACCGCCAGAGAGACATCCTGCGCGATGCCCTGATTCACGACCTGCATTTCACTCACTCCTTGGATCGGTTACGTGGTCGGCTGGTTCAGCCGCTGGAGGTCGGCCACCTCGTCGTCACTGAGGCACTTGTAGCCCGGGCCGGCCGGAGAGGTCAACTCACCGTCTTTCACCTCGAACGTGAAGTAGCACGGGATATTTGCCGGGGTGCCCTCTGTGAAATTGAGCGGGATGGAGAAACCGCCGAGCGTTTCATCCTTCAGAGCGTACAGACCTTTCCGCACGTCGTCCGGCGTCGACGTCGGACCGACGTTGCCGGCCTTCGCGGCGGCTTCGAACAACTCGAATCCAACCCATACCAGGGAGTTCGGCTGGCTGAACTGGCTGGTTCCGCGCAGGTCGGGAAGTTGCTGGTCGACGGCGTCCAGATAGTCCTTGACCGCGGGAATGCTCTCGTCGGTGTAGTTCGCGGCCGGTGAGGACGTCAGCCTGCCGTCGAAGTTCGGATCCTTCAGCCAGTCGTCCGACAGGCCGCCGGCGGTGGACAGAGTGGCGGGCTGGTAGCCCTGCTGCCGGCAACTCTCCATGACCCGCGACTGCACGGGTGACGTGTTCAGAATCTTCAGGACGTCGGCTCCCTGCTCCTTCAACTGGATGCATTGAGCGGTGAAGTTCGGGGAGTTCGCCGAGATCTGCATCGCCTCGAAACCGAGGTCGAACGAATCCGCGATCTTCCCGGCGAGCACCTGGGAGTCCTTGCATGCCGGCGACTCACCGCAGTACAGGAATCCGAGGTTCGATCGGCCCTGTTCCTTCGCCATCTTGTATACCGCGTACTCCTGCACCGCGAGCGAAGGCCCACTGGCGAAGAAGTTCGGGCTCTTCTGGAACGGGGGCGAGAACGACAACCCGCCGACGATCGGAATGCCCTGAGCATCCACGTAGTTCACCCAGGAGTCGACGACCGGGCTGGCCTCGCCGACGATGGCCACGACCTTCTCGACCTCGACGAGTTCCTTGACCGCCTGCAGCGATCGCGTCGGATCGAGGCCGTCGTCCTTCACCACGATTTCGACGGGGTGGCCGTTGATGCCGCCCTTGGCATTGACCGCCTTGCCCCACGCCAGAGCGATCTCGTCGGTCGCGCCGAGGGCGTCCGACTGCGGACCCGAGCAGCTACACACGAATCCGATCCGGATCGGGTCGCCGGACGCCGTGCTGACGGGGTCGGTACCCGAGGACGATGCCCCGCTGCAGGCGGTGACGGCGGCCAGTGCGGCCGCCGTGCCGGCGACAGCCAGAGCCTTCTTCCAATTGCGCATTTTTCACTCCTTGTGGACGCGATGCCCGAGGGTCCGCGGACGAGAGATTCGAGGGGGATGTGTAGTGGTTCGACTGCGGGTCACGCGGTGCGTGCGTGCTCGGATGTGTCGACGTGGAGGTACTGCTGGACCAACTCGTCCTCGTCGATGTCGTCGGGCGATCCGGAGAACGCCACCTCACCCCGATCGAGGAGGTACAGGTGGTCGGCAAAGGCCAGTGCGTGGCCGACATACTGCTCCACCAGCAGCAGCGAGGTGCCCGTCGCCGCCAGTGTCCGCAGGGCCTCGAAGATCTGGTCCACGATCAGCGGAGCGAGCCCCATCGACACCTCGTCGAGGAGGACGACCTTCGGCGAGGTCATGAAACACCGTGTCAGGGCGAGCATCTGCTGCTCACCGCCGGACATCTTGCCCGCCTCCTGCTTGAGCCTGCGGCCCAGGACGGGGAACGCCTCGAGTGCGATGTCGAAGCAGTCCTGTTTGCTTCCGGCCGGCGCGAACAGGGCCAGGTTTTCGCGAACGGTCAAGCGGGAGAATATTCCCCGCCCCTCCGGCACGAGGCACAGTCCCGCCGCCGCGCGGCGATGGGGACGGCGCGTCGTGACGTCCGTGCCCCCCACCATGACGAGTCCTTCCCTGGGATCGAGGAGCCCGCCGGCGGCACGCAGCAGCGTGGTCTTGCCTGCTCCGTTGGGCCCGAGCAGTGCCACGACCGTGTTCGGCGGAACCGTGATGTTCACGTTGCGCAGGACCGGCGCTCCGGCGTATCCCGCCGTGAGATTCTTCAGTTCCATCGCGGGAACGATGTTGTCGTTGATCATGATGCGGGCACACCTTCCGGGAGCTGCACTGCCATGTCGTCGAGCTCGTCGGCCACAGCCTGGTCGAAGTCGTGGTCTTCCCCGAGGTAGGCGCTCTGGACGATCGGGGACTGCATGGCCTCCCGGGCGGTGCCGGAGAAGATGTGCTTGCCGAAGTCGAGGACGTGGATGTTCTCGCAGACGTCGAGAACCAGCGCCATGTCGTGTTCGACGAGGAGGATGCCGACCCCGCGTTCGTCGACGACGCGACGCAGGATCTCGCCGAACCGTTCGGTCTCCGCCCGGTCCAGGCCGGACGACGGCTCGTCGAGGAGCAGGATCCGGAAATCACCCACCAGGCATCGCGCCAGTTCGACGAGCCTGCGCTGACCGGTCGACAGGGATGCGGCCGGCGTGTCCGCGAGTTCGGTCAGCTCGCACAGTGCGAGGGCTTCCTCGGTCCGCGCATCGACGATCGCGTGCTCGCCGCGCTTCGGCAAAATGTGCTTGATCGGGTTGGCACCGGCGAGGGCGGCCTCGAGACCGATTGCGACGTTCTCGCGCACCGTCAGCGAGTCCAGCAGCTGCATCCGCTGGAAGGTGCGTCCGAGACCCAGCCGGGCCCGGGCAGCCGGACCGAGGCGGGAGACGTCCTTGCCGTTCAGCAGGACTCTGCCACGGGCGGGCTGGTTGAGACCCGAGCAGGCGTTGAACGTCGTGGTCTTGCCCGCGCCGTTGGGACCGATGAGACCGGTAATGGTTCCAGTGGGCGCGGAGAACCCGAGGCCGTCGACGGCGACGATTCCGCCGAACTGGACACGGAGATTCTCGACGGTCAACTCGCCGCCGGACACCCGCTCACGCTCGACCGGCACGACCGCGGCTTTCGCCTTCTCGGTGTGCTTGCCCTTCGACCCGAAGATCCGGTCGACGACGCGCTGCACGGCGACGGGGGCGCCGCCTGCCGAGCCGGACTGCATCGCGGCGATGACCGCGAAGACACCGAACAGCAGCTGGAAGACGATGTTGACGGTCTCCCCGTGGACGTAAGCCGGGATGAGAGTCATACCGACGGCGGCCATGACTGCGCTCCAGGGCATTCCACCGGCAGCGATCATGATCAGCACGAAGTAGGTCAGCGACAGCATCGGTGGGTAGGAGATCGCGGAGATCGACGTCTGCGCGGCGCCGACGAGTGCGCCGCCGACTCCCGCGAGGAACGCCGACAGGCAGAACACCAGGACCCGAGTGACGTTGACGGAGGCACCACTCGTCGCAAGGGCGGTCGGTGAGTCCGACATGGCCCGCAACAGCTTTCCGAGCCGCCCGATGTTGAGTGCCATCACTGCGATCGTGGTGACGACGACCAGGGCGAGGACAACGTAGTAGTAGCCCGAGTCGGACTGGAACCAATCGATACCCGGACGGGGGACGTTCAGGCTCGTGACGCTCGCGCCGAACATGAAGCGCTGACTGTAGAACATCTCCTGCAACAGGACGGCGAAGCCGAACGTCGCGAGCGCGAGATACAGTCCGCCGAGCCGGCTGGCGGGGATGGCGAGGATCGCACCGACCGGGACCGCGACGAGACCGGCGAGGATCAACGACACGATCCACGGCAGCCCGCTGTCAAGTCCGATGCGGGAGAACGCGACCGCACCGATGGCCATGAACGCCACATGACTGAGCGACACCTGCCCGGCGGTGCGGACGAGAAGAACCAGCGAGAGGAACACGATGACCAGCGCCAGAGTGGTCGTCCACGCCGTCAGGTAGACGCCGGCGAACGTCGGAACAGCCGCCAGGACCAGGACGAGCACGATGCCGGCGACGACATGCATGCGCATGGGTGCCGCCCAGACCGGACGCGGACGCGGAACGGTGAACGCCGGAACCGACAGGGCACGCTTCGGGAAGACCAGCAGCACCACAAAGAGAACGAGGAACGGAAGCGCCGCAGGGATTCCGGCGAGAATTCCGTCGGTGAACCACTTGGTGGACAGCGAGGCGAGCACACCGATCACCAGGCCGCCGAGGAAGGTGACCCACAGGTTCGAGAAGGCTCCCAGCGCGGCCGCGCCGAACGCGGAAACGACCAGGAACGTCAGTTGGACGGCGTCGAGCGGAAGCAGCGGCGCGAACAGCACGCCACTGACCGCCGTGAACACGCCGCCGATGACCCAGGCGATCCGGCGCGTCATCGACGGGCTCGTGCCGACGACGTCGAGCAGGTCCGGGTTGTCGACAACCGCGCGCATCGCGATGCCGCGTCGCGTGAACTTGAAGTAGACGGACAGTGCGACGGTGGCGAGCAGGGCGACGGCGCAGGTGATGACGTCGGCAGTGAGAACGGTCGTGTCCCCGAGCTCGAAGGTGCCGGTTCCGAGGAACTTCCGCACGATCAGGAGCTGGTCCGTGCCGTAGATCAACTGAGCGGACGCCCCGATCACCAGCAGGACACCGACCGTGGCCGCGACCTGTAGAGGCAGGCTCGTCGCCTGAATTCTTCTGGCCAGCAGCTCCATGGCCAGGCCGAGCAGCGGGCCGATCACGAAGATCGCGATCGCGGCGGCCATCTGCCACGGCAGTTTCATCGTGATGTGCAGCGAATAGAACGAGTACGCGGCGACGGTGGCCAACGCACCGTGGGCGAAGTTGAAGACACCGGAGGTCTTGTAGGTCAAGACGAGACCCACGCCGGCCAGGCCGTATACCGCACCGAGCGTCAGCCCGGCAATCACGAACGGCAATAAACTCGACATGCCTCTCCTAGGGGTTCCGAGACCGCATGCCTTCGGGCCAGGGTTGCCGTCGAAGCTGGGTCGGTGTGACGTGACCCACTCTATGAGCCGTGATCGATAATTGCAAGACTTATCGTCGCAAATTAGTTTCGGAGGTATTTCCGGACATCAATCGCCACCGACACGCTTGCATCGCAACGATTTTGCGCATGGGACCCCACACGCACAGCAGTGCCACACCTTGCGTCGCGAGTACCGCGGAGCAGGCGTCACGGAGAGGCCGATCACCGGGGCACGAGAGTTCTCCGTATAGCCAATTCGCTTGAAAAACTGAACATCCCACGATTGACGAGACTCAGCGGCGCGCGCCCCGGGCGATGGTCAGCCCGAGAGCGCGGTGGTCCCAGGTTCCGGCGGTCACACCACGCTCACGCAGCAGGTGCTTCTGGATCCGGTCGACCTGGTTCCTCGGGAGCTCGGCGACGATCTCGATATACCTCGGGACCGCGAAGTACGGAACGTGGTCCTGCATCCATTCGAACAGACCGGACGGTTCGACCGTCTCCCCCTGCCGCACGACCAGGCACGCCTTGATGTCGTCCTCCCCCAGTTCGGACTGCACGGCGTGCACAGCGGCCTCGACGACGGCGGGATGGCGGCACAGCGCCGCTTCGAGTTCGAGACTCGACACGTTCTCGCCGCGCACCCGAAGCGCGTCCTTCTTGCGGTCGACGAAGCGGAGCGCACCGGACTCGCGGATCGTGCCGTAGTCACCGGTGTGGAACCACAACCCCTCGAATGCGTCCAGGGTGTCTTCCGGGCGGCCCCAGTATTCGTCGAACATCGCGAAGCGGTGCCGCGGACGCACGCAGATCTCGCCCACCTCGCCCTCCGGCACCTGCTGCCCCCGGTCGTCGAGCAACGCGATCTCCAGGTCGCGCAGCGGTTTACCGTTGCTGTCCCGGTCGCGCTCCCCGTACGGGGAGTTCAGGGTCTGGAACACGCATTCGGTCTGTCCGTACGACTCGGTCCAGGGATCGACACCGAATCGTTCCCGGAATTCCGGGTGATACGTCGACGCCAGTGGCGACACGTTGAACAGCCGGAGTTTGTGCGCCGTGTCGTACTTGCCCGGCGGCGTACCGAGCAGCATCATCCCCATCGCGCCCACCGCGTTGGCGACGGTGGCGCCGGCCTCGGTGGCTGTCTCGAAGAATCCGGTTGCGCTGAAAGCCGGGACCACGACGACGGGAATACCGGCGATCAGCGACGGCATGATCGACGCCAGTTGGCCACCCGCGTGGAACAGCGGCAGCGGGGTCAGGAAGACATCGTCCTCGGTCAACCTCATGACCTCGGCGATGGTCTGGCCGGCCCGCGCGTAGTAGCCGTGCGAGAGGACGCATCCCTTCGGTTGCCCGGTGGTACCGGACGTGTACATGATCGCCATCGTCGATTCGGGGCCCACGTCGACCGAGGGCGCGATGGCGTCGGGCATCTCCCGGTAGAGCAGGGTGGGAATGTCGGCCGAGCGGTCGTCCACGTCGTCGAACAGCACGACCGCCTCGATCGACGGCACCGCGGGCAGCAGTGGGCGTAGTGCGCGCCAGCCCGGTCCGTCGGTGACCACGATCCTGGCTGCGGAATCTCGCAGTTGATGGCTGAGAAACTCGCCCTTCAGGTAGGGATTGAGCGGAACTTGGATACCGCCCAGCTCGGCGATACCGACGAAGAGTTCGAGTAGCTCGTACCGATTCGGCGCCAGCGTGGCGATCCGGTCTCCCGGGAGCGCGCCCAGGGCGTGCAGCTGACCGGCAAGTTCCTTCGCGCGGGCGTCGATCTCGGCGTACGTGGGGGCCCACTCCCCGAACTTGGCGAAGATACCGCCGGGTTTCGTCGAGACCAGCTCGGCCAGAATCTGGGTGACCGGAATATGCCTGATCCCCTGCCAAGACATAAGACCTCCGTGTGCGCTGCGGGCCGGTGTCCCGATGATTACGAAATTAACTATCTCAAAATAGCAAACTGGCGTCAACCGAGGCTTCCGACCCTGCACGAGGACGCCCCGTCCGGGGATCGGCGTCGAACGACGCATGATCTCGTATCGTGGACCCGATATCCGATGCGATGTGGAGGCACGATGCCGGGGAAAAACGGGAGGACGACCGAGACTGTCGCCGAAGCCGACGGCGGCAAACGTCCGGTGGGGCGGCCACGGCGCGTCATCGACCTGGATGTCGTGGCGGACGTCGCGGCCAAGTTGTACGCCGAGAAGGGCTACGACGCGGTGTCCATCGAGTCCGTGGCGGAGGAACTCGGCCTGTCGCGCGCAACCCTCTACCGAACGGTCCGCTCGATGGACGACCTGCACACGCTGTTGTTCGAGCGGAGCGCCCGCAACGTCGAGGTCGAGGCCCGCAAGCTGATGCGGAAGATCAAAGGCCCACGCGAGGCCCTCATCGCTCTCATCGAGTTCCAGGTGGACGCCTCGATCCGCATGCGTGAGTACGCGGGTGTGTACTTCGGGATAGGGCTGCCGGCGGAAACCTACGAGAGATGGCGCAAATGGGCCAGTGGGTACGAACGACTGTGGACGAGAACGGTCGAGCGTGCCATCGAGGGCGGCCACCTGCGCGCCGACGATCCCCTCGTGGCTACCAGGCTCATTCTCGGCATGGTCAACTGGGTGTCCCGGTGGTACAGCAGCCGCGAAAAATACACGAGCGAATCGATCGCGCAGGAGGCCGTACGCCTGATCGTCCTTCCCGTCCCGGGCGCCGAGGTCGATTGAGGTCGCTCTCGGGAATGGACACCCGGGGGAACTCGACCACGGCGAACGCATCGTGAAGGAGGCGGGCCAGGAGCCCTGGCTCACATGACTCGTCTCGGTCGCCCACGAGTCCTCCGACGAGCCCCGGCATCGCGAGGACCGATACAGCACGGACGCGGATCCACGATGAGCCCATGGCAGGTGATGTTCGAGGGGATCGGCGTCTTCAGCGGCGGACGGCGACAACCTCGTCGTCGAGGAATCCCTTCAACCCGCCACTGAAGACATCGTTGTCGTCGCCGGCGACCATGTGACCGGCCCCGGTGACGTCGACCAGCTTCGCGGTCGGGATCAGCTCGAGCAGTTCCTTCGCGCCTTCCTCACTGACCACGTGGGATTGCTTGCCACGAACGAGCATCGTGGGAACGGTGATCGCGGCCGCGGCGTCCCGAGCGCGTTCGTATCGCACGA
>NZ_WXYH01000319.1:0-505 GCF_009872365.1 Rhodococcus sp. T7
GCGGCGATCACCGGGAACGGCAGGTGGTGCAGCGCCGCCAGGCCACCGGTCGCGGTCTCCTGGAACCTGAGGAACTCACGCACACCCATTTCGGTGATCACGCTGATCTCGTCGAGGTCGAAGCCCGCGCAGAACACGCGATCGCCCGCACCGCGGATGATCAGCGCCCGCGCGTCCGTGTCGCGCAGGGCGTATGCGACGGTGTTGAACTCCTCGAACATCTTCACGACCATCGAGTTCATCCGGTCGGGCCGATTGATCGTGAGGACGACGATCTTGCCCTCCAGCACCTCGAGGGTGAGGGTCTCCAGCTGCGGCGGCGCGTAATTGTTCAGCACCGCCGTATTCTCCCGCGTATCCGTCTGCGTCATCTGGATCACCGTCCCGTGAACTGGGGGCTGCGCTTTTCCTTGAACGCGGCCAGGGCTTCGGGCATGTCGTCGCCGCGAGTGAGCAGTGCCTGCCCGCGATTCTCGAGTTCGAGCGCGGCGGCGTACGACGACAC
>NZ_WXYH01000320.1:0-73038 GCF_009872365.1 Rhodococcus sp. T7
CACGCGAGAGAATGAACGCTCTTGTCGATCCCACTCGGTCTCCGAACACAGGAGTGGCGTCGGCGGGCAATGCGGACACAAAGTGTGCTCCGGCACGCTTTGCCACTCACGTGTGTGGGTAGCCCCTTACCCGCCCTCGCCGTTCCCGATCAGCACCCGGTGATGAGTTGTGCGCCGTGCACCGTCACCTGTGCGTTGTGCAGGGCTGCACTGTGATCCGGGTGTGTGCCCGGGGTGCGCTGCCCTCCGCGCAGGAGAAGTGGCCGGATTGCCGCCGACCGCGGTGCGTGCTCGCCTCCGGAACGGTTACCTACTACCCGGCGAAACGTCAGTCGAGCAACTCGACTTCCCAATTCGCCTTCTGCACTTGCAGATCGATTTCCCGGATCCGCCGCGCGAGATCGTCCGCCCTACGCCGGAGATCCCGGACGGGCAACGCCGCGACGAAGACGAGTTCGGAGCGCAGCTGCCTGCCGTATCGGTCCTGCTCACGACCCGAGGCGGCATCCGCTGCCGCGGACACCACCCGGTGCCGGATGCGCAGCATGTCCCGGCGGGCCAGCGCGTCCGTGATTCTCGCATCGCCGAGTGGCGCAGCGGTATTCGTCCGGTTGATTCTGCGCACCAGGACTTCCGTGCGGTCCAGGACCTCGTCCAGTTCGGCGAGGAGCGCCGCGGCGTCCTCCGCCGGCGCCTCGCCCTCCTGATGTCGGGCATTGGTGAGGATGCGCGACTTCAGTTGCTCCACCCGGCGCGTCAGATCGCCGCGTTCGGCCAGTGCCTCAGCTAATTTCATGTGTACCTCCTTCCTCGAAGACGTCGTGGGGCACAGCGAATGTGAAGGCAGGGTCGCGGCACCGGGTGGGTACCGAGCGAAGCGCGCCGAACGCGCGGGTGAATTCCCCGCAGCAACGTGTCGGAGAGAAATCTCGGAGGGCGCTCATGCGCCTTTCGTCGAGTCGAATTCGAGCATCTTCAATTGGTACCACATCGCCGCTCGAGTAGCGACGGTATTTTCTCCCCATGTGAGTGCCGAAGTGTGTTCCGCCATCCTTCGGCACTCACGTGCTGGTGGGGGCGACTATCGTCGTGGGTATGCGAGCGGAAGACGGCGAATTGACCTCCAAGCACCAGCCGTTGCTGGTGCTGAGCAAGATCACGGAGATCCTCGATGCCTTCAGCCTGTCGCGTCCGTCGATGACGCTGGGCGAGATCCACCAGGCCACGGGCCTGCCGACGTCGACGGTCCAAAGGCTGGTCAGCAACCTGGTGGCGCAGGAATTCCTCGACCGGTCCGGCGACCAGATCCGGATCGGCGTCAAGATGGCGTTCTGGGCGGCAACGGCCACCAAGGGACTCGACGTGCTGGCCGTCGTCACACCGGTGCTGAAGGAGATCCGCGACGCTACCGGTGAGACCGCCAGCTTCTTCCGGGTCGAGCAGGGCTACCGCGTGTGCGTGGCCATCGCGGAGACCGAGCATGCCCTGCGACGGAACATGTACGTCGGAAAGATCGTCCCCCTGCCTGCGGGGTCGGCCGGCCGGGTGCTGCTCGCCTGGAACCCGGACCTCACCGAGCAGGTCCTCGCCGGACCCATCGAACCGATGACGGAGGGCACCGTCACCGACACCGCGGTGCTGCGCGACCTGATCCACCAGGCGCGGGCCGACGGGTACGCCATCACGGCCGGGGAGCGGGAGGACAGCGCTTCGGGATTGGCTGCGCCCGTGTTCGATTCGTCCGGCGACGTGCTCGGCGCGCTGGCGATCAGCGGGCCGACCCTCCGCATGCCTCGCGAACAGTGCGAGAAGTGGGTGGATCTGCTCGTCGGCAGCGCCGAGCAGGTCACCCGGACGCTGGGCGGCCGCTACCCGTCGTGAGGCGTGCTCGTCCTTCAGGACGGGTCGCGGCGTCCGTCACGACGTCCACGCCTCCGGGTTGACCGGGTGCGGTGGGATCCGGTTCTGCGCCATGGCCACCGCATTTTCGGCGCACAGCCGCGCCATCTCGGACCGTACGGCGACGGTGGCGCTGCCGAGGTGGGGGAGCAGCACGGTGTTCGGCAGTTCCGCGAGCCCGGGTGCGAGCGCGGGCTCGTCCTCGTAGACGTCCAGTCCGGCCCCGGCGATCTCCCCGGATTTCAGGGCGGCGACGAGGGCGGTCTCGTCGACGACGGGACCGCGCGCGGTGTTGACGAGGATCGTCGTCGGCTTCATCGCGTGCAGGACGTCCGCGTCCACCAGGTGCCGTGTCTGCTCGTTCAGCGGAACATGCAGGGACAGGAAGTCACTGGTGGTGACGAGGGTGTCCCAGTCGGTATGGGTGACGCGTCCGGCGAACTCGCCGAGTTCGGCGTCCGGCACCGGCCGGTCACCGGGAGGCCGCGGGCAGAACAGCACCTGCATGCCGAAGGCCAGTGCCCGGCGGGCGGTGGCGCGGGCGATCCGACCGAATCCGGCGAGTCCGAGGGTGCTCCCCGAAACATCCTGGCCGAGCAGCAGGTTCGGTTCCCAGCCGGTGAACTTGCCGGAACGGACGAACGTGTCGGCCTCCACCGCCCGGCGCGCGGTGGCCATGATCAGCAGCATCGCGACGTCGGCGGTGGAGTCGGTGAGAACCCCCGGGGTGTTGCCGACGAGGATCTTGTTGGCGGTGGCCGCACCGATGTCGACGTTGTTGAACCCGACCGCGTAGTTGGAGATCCCGCGGATCTTCGCGGCGGCGAGGAGGTCGGCGTCGAACGTGTCGCGTAGTTGGGACACCACCACGTCGTAGTCGCCGGACACGCAGACCTCCCGCAGCCGGGCGGCGTCCGGAAGTTCCTCGGGCACTTCGACGCTGCCCGCGGCGCGCAGCAGCGTGAGGGCGGGTTCGGGGATCGGGGTGGTGACGTAGAACCGGGCGCCACTCATCGGCCGCCGCCTATGACCCACTCGAACGCGGACGCGTTGGAGCGCGCGCCCTGCGCGGCCTTGGACCGATTGGCCTCGCCGAGTTCGGCGAGGGTCTTCTCGGACAGTTCCACCAGCGAGCCGAACGTGGTGGGGTTCAGCCAGTCCGGGCGGGTGGCGAACAGGAGGTCCTCGCTGGCGGTGTTGCCGCTGGCGCCGGGCGCGAACGGGCAGCCGCCGAGCCCGCCGAGTGCGCCGTCGACGGTCATTGCGCCCGCCGCGACCGCGGCGAGACTGTTCGCGACCCCCAGCCCCCACGTGTCGTGACCGTGGAAGACGATGCCGCGTTGCGGGGTCTCGAGCCGGACCCGGGAGACGAGGGAGTACACCTCGGCAGGGACCGCCTGGCCGAGGGTGTCGCAGACGACGACGTCGACGGCGCCGTGGGCGCGCGGATCGTTGGCGATGTCGATCACCCGCTGCTCCGGCACCCGGCCCTCGAACGGGCAGGTGAACGACGTCGCGATGCACAATTGGATGCTGCCCCCGACGTCCTGCGCGAGTTCGATCGCGGCGGGCATCGCGGCGAGGCTGTCCTCGGTGGACCGGCCGATGTTCGCCTGGTTGTGGGAATCGGACGCGGAGAAGCAGTACTGGAAATGGCGTGCGCCCGCGGCGGCGGCCTTCTCCACGTGCCGGGGCGTGGCGACCCACACCCAGCAGTGCTCCAGTTCCTCCGGGGTCAGTTCCGAGATCACCTCGACGGTGTTCGCCATCGGCGGGACGAGGTCGGGGCGGGCCATCGACCCGATCTCGAGGGCGGGCACGCCGAGTTCGAGGAGTCGTCGCGCGATCTCGAGCTTCCGGGCGGTGGGCAGCATCTTGCCGGTGAGCTGTAGTCCGTCGCGCAGGGTGACGTCGCGGAGCAGGGCGCGTGATTCGAAGGATTGCGTCATGAGATGTCACCTACCGTGTCGTTGACGAGGGAGTCGATCTGTTCCGGGGTCTTGCCGAGCAGCGTCTCGAGGACCTCCCGGGTGTGCTCGCCGAGGTCCGGTCCGACGTTGCGGATCGGCAGCGACTGTCCGCCGATCACCGGGACGATGCCGGGGAACCCGACCTGCTTCGGCTCGGCCTCACCGGTGTCGACGGTGAACTGCTGAATCATGTTGCGGGCCGCGTACTGGTCGTCGCTGCAGATGTCGGCGGCGGTGTTGATCGGACCCGACGGCACCCCGGCGGTGTCGAGGATCTTCAGCGCGTCGTCGCGCGAGTACTGGATGGTCCACTCGCCGATCGCGGCGTCGAGTTCGTCGCGGCGCGCCCACCGTCCGGCGTTGGTGGACAGGTCCGGGTCGGCGCCGAGGTCGGGGCGGCCGATGGTCTCCATGTAGCGCTGGAAGATGGCGTCCCCGTTGCCGGCGATGATGATGCTGTTGCCGTCGTTGCAGGTGTACGCGTTCGACGGGGCGATGCCCTCCATCCGGCCGCCGACGCGTTCGCGTTTGATGCCGTACGCCAGGTAGTCGGGGATCAGCGACTCCATCATCGACAGGATCGATTCGTTCAGCGCGACGTCGATGATCCGATGCGGCAGGGACGGGCCCTGCGTGCCGGCGACCTTCGCGGCCTCGCGTTGGAACAGTGCCATCACCGCCCCGAACGCCGCATAGAGTCCGGCGATCGAATCGCCGATCGACACCCCGACCCGCACCGGTGGCCGGTCCGGGTCGCCGACGAGTTCGCGGAACCCGCCTGCGGCCTCCGCGACCGCGGCGAAGCCCGGCCGCTGCGACATCGGTCCGGTCTGCCCGAACGCCGAGATCCTTGCGATCACCAGGTCCGGATTGGCCTCGTTCAACGCGTCCGGTCCGATACCCCACTTCTCCAGCGTGCCGGGCCGGAAGTTCTCCAGCAGGATGTCGCAGTGGGCGGCGAGGTCGAGGACGAGTTGCCTGCCCTCCTCGGTGCGCAGGTCCAGCACGATCGACTTCTTGTTCCGGTTGATCGTGCGGTACAGCATCGAGGTGTCGCCGGAGTACAGGCGCCAGTTACGCAGTTCGTCGCCGGTCTTCGGGCGCTCCACCTTGATGACCTCGGCGCCGAAGTCGGCGAGCATCCGGCCCGCCGTCGGTGCGGCGATGTAATTGCCCAGCTCGAGTACCCGAACGCCGTCGAGAGGCCGAATGGTGTTGTCGGAGAACATGGTGATCCTTAACTGATAGTGACGCTCAGAGAACGAGGCTCATGGGCAGGACGAGCAGTATTGCGACGACCGATGCCACCGATACTCCCACCGAACACGTCTTCAGCGTGCCTCGTGTGGTCTGACCCATCAAGGATTGCAGCAACCAGAACGTGTTGCTGGTGACATGCACCGCGAACAGGGAGCCGGCGCCGGCCGCGAGAGCGATGAGGACCGGGTCGAGCCCGAGGGTGGGGGCGATGGGCGCGAGGATGCCCGCGGCGGTGATAGCGGAGATCGTCACCGAGCCGACAGCGATGTGCAGGACGGCGGCGACAACCCAGACCATCAGCAGCGGAGCCGCGTGATTGGCGGTGAAGTACTTGCCGAGGATGTCGCCGAGGCCCACCGCGGCGATGGTCGCGGCGAGGGATCCGCCGACACCGGTGAGGATGAGGATCTGGCCGCTCTCGCTGAAACCGCTGGCGATCGCCTTTTGGACGCGGTGCTGGCCGATGCTGAACCGGCCGACGAAGCTGGTGCCGATCAGTCCGATCAGCAACGCGATGAGCGGCTCCGACACGAACGAGACGACCGGGTTGCTGATGTCGGCGATGTCCAGGATCGCGCCGGTCGCGATGAGCAGGAGGGAGAAGAGCAGCGGGGCGAGGAGCAGGATCAGCGGACGGTCGTGCTTGGTGCGCTCGGTGGTGACGGTCGCGGCGCGTTGCGCCTGGGCGACACCTCCGCCGGCGTCCGGCCGAGGGGTGCTGCCACCGGTGCCGTCGGTCCAGTCCTCTTCTTCGTCGTCGACGACCGTCTGATGGAAGTGCTCCTCGTCCTTGTCCGGATTCCACCAACCGCGGGTGAACAGGAACGACATGATCGCGACCGAGATCGCCACGGTCGGGATCACCAGGATGAGCCCGAAGATCAGCATCTTGCCGAGCGGCACACCGAGCAGTCCGGCCAAGGCGAGGGCGCCGACACCGGGAACCATGAGGACGATGCCGCACTCGAGACCGATGGCGAGGGCGGTGGCCATGCGGGCGGTCCCGACCCGGCCGACCTTCGGTGCGAGGTTGCGGGCCAGCGGCGCCGAGATGACCAGCAGGACGTCGAGGAAGATGGACTGCAGCAACGTCGCGATCGTCAGCGACATCGCATAGGGCATTCGTTTCGGCCCGAACACCCGGAGAAGCGTTCCGACCAGGCGCTGGATGGCGCCCATTTCTTTCAGCATGGCGCCCATCAGGAC
Source organism: Rhodococcus sp. T7 (assembly GCF_009872365.1). Lineage (NCBI taxonomy): Bacteria > Bacillati > Actinomycetota > Actinomycetes > Mycobacteriales > Nocardiaceae > Rhodococcus > Rhodococcus sp. T7. Next base: position 6,336 of record NZ_WXYH01000320.1, read on the forward strand.
GCCGAAGGCGATCAGAAGTCCTACTTCGGCCATGATGTCGCCGAAACCGGTGCTGATGACTTCCACCGTCTTGGCTGTGCCGAGTCCTGTCGTGAGTCCGAGGTACGCGGATCCCACGACCAGCGACACCACGGGGTTGAACTTGAAACGCACGATCATCAGCACGACCGCCGCTACGGCGACCGTGGTGTTGATCAGGATTCCTACGTCTGACATGTGCGCGTCCTTCGAGGAGGCGGGCAGTGACTGGTGTCACAGGTACACCCATATTATGAGCACACACTCACGATATAAGCAATGCTGCCTGTGCGCCTTTCTGGTTGTTCCCGCTACCAAAAAGGCGCACAGGGCATACTCGACGCATGGTCGCGCTGGATCCGTTTGCGGTGGGAGGGCCACCGGTCGCCGAGCGCAGGACGTCGGACGACTGGGACCAGATCCGGCACTGGTCCGACCGCGTGTACATGCCGTATGTCGTGCGTCCGCTCGGGGTCGGGTTGGCGCCCAGGTCGAGCATGTACTCCACGAAGATCGGCGACATCACCGTCACCCGGTTCTCCTACGGAATCCCTGTCTCCGTCGGCGACTTCTCACCCGATGCCGGAAACGCGCTCGTTCTCACGACCATCCGCGGGAACGCCCGGCACCACGTCGACTGCGACGCCACGGCGGACACACCGGCCGGTGACACGTTCGTCGCCGACTGCAGCCGAATCGACTACCTCGTCGAATTTTCGCCGGACCACGTGCAACTCAATCTCACGATTCCCCACCGGATGCTCGCCGACACGGCGGTGCGCTGGTGGGGATTCGATCCGGGAGATGTTCTCTGGCAACGCAAATGCGTCATCGGGGGCGGCGGGTCCGGCTGGCAGGCGCTGCTCGGGTACGCCATGCGGACGACGGGGGAGTTACCGGGACACGCCGCCGACGGGCGCATCGGGCTCAACCTGCAGGAGTTGCTCGTCGGCCACCTGCTCACCGAATGGGCGGCCCGCGCCGGAGTCGACCCGGACCGGACCACCGGCCCGGCGGCACCGGGCTACGTGCGGCACGCCGTCCAGTACATCCGCGAGTGCGCCCGCGAACTGCCGACGGCCTCCGACATCGCCGACGCGGTGGGGGTCAGCGTCCGGACCCTGTCCGGATCGTTCCGGAAATACCTGGACACCACGCCGGCCGAGTACGTGCGTGAGCAGCGGCTTCGGAGCATCCGGGAGGAACTGCTCACCGCACCTCCCGGCGAGACCGTCGCCTCGATTGCCGGCGCGTGGGGATACGTCAACCTCGGCCTGTTCGCGGCGTCCTACCGCCGGCGGTTCGGGGAGAATCCGTCGCAGACCAGGGCCTCCGGCCCCGTGAGTGGCTGACGAGTCCAGGGACTCCCTAACCACTCACGGGCGGCGGAGCCGCCTACAGCCAGCCGTGGGACTCCGCCGCGCGGACGGCCTCGGCGCGGGTGCTGGCGCCGGTCTTGCCGATCGCCGACGACAGATGGTTGCGCACCGTCCCCGCGGAGAGAAACAGTGCGGCCGCGATCGAGGCGACCGGTGCACCGTCCCGCGCGGCCCGCAGCACGTCGGTCTCCCGGTCGGTGAGCGGCGATTCCCCGCTGACGAGGCTGTCGGCGGCGAGGGTGGGATCGACGACGCGCAGTCCCGCGTGGACCCGGCGCACGGCGTCGGCGAGTTGCCGGGCCGGGGTGTCCTTCACGACGAATCCCGACGCCCCCGCCTGCAGGGCCCTGCGCAGGTAGCCGGGACGACCGAACGTCGTCACGATCAGGACGCGGGTCTGCGGCACCTCGGCGCGCAGTGCCGCCGCGGCGGCGATCCCGTCCAGGCCGGGCATCTCGACGTCGAGGAGCGCGACGTCGGGGGAGTGCTCGCGGGCCGCGGCGACCACCTCGTCGCCGCGCCCGACCTCCGCGACCACCGTCAGGTCGGGTTCGAGGTCGAGCAGGGCGGCGAGGGCGCCGCGGACGAGTGCCTGGTCGTCGGCGAGCAGCAACCGGATCGTCACGGGACCTCTTCCTTCAGCACGTGCAACGAGAATCCGCCGGGTTGCGGGTGGGTGATGACGACCCGTGCTCCGGCCGCGGCGGCGCGCTCCCGCAGGCCGACGAGCCCGTTGCCGTGGGCGAATTCGCCACAGCCGGAACCGTTGTCGACGACGGTGACGTCGCGTTCGCCCACCGTGACCGCGCAGAGCGTCGCGCCGCTGTGCCGGACCACGTTCGTGACACCCTCGCGGACGGACCACGCGAACAACTCGCGCAATTCGGTGGGCACGGACTCGGTGCTGCCCGGTAGCTCGGCCTCGATCCCGGCCGCCCGCAACGCTTCCCTGGCCCGGGCGATCTCCATCGGCAGCGACAGTCCCCGGATTCCCTGCACGGCCTGCCGGACGTCGGCGAGCGCGTCGCGGGAAAGACGTTCCAGGTCTGCCACTTCCGTGCGGGCCCGGTCCAGGTCGATGTCGAGGAGCCGGCCCACGAGTTCGGCCTTGACGGTGATGACGGTGAGGGAGTGCCCGAGGATGTCGTGGAGGTCGCGGGCCATTCGGGTGCGTTCCTCCTGCACCGCGAGCCGTTCGCTCTCCTCCCGTTCGCGGACCAGTTCGATGTTGCGGTTGATCAGCTTGGTCACCCCGAACATCGCGAACGCCGCCGCGCACACACCCAGCGACAGCCCGGTGCCCGAACCCCAGCCCATGGCCGTGGAGATCACCTCTACGAGCACGGCGATCGTGAGGGCGGTGACGCCACCGAGCCAGGCGGGCAGCAGGATGATCGCCGACACCGCGAGGAAGACGGCGGCGGACAATCCCGACGGCCCCACGGCCAGGGTCATGACCGCCGCGAGCGTGAACAGCGCCGCCATCACCGGCAGCGCCTGGTTCAGCGGCGGCCGAAACTCGTTGTGCGCGCGGCGGGTATGCGACCACCGGAACATCGCGAGATACGTCGCCGCGAACGCGAGCGTGGCAATCATCCCGATCCAGCCCCGGACGTGACCGCGGTCGGCCCAGCCGTCGAAGAAGGGCTGGAACAGGAACACCGTCCACGCGGCGGCGAAGACGAATCCGAAACGGCCCCATCGCCTGGTCACGACGGGGCCGTCGGGGGTGGTCACGGAAGCCACGATACCGCCGTCACACTCGCTCGGTGTCGCGCTGGAACCGCCACACCGCACCGCCGACGAAGATCGCCAGCCACACCGCGACGTTCAGGACCCACGTCCACTGCATAGCGTCGCCGGTGAGCGGTGCGTGCACGAGCTGGCTGAGCCCGTACGTGGGCATGAACTGTGCAATCGACGCCCACACGGAGCCGTCCTGCAGCGGCATGAACAGGCCGCCCGCGAAGCCGAGCACGGCGAGCCCGGGGCCGAGGATCTGCATGACGTTCTCGCTCGGCAGCAGATATCCCATGAACAGGCCGAACGCCGCGAACACTGCAGAGCCCAGCCAGGTGATCAGGGCCGTCGTGAACCACAGGGACGTGTCCATCTGGACGGACGTGAACGCGCCCACGAGATAGACGACGCCGACGGCCGCGAGCCCGAGCATCATCGCGACCAGCACCTTGACGAGGATGTAGACCCCCGGGGACAACGGGGTGAGCCGTAACTGCCGACTCCACCCGGACGCCCGCTCCACCGACACCATCGCACCGCCGCTCGTCGTCGCGATCATCGCGCCGTACAGCGCCATGCTGATCATCACGTACGCCGAGACGTTCCCGTTGCCCGCGCTCTCCCCCGAGTAACTCGGGTTCAGTCCGAAGATGAGGAAGAACACCACCGGCATCACGAGGGTGATGATCATCGTGCGCCGATTGCGCAGCAGGCGACGCAGTTCGAGTCCGAGGAGGGTGGTGTTGAGACCGCCGAGCGGGGGAACGCGGCGGTGGGCGGCGAGGGTGGTCACGAGTTCGGTCCTTCCGTGGCGGAGTCGTCGGAGGTGAGCGCGATGAACGCGTCTTCGAGGCCCCGGGAGACGATTTCGAGGTCGCTGGCGGGTGTGCGGGTGAGCAGGTGGCGGGCCACGGCGTCGGTGTCCGTCGAGTGGATCAGGACGCTGTCGCGCGCACCTCGATGCTGTCGGCGCCGGGAATCGCGAACAGCTGTTCCCGGTCCGCGCCCGGGAAGTGGGCGCGGACGGTGCGTCCCGCGGCCAGCGCCTTCACCTCGGCGGCGGTGCCGTCGGCGACGATTTTCCCCTTGCGCACCAGCACGATCCGGTCGGCGTACGCGTCGGCCTCCTCGAGGTAGTGCGTTGCGAAGACGACCGTCCGGCCGCTGTCCGCGTCGGCGCGGATCGCCGACCAGAAGTCCCGCCTGCCCTCGACGTCCATGCCGGTGGTCGGCTCGTCGAGGATCAGCAACTCCGGATCGGACAGCAGTGCCATCGCGAACCGCAGTCGTTGCTGCTGCCCGCCGGAGCACTTGCCCACCAACCGGTTTCCGAGATCGGCGATACCGGCGCGGGTGAGGACCTCGTCGACGGGCCGGGTGTCGGCGAACAGGCTTGCGGTGAGCCGGACGGTCTCCGCGACCGTCAGTTCCTTCAGCAGGCCGCCCGTCTGCATGACCGCGGAGACGAGTCCCTTCGCGATCGCGGTGCGCGGGTCCGTGCCGAAGACGGACACCTCGCCGGCGGTGGGGCGGGACAGTCCGAGGACCATGTCGACGGTGGTGGTCTTGCCTGCGCCGTTCGGGCCGAGGAACGCGACGATCTCACCGGGCCGGATCTCGAGGTCCAGCCCGCGCACGGCGTGAACGTCACCGAAGTGCTTGTGGACGCCGCGCAGCCTGACTGCCGGAGCCTGCGACGCGGACGCCTTCGCGGAGGTGCGGGGTTCTGTCGATGTCATGCATTCAGCGTGCGATCCGGGCGGCCGGCGACCCTCACACGTCCGTCACGACCTCACCCTGACAAATGTCAGGGGAGGGTGGGTGTGGCGCCGATCCGGGCCAGCCGTTACTGTGGCCGTCATGCAGCGCGCATATTTCTGGTTTAGCAGGCCGGCCCCGGGTGGGCCGGTCGGCGTAACCACGCGCTGACCTCCTCCACCCCAGAGCCGGATTACAGACCGGCTCGCGGGAATCTCCACAGTCTTCGAGGGCCGGCCTGAGAACAGGAACCCCGAACCCATGACTGTCACTCTCGACACCACGACCAGCAGTGATCGCCTGGACGCCCAGCGCACCGTGAGCATCAGCCCGCTGGTGGCGCCGTCCGTCGTGCGCCGCGAACACGCCCCCGACGACGTCGCGTCCGCGACCGTCCGCTCGGGCCGCGCCGACACGGTGAACGTGCTGAACGGCGACGACGACCGCTTGCTCGTCGTGGTCGGCCCGTGCTCCGTGCACGATCCCGTCGCCGCGATGGACTACGCCCGCCGGCTCGCCGCCAAGGCCGAGGAACTGCGCGACGACCTGCACATCGTGATGCGGGTCTACTTCGAGAAGCCGCGCACCACGCTGGGCTGGAAGGGTCTGCTCAACGACCCCCACCTGGACGGCACGTTCGACATCGACACCGGGATCCGCATGGGCCGCAAGCTGCTGCTCGACGTGTCCTCCCTCGGCCTGCCGGTCGGCTGCGAATTCCTCGACCCGATCATGCCGCAGTACATCGCCGACCTCGTCACCTACGGCGCGATCGGTGCCCGCACCGCCGCCAGCCAGGTGCACCGGCAGCTGTGCAGCGCGCTGTCGATGCCCGTCGGCATCAAGAACTCGACGGAAGGCGACGTGCAGGTGGCCGTGGACGGCACCCGCGCCGCCGCGGCGAGCCACGTGTTCCCCGGCACCGACCTCGACGGGCAGGCCGCGCTGATCCGCACCATGGGCAACCCCGACTGCCACGTCATCCTGCGGGGCGGCAGCGACGGACCGAACTACGACGCAGAGACGGTCGCGGACACGCTCGCCCGGCTGAACAAGTCCGGTCTGCCGGAACGCGTCGTCATCGACGCCAGCCACGGCAACAGCAGCAAGAACCACGAGAAGCAGGTCGACGTGCTGGACGACATCGCGGCCCGCCTCGAGGCAGGCGAAAAGGGGATCGTCGGCGTGATGGTGGAGAGCTTCATCGAGGCCGGACGCCAGGACCTCACCCTCGGAAAATCCGAGGAGCTCACCTACGGCCAGTCGATCACCGACGCCTGCATCGACTGGAACACCACGGCCGCGCAACTCGACCGGCTGGCGCAGGCCGTCGCGGCCCGGCGCGGATAGTCACCGCACGCCCCGGGTCCGGAACTGGATGCTGATCCGCGGTCCGAGCGCGCGGGCACTCTTCGGTACACAATGCTCCCAGGTGCGCTGGCAGGAACCACCCATCACCAGCAGGTCACCGTGGCCGAGGGAGTACCGGATCGAGTGCCCGCCGCCGCGCGGGCGCAGCAGCAGCGGACGCGAGGCGCCGAGCGAGAGGATGGCGACCATCGTGTCCTCGGTTCGGCTGCGACCGGTGTCGTCGCCGTGCCAGGCGACGCTGTCGGACCCGTCGCGGTAGAAACAGAGTCCGGACGTGGCGAACCCTTCGCCGAGTTCGGGCAGGTAATGCCTGCTCAGGGCGTCTCGCGCGGTGACCAGCAGGGGGTCGGGGAGCGGCTCGCCCTCTCGGTAGAACCGGACGAGCCGCGGCACGTCCACCACCCGGTCGTACATCTGGCGGCGCTCCGCCTTCCACGGCACCGTCTCCGCGAGCGTCGTGAACAGCTCGTCGGAGCCGGTCATCCACCCCGGTCGCACGTCCACCCACGCCCCCGCCGTCAGTGTGCGACGCTGCACCGTCGGCCCGAGTTCGCCCAGCTCCACACCGAACGACGCGTCGTCGAACAGCGAAGCCTGCAGCGCATACCGCGCATCCGCGGAGGTCATGCGGCCATGCTACACCAACAGTCGAACGTATGTTCCCACGTTTTCGGTCCTGTGCCGCAGCCGCGCACTCCTTCTCTGTTCGCGCACGGAATTCAGGGCCCGAGAACCCGTGCACGAATTGAGAAGTGGTGCGTCTGCAGAAACGACAGCAGCTACCGCGGCACCGCGGGCTCCCGGTCGTCGCCGGTGTCGACGACCGCCTTCTGCCTGCTCGGCCACCAGAAGGCGCGACGTTCGAGCGCCGACAGGCTCGGCACCAGCATCGGGGCCATCGCGAAGGCGGCGAGCGCGACGCCGATCGCGACTCCGAAGCCGAGTTCGGCGAGGTTGGCCAGTCCGGTGAGGGTCAGGGACGCGAACGTCAGCGCGAGGATCAGGCCTGCGGCGGCGACGGTGGGGGCGTCGTTGGCGACGGCGATCCGCGCGGCGGCGCGAGGGGAGTACCCGTTGCGGAATTCCTCGCGCAGCCGCGAGGCGAGCAGGATGTTGTAGTCGGTGCCGATCGCCACGACGAACAGGTAGAGCACGATCGGAATGGAGAAGTCGATGCCGTCGTAGCCGAGGCCGTGCAGGAACAGGAGCACGACGGCGCCGAGGGTGGCGACGAACGTGAGTGCCACGCACACCAGCAGGTTGAGCGGGGCGAGCACCGCCAGCAGGAGCAGGGCGAGGATCAGCGCGATCGCGACCGCGGCGACGGGGAAGACGAGGCGCGTGTCCGCCGCGAGTTGAGCGCGGACGTCGACGAACGTGGACGTCTGCCCTCCCACAACGACTTCCGAGCCGGGGACCGCTCCGTGGGCGGCATCGCGGATCGGTCCCTCGACGAGGTCGAGGGACGCGTTCGAGTAGGGGTCGTCGGCGAGGATGACGTTGACGAGTGCGGCGCGACCGTCCTGACTCGGTCGCGGCGGGGCGACCGAGGACACCCCCGGCACTTGCGTCAGCGCGGTCACGAGGGGCGTCAGCGACGCGGGGTCGAGCGGTCCGGGAGCCACGACGTACACCTGGGTGGGGCTGAGCGCGCCCGCGGGGAACGACTTGCCGAGGGTGTCGAACGCCTGCTGGGACGGTGTGTCGGCGGGCAGTTCGCCGAGCGTGTTGTACGTCGACTTGTAGCTGGACGCGAACGAGGCGAGCGCGATCAGTACGACGCCGATGACGACGGCGAACACGGCCGGGCGGCGTCCGATCGCGGCGCCGATCGAGGCGAACGGTGTGTGGGGGCTGTCGTGCCCCGGGCCGAGCGGCCAGAACAGGTGGCGGCCCAGCACGGTGAACACGGCGGGAATGAGCGTCAGCGCGGTCACGAGCATGGCGGCCACCGCGACGATGAGCCCCGGGGCGAGCGTGGTCAGCGAACCGAGTTTCGCCAGCAGCAGCGCGGCGAACGCGACGATGACCGTGAGCGCCGACGACGCGACGACGCGTCCGACGACGTCGGTGGAGAACACGAGCGCTTCCCGGTGCGTGTCGGTGGTGGAGCCTGCCGCGGCCTGCTGCCGGAGACGCTCGCGGTACCGGAACAGCAGGAAGACGATGTAGTCGGTGCCGACACCGAAGAGGACGACCACGAGGATCGATTGGAGTGACGTGCTGACCTGGAAGTCGAACAGATCGGCGAGCACGGCGGTAAGCCCGGTGACCACCGCCAGCACGACGCCGATCACGAGGACCGGCAGGACCGCGATGACGGGGCTGCGGAAGATCAGGCCGAGCAGCGTGAGGATGACGATCACCGTGGCGATCGTGATGACCTTGTCGGCGTTGTCGTAAGCGGCGGTCGTGTCGACCTGGATGGCCGCGTTGCCGGTCAGCCCGCTCACCAGTCCGGTGCCGTTCAGTTGCTGCTCGGCGTCGTTCCGGACGACCGGAACGGCGTCGTTGACCTGGTCGTCACCGGGTTGCCCGGCGAACACCACCTGCAGTGCGGCGGCCTTCCCGTCGGCGGACAGCGACGTGGGCGACCCCTGCACGCTCAGCACGCCCGGGATCGCCGAATTCTGCAGCGAAGTCGCGAGATTCAGGGCCATCTGCTGGTCGGCGGGAGACAGCGGGGCGTCGTCGGCGCGGACCACCACCAGGCTGCCGGTGGCACCGGACAGGCTGGGGAAGTAGTGGTTGCCGACGGCCTGCGCCTCGGACGACTCGAATGAACTGGGCAGGAACGTCTGCTGGTTACCGGTGGTGTAGTCGTCGAGGCTGGGTGCGAAGAGAATCACCGCTATGGCGGCGACGACCCAGGCTGCGATGACTCGCCACGGGTGTGCGACGACGGTACGCGCGATGTAGGCAAACATCATTCCCCGTTCCGGGAGATGAAGGTTCGGCCGGCGCCCCGGGCCGGGCGGTCGAACCGTGCCAAGTCATCGTCGCACGCAGGGCGCCGCGAAGGCTACGGGTTCCGCCGCATCGAGAACACCGCGGCCCCGCTCCGACGTCAGGGAGCGGGGCCGCGATACGTCGTGGTGCTCATTACCGCAGAGGGGTGAAATCCCGGCTACCGAGGTAGCCGGGGCGCGGTGCGGGCGCCGAGAACGGATCCGTGAGAGTGTTTTCGACACTGTTGAACACGATGAAGAGGTTGGACCGCGCGAACGGCGTGATGTTGCCGTTCGAACCGTGCATGCAGTTCGAATCGAAGACGGTGGCCGAACCCGCGGGCCCGGTCATCGTGTCGATGCCGTACTCGTTGGCCATCCGGGTGAGCGTCGGCTGATCCGGCGACCCGGTGGGCGGAACGCAGCTGACCAGCGATTCCTTGAAGTAGTCCTCGGGGGTCTCGCCGGCGCACGAGACGTACGCGCGGTGCGATCCGGGCATGATCATCAGCCCGCCGTTGTGCCCGTAGTTCTCGGTCAGCGCGATCGAGATGCTCGCAGCGCGCGGAGTGGGCATTCCGTCCTCGGCGTGCCAGGTCTCGAAGTCGGAGTGCCAGTAGAACGGGCCGCCGGTGAAACCCGGTTTGAAGTTGAGCCGCGACTGGTGGACGTAGACGTCCGAACCGAGGATCTGCCGGGCGATACCCACCACCTCGGGGCGGCGGATGATGTCGTCGACGACGTCGCTGAGGCGGTGGACGTCGAACACGGACCGCACGGCGCCGTTACCGTTCTCCCGCACGATGCGGTCGTCGCCGCGCAACGTGTCGGTCTCGGCGAGGCGGGTCATCTCGTCGACCAGGTCGAACACGTCGCGCGGCGGGATGATCGCGTCGGCGGAGTGGTATCCGCGCTTGTCGTAGTCGGCAATCTGATTCGCAGTGAGCGGACCGGACCGGGTATCACCCCGTTTCGGATCGAACCAGGTGACCGGGTCCTGACGGACGGTCATCGTGCACTCGTCGCGGTCCCTCGTGGGGTAGTTGTCGGCTACGGCCGTACGCATAATTCGTGTTTCACCCTTTCGGATTGGACAACGCTTTACTCTTCCGACGTTCTCACTGGTCGTCGACGAATGCAACCCGGACACAGGTCCACCGAGGCTGGACTGGACCGCGACGGCGCGTCGCCGCGGTGGGATCGTGACGGACATGATCGATTCGGTGGCGGTGCTCGGGGTGGCGGCGATCGCGCTCGGCATGGTTCTCACGCCGGGACCCAACATGCTGTATCTGGTCTCGCGCAGCATCACCCAGGGCAGGGTGGCGGGCCTGGTCTCGCTGGCCGGTGTCGCTCTCGGGTTCCTGTGCTATCTGGCCGCTGCGGCACTGGGTATTTCGGCGGTGTTCTCCGCCGTCCCGCAGGTGTACACCGCGCTGAAGGTGGCGGGCGCGTGCTATCTGGGATGGCTGGCGTGGCACGCGTTGCGGCCCGGCGGTAGTGCGCCGTTCGCGCCTGCCCGGGCACTGCCCCGGGATTCGTCCGCCCGGGTGTTCCTGATGGATCTCACGACGAATCTGCTCAATCCGAAGATCGCGGTGATGTACCTGGCGCTGATCCCGCAGTTCGTGCACCCCGGCGCCGGACCGGTCTGGTTGCAGAGCCTGCTGCTGGGCAGTGTGCAGATCGTGGTCGCGCTGACCGTGAACGCGCTGATCGTCTGCGTCGCAGGAACTGTCGCGGCATTCCTGTCGGGACGCCCGGCATGGCTGCGGGCGCAGAAGTTCGTGATGGGAAGCGTCCTCGGCGGGCTCGCCGTCCACCTCGCGCTGGACCGGGCCCGGCCTGCGGTCGTCTGAGCCGGCCGCGGCGCGGGTGGCCCGAATCATGCACACCCGGGCATTCGTCGCGGGTACCGTCGAGGCAACGACGACGAAGGGGCGAGCGATGGCCGGGACAATGCGGGCGGAACGATTCCACGCAGACACGAAAAGGATTGCTGTGAAGGATGTTCCGATCCCGGAGCCCGGCCCCGGTGAAGTGCTCGTCAAGGTGGAGTTCTGCGGCATCTGCCACTCCGACCTGAGTCTGATCGACGGCACGTTTCCCGCGCTGCTGCCCGAGGTGACCCAGGGTCACGAGGCGTCGGGCACCATCGCGAAAGTCGGTGCCGGAGTGACCGGCTGGGCCGAAGGCGACCGCGTCGTGCCGTCCGCGGGCAGGCCCTGCTTCGCGTGCCGCAACTGCCGGCGCGGGGACCTCACGAACTGCCTGAACATCCAGCTCATGGCGTTCGCCTACGACGGCGCGTGGGCCGAGTACGCCGTCGCGCAGGCCGGGGGACTGACCCGCATTCCGGACAATGTTCCGTTCGAGCAGGCGGCCCTCCTCGCCGATGCGGTGTCGACGCCGTTCGGTGCGGTCGTGCGCACCGGCAAGGTCGTGGTCGGGGAGACCGTCGGCGTGTGGGGCGTGGGCGGCGTCGGCACCCACATCGTGCAGTTGGCTCGTCTGGTCGGCGCCGTCCCCGTGATCGCGTTCGACATCAATCCCGCTGTGCGGGAACGTGCTCTGGAACTCGGGGCCGATTACGCGTTCGACTCCCGGGACGAGGACCTGAAGGAGAAGGTCGCGGAGGCGACGGGAGGCCGGATGCTGGACGTCGCGTTCGACGCGGCCGGACTGAAGTTGACGTTCGAGCAGGCACTCGACTGCCTGACGGTGGGCGGCCGCCTCGTCGCGGTCGGACTGAGCGCGCAAGAGGCGTCGGTAGGGACCACCGCGCAGTTCGGGCTGTCGAAGAAGCAGGTACTCGGCCACCTGGGCTACAAGAACGTCGACATCGAAACCCTCGCCGAACTGGTGTCGCGCGGCCGACTCGACCTGTCGCGGTCGATCAGCGAGATCGTCCCGCTCGAGGACGTCGCGAAGGGCGTCGAGAAGCTCGCGAACCACGAGGGGGATCCCATCCGGATCCTGGTCAAACCCTGACGGGTGACGCAGCGCACCGGGACCTGTCGGTGCCCCGCTGTACCGTCGCGCCATGGGATATGAATTTCAAGTCACGGTGGACTCGGAGAACCCGCATACCCTGGCCAAATGGTGGGCCCAGGCGCTCGGCTGGGAGGTGGAGCCGAGCGACGAGGAGTTCATCCGCGGGCTCGTGCAGGCCGGCCACGCGCAGGAGTCCGACACCATCGAGTTCGAGGGTGTCCTGGTCTGGCGTGAGGGCCAGGCCATCCGCGATCCGGAGCACCCCGAGCGCCCCCGCGTGCTGTTTCAGCTGGTTCCCGAACGGAAGACGGTGAAGAACCGGCTCCACCTGGACATCAGGGTCGGGGACGCCCGCTACGAGGTCGCCGAGAAGCTCGAGCAGGCCGGCGCCACCGTGCTCCACCGGGGCCGCCAGGGGCCGAGCGAGTGGGTCACGATGACCGACCCGGAGGGCAACGAGTTCTGCGTCAGCTGACAAACGGCGACTCAGCGGTAGGAACTCGGTGTGCTGCCGGTCCAGCGCTTGAAGGCGCGACGAAACGCGCTGGGTTCGGAGAAGCCGAGCCGAGCCGACAGGTCGTCCACGGACTCGCCGCGCCGGAGCCCGGCGACGGCGGCGTCGCGGAGCACTTCCTCCCGCAACTGGTTCAGTGACGTCCCCTCCTGCCGGAGCAGCCGGCGCAGGTGGGGGACGCTGATCGACAGCATCTCCGCGATGTCCTCGGCCGTCGAGGTGCGGCCCTTCATGCCGTGTTCGAGGACCCGGCGTACCTGCGCGGACGCCGTGCTGTCGTAGTCGCGCTCCGACATCAGCAGCGTCGGCGACTCGCGCAGATACTCCTCGAGCGTCTCCTCGGTCTGGATGATGGGCGCCCGCATCACCGCGTTGTCGAATTCGACTGCGGGAATGTCGGAATCGAATGTCACGGGGACACCGAAGATGTGGTCGTAGTTCTCGGCGAGTTGCGGCAGCGGCGCCGGATACGGCAGTTCCACCGCCAGCAACCGGACCCTCTTGCCGACGAGCCACGCCGCGAACCGGTGGAGCAGGATCAGCAGGAAGTCCGTGGTGACGCGCGTCGCCTCGAGCGACAACTGCACCTCCTCGGCGGAGAGTTCGGCCGCCGCCGGGCGGATGTCGATGGTCATCCGGGTGCCGCCGTGGATACCCGGGCCGATGTGCAGCGCGGGCAGTGACGGCAGCGCACGGAGGATGTCGGCCATCCGCTCGAGGGCGGCGGACAGGTCCGCGGTGTGGATCAGGGCGAGGCACACGAGCCGGAACGTGCCGCGGGGGACCGGTGCCGGGCCGAGGCCGAACAGTTCGTCGCCCGTGATCTGCCAGACGGCCTGGGTGAACGCGGTGACCTGGGTGGGCGTCAACCGGGTCAGCGGATCTTCCAGCGACGCCGTCGTGAGTCCCGCCGCCGACAGCGCGGCGGAGAGGTCGACGCCGCGGCGCGCCGACAGGTCGAGCGACCGCCGCAGGAAGTCGGCGGGGATGGTGCGCGCAGTCACGATCCGGGCTTCCCGAGGGTCCGTAGCCGTCGTGCGGCCTCCGCGAGCACGTGATCCTGTTTGCAGAAAGCGAACCGCACCATTGGGTTCCACGGCTGCGGATGGTCGGTGAACACACTGACCGGCACCGCGGCCACACCGACGCGCTCCGGCAGTGTGCGGCAGAAGTCGATGCCGTCGCGTTCGCCGATCGCGGTGATGTCGGCGCACAGGTAGTACGTGCCGCCGCCCGAATGGACCTCCAGACCGGACGCGACGAGCGCGTCGTACAGCACGTCCCGCTTGGTCTGGAGACTGTCCCGCAGTTCCTTCACCCACTGCTGCTCGTGGCTCAGCGCGTGCGCCACCGCGGGCTGGAACGGTCCGCCGCCGACGAACGACATGTACTGCTTCGCGGTGCGGACCGCGTCGATCAGTTCCGCCGGACCGCATGCCCAGCCGATCTTCCATCCGGTGACGTTGAACGTCTTGGCGGCGCTCGACACCGAGACGGTGCGTTCGTACATTCCCGGGAGGGTGGCCAGGGCGGTGTGCGTCCGGCCGTCGAAGACCAGGTGTTCGTACACTTCGTCGCTCAGCACCAGCAGGTCGTGCTCGCAGGCCAGTTCCGCGACCGCGGCGATCTCGTCCGGGGTGAACACGGTGCCCGTCGGATTGTGCGGGGTGTTGATCACCAGCATCCGGGTCTTCGGCGTGATCGCGGCGCGCAGAGCGTCGAGGTCGACGACGAACCTCGTGCCGGAGCGGGCGAGCGGCACACTGCGCCGCACCGCTCCCGCCAGCGCGACCGAGGCGGCGTAGGAGTCGTAGTACGGCTCGATCAGCACCACTTCCTCACCCGGTTCGACCAGGCCGAGGATGGCGGCGCTGATGGCCTCGGTGGCGCCGACGGTGACCAGCACCTCCGAGTCGGGGTCGTGGTCGAGTCCGTACCGGGCCAGGCGGTCGGCGGCGACCGCCTGCCGGAGCACGGGCATACCGGGGCCGGGTGGGTACTGGTTGAGCCCGTCCGCGATCGCTTGCCGCGCGGTGTCGAGCATGGACGCGGGACCGTCGGTGTCGGGGAAACCCTGACCGAGGTTGATCGCGTCGTGACGCACGGCGAGCGCAGTCATCTCGGCAAAGATGGTGGACGCGAACGGCTGCAAGCGCTGGACGGTGCGGTTGCGCGGCGTTGCGGGCATTACTGCAGCGTAGTCGGTGTGACGGCGACCGTTGCACACGGCCGCGTCACGTTCTGCGGGGCTGTCTCGTCTTCTCTGTAGACGGCGCGCGTAGGGCGCCCGGTGACGATGGAGGACGCAATGCCCCGCATTCCCGCAGTGGCCCCCGCGGACGCGAGCCCGCTGGTGAAGGTCGCCTACAAATATGCTGCCCACAAGTTCGACGAGGTGCCCGAGCCGTTCGCCGTGCTCGCCCATCACCGCAAACTGTTCGTCGCCTCGGCCCGGCACGAGATGGCGGTGCAGAAGGCGTCGACCGTCCTCCCGGCGAACGTGCGCGAGATCGCCGTCTTCCGCGTGGCGTGGACGATCGGCTGCTCGTGGTGCGTGGACTTCGGCACGATGCTGCAGCGCCTCGACGGCCTGGACGTGGAGCGGCTGAAGCACATCGCCGATTACGCCGACTCGCCCGCGTACAGCGAGGACGAGCGCGCGGCCATCGCGTACGCCGACGCGATGACGGCGACGCCCACCACTGTCACCGACGAGCAGGTCGCGGACCTCGAGCGCCGCTTCGGCCGGGCCGGCGTCGTCGAACTGTCCTATCAGATCGGTATCGAGAACATGCGCGCCCGGATGTACTCGGCGCTGGGCATCACCGAACAGGGCTTCGGCACCGATTCGTGCCGGGTGCCGTGGGCCGACGACGCCGCGGTCACGACGGACGGTCCGGGAGCATGATCCCGGCGAACTTCTCCGGGTTGGCGATGTCGTACGCCGCATAGACGAGACCGTCGCGGACGGTGAACCCACCCACTCGCGCAGGCGAGCTGCGGTGGGCTTCGTCTCCGGTGAATCCGGCGGTGAAATAGCCGAGCTGGCCGTTGACCAGAACCAGCTGCATGGCGGTGAACACCTCCGGCCCGTACCGCTGGACGAGGCCGAGGAAGAAGCGGGCGAACTTGTCGGCGCCGCGGATGACGTTGACGGCGGTGCTCGTGGTGCCGTTGGCGTCGCCGATGACCAGGGCGTCCGGGTGCAGCGCCGCGACCACCGCGTCGAGGTCGCCGCCGGCGAGAGCCTCGAGCAGCCGCTGCACGGCGAGAGCATGCTCCTCGTCGGGAACGGCGGGTGTCGTTGCGGCAGCCGCCTTGCGGGCTCTCGACGCGAGCTGGCGCGCCGCGGGTGCCTCGATACCGAGAATCCCGGCCACCTCGTCGAACGGCACCCCGAAACCGTCGTGCAGCACGAACGCGACCCGTTGCGCCGGGGTGAGGGTGTCGAGCACGATCAGCGCCGCGAGGCGGTTGTCCTCGTCCCGGACGACCGCTTCCAAGGGATCCGGCTCGGCGGACGGCGACAGCCCGGTGACGACCGGTTCCGGAAGCCATTGGCCGACATACTGTTCCCGCCGCACCGCGGCCGAACGCAACCGGTCGAGGCAGATCCGCCCGACCACCGTGGTCAGCCAGGACCCGAGGTCGCGGATGGTCGCGGCGTTCGCGTCGTCGAGTCGCAGCCACGACTCCTGCACGGCGTCCTCCGCGTCACTGACACTTCCGATCAGCCGGTACGCTACCGAGAGCAGATGCCGCCGGTGGGACTCGAATTCGTCTACCAGCGTCGCAGTGGGCATGCCGATATCCTACGTGCGGTCCAGACATAAAATCCGTCGTGTGCGTAACCGTTGACCCTGGTGGTGGGTCCGGACGTATGGTGTGGCGACCACACCACGTCCAGGGAGTCTGCCATGTTCCAGTGTTCCAGCTGTCGTAGCTGACCTGGCTTTTCCGCACCCCTTTTTCGTCTGCACGTCCTGCCAACCCCCCCTCCGGCGACCGCCGGGCCGGCCGGAGTGCGCTCGCACGACCCGCTGCTTCGTCGTTCGCGGGCACCACACACTAGGAAGACCTTCGATGACTCGTCCCCGTTTCGCGCGGACTCTGGCGGCCGCGGCCGCCCTCCTCTCCCTCACCAGTCTCGCCGTTGCCTGCTCCAAATCCGAAACCACCACGACCGCCGACGGCAAGACCGTGCTGCGCTACGAGGGAACCACGGGCCAGGTCTCGTTCCCCGAACTCGCGGCCGACCTCGGCTACTACCAGAAGGTCGAACTGAACTGGATCGGCGACAGCACCAGTGGCCCGCAGAGCATTCAGAACGCCGCCACGGGTCAGACCGACTTCGGTGGGGCGTTCAACGGAGCGGTGCTGAAACTTGCTGCGGCCGATTCTCCGATCACGTCCGTCATCGGCTACTACGGCTCCGACAAGGAGACGTTCAACGGGTACTACGTGCTCGACGGAAGCCCGATCACGTCGGCGCGTGACCTGATCGGCAAGAAGGTCGGCATGAACACGCTCGGCGCGCACCACGAGTTCCTCGTGCGTGAGTGGCTGTCGCGGGAGGGACTGACCCCGGACGAGATCAAGCAGGTCGAGCTCACTGTCGTGCCGCCGGTGAACACCGAGCAGGCGCTGCGGCAGGGACAGATCGACGTCGGAACGCTCGGAAGCGTGTTCCGGGACAAGGCCGTCGAACGCGGCGGCATCCGCCCGCTGTTCACCGACGAGTCCATCTTCGGTTCCTTCACCTACGGATCGCTGCTGTTCCGCAACGACTTCATTTCGAAGAACAAGGACGCCGTCGCCGACTTCGTGCAGGGCACGGCCCGGGCCATCCGCTGGACGCAGACGACGCCGCGCGACGAGGTGATCGCGAAGTACAAGGAGATCATCACCGGGCGCGGCCGCAACGAGACCACCGACCTCGTCGGCTACTGGAAGTCGCCCGGTATTGCCGGTCCCGGTGGCGTGATCACCGACAAGGAAATCCAGACCTGGATCGACTGGCTCGTCCGCAACGGGGAACTCGAGGACGGCAAGCTCACGCCGGCCGACGTCTACACCAACGAGTACAACCCGTACGCCAACGGCACGTACCCCGCCGACAGCGGCCCCGACGGACAAGCGCTGTCCGCCAAGTGAATTCCGCCCCAGGTCCCCACGAGGAGAAAGTGAAGTCGATGTCCCACTCCCGGTTCCGGCGCGGCGCCGTGCGCGCACTCGCGGCGACCGCGGCACTGTTCACGCTGGCCTCGGGATTGGCGGGGTGTGCCGGCTCGTCGGATACCGCCACCACCGAGGACGGGAAGACGGTTCTGCGGTACCAGGGGTGGGCCGGAGACGTGGGATTCCACGAACTCGCCGAGGACCTGGGGTATTACGGCAAGGTCAAGCTCGAATGGGTGGGCGACACCACCAGCGGCCCGCAGGACATCCAGTCGGCGGCCACCGGTGACGTCGAGTTCGGCTCGGCCTTCAACGGAGCCGTCGTCAAGCTCAACGCCGCGGGAGCGCCGATCACGTCGGTGCTGAGTTCCTACGGCGCGGATGCCGGCGAGTTCACGGGCTACTTCGTGCTGGACGGCAGCCCCATTCGCTCAGCGCGGGACCTGATCGGCAAGAAGGTCGGGATGAACACGCTCGGCGCGCACCACGAGTTCCTCGTCCGGGAGTGGCTGGCCCAGCAGGGCCTGACCCCGGACGAGATCAAGCAGGTGGAGCTGATCGTCGTTCCGCCGGTGAACAACGAACAGGCGCTGCGTGAAGGCCAGATCGACGTGGCCGCGATCAACGGCATCTACCGCGAAACAGCCCAGGAGCGTGGGGGAATCCGGCCGCTGTTCACGGACCGGGATCTGTTCGGCGCGTTCAGCTACGGCACCTACGTGATGCGGGACGACTTCCTGGCGAAGAACGAGGACGCCGTCGCGGACTTCGTGCAGGGCACGGCCCGGGCCATCCGCTGGACCCAGGTGACCCCGCGCGAAGAGGTGGTCGCACGGCTGAAGAGCATCATCGACAAGCGTGGCCGCAACGAGAGCGACGAGGCCATCGACTACTGGCGCAGCTCCGGAATTCCCATCGCCGGGGCCGTGATCCAGGAGAAGGAGCTGCAGACCTGGATCGACTGGCTCGTCCGGAACGGGGAGCTCGACGAGGGCAAGCTGACCGCGACCGACCTCTACACCAACGAATTCAACCCGTACGCCAACGGCACGTTCCCCGCCGAGAGCGGGCCCGACGGAGAAGTACTGGAAGGACAGAAATGAGCACCACCGCTTCGAATCCCGACCGGGTTCAGACGCCCAAGCTCCGCCTCGAGCGCGTCACCAAGCAGTTCGACGTGCGCGGGTCGAAGGACAAGTTCACCGCGATCGAAGACATCGACATCGATCTCGCGGACGGCGAATTCCTCGTCCTCGTCGGACCGAGCGGTTGCGGAAAGTCCACGCTGCTCGACCTGCTCGGTGGGCTCAGCACACCCACGTCCGGCCGGATCCTGCTCGACGGGAAGCCCGTCACCGGCCCCGGCCTCGACCGCGGCATCGTCTTCCAGCAGTACGCGCTCCTGCCGTGGCGGACGGCACGGCACAACATCGAGTTCGGACTCGAGGCGAAGGGACTCCCCAAGAAGGAACGGCGGGAACTCTCCGAGCACTACCTCGAACTCGTCGGTCTGAAGGGATTCGGCGACCGCTACCCGCACGAGCTGTCGGGTGGCATGAAGCAGCGTGTCGCGATCGCCCGCAGCCTGGCGTTCGACCCCGAGGTGCTGCTGATGGACGAGCCGTTCGCCGCGCTCGACGCGCAGACCCGCGAGTCGCTGCAGGATGAACTGCTGCGCATCTGGAAGGCCACCGGGAAGACCATCCTGTTCATCACCCACGGCATCGACGAGGCCATCTACCTCGGGCAGCGGGTCGCCGTCCTGACGTCACGCCCCGGCCGGGTGAAGACGTTCGTGGACATCGACATCGACCGCAGCGGCGAGGACGTCCGGTCCAACGAGCAGTTCCGGCACTACCGGCACCGCATCTGGACGCTGCTGCACGGCGAAGTGGAGCGTGCACAGGTTATCGAGAAGGAGGAAGCACATGTCTAGCGCACTCGCGACACCCGAAGTTCCCGTCGCCGCCGATCCGACCCGGACCGCGGCTCCGACGCCCGCTTCCACCCCGCCCGAGCCGGGTGCCGTCCAGCGTGCCGGCGCGGCGCTGGGGCCCATCGCCTGGCGGATCCTGAAGCCGTCCATCGCGATCGTCGCCTTCCTGGCGCTGTGGGAGATCGCTCCCCGCGTCGGTCTCGTCGACGAGGTGTTTCTGCCCCCGTTCAGCACGGTGATCGAGGCGTTCTTCGACCTGGTCCAGAGCGGTGAGCTGTGGCAGCACGTGTCCGCCAGCCTCTCCCGCGCACTGATCGGCTTCTTCGTGGCCATCGTGATCGCGATCCCGCTGGGCATCGCCATCGCCTGGTACCGGCCCGTGTCGGACTTCCTGAACCCGATCCTGGAACTGTTCCGCAACACCGCGGCGCTGGCACTGCTCCCCGTCTTCATCCTGATCCTCGGCATCGGTGAGGAGTCCAAGATCGCCCTGGTGATCTACGCGTGCACCTTCCCGATCCTGCTGAACACGATCTCCGGTGTCCGCACCGTCGACCCGCTGCTGATCAAGTCGGCGTCCTCGCTGGGGTTGTCGCCGGTGCGCCTGTTCCAGAAGGTGGTCCTGCCCGCCGCCGTCCCCACCATCTTCACCGGAATCCGGATGGCCGCGGCGTCGTCCATCCTCGTGCTGATCGCCGCCGAGATGGTCGGGGCCAAGGCCGGGCTCGGCTACCTGATCACGGCCTCCCAGTTCAACTTCCAGATCCCCAACATGTACGCGGGCATCGTCGCCATCTCGGTTCTCGGCCTGACGATCAACGCCGTTCTCGTACTGATCGAACGCAGGCTGTCCCGCTGGCGGGTCTAGTCCTTACCGGAAAAGAAAACCTACATGTCACAGGATTCACAGTTCCACCTCAACGCGTTTCTCATGGGCGTGGGACATCACGAGGCGGCGTGGCGCCACCCCCGCACCGAGGCGCACCGCGTCCTGGACGTCGCGCACTTCCAGGAACTCGGCCGGATCGCGGAGCGCGGCAAGCTCGATTCGGTGTTCTTCGCCGACGGTCTCGCCATCGGACCGCGGATCAAGCACAACACGCAGGCGATCTTCGAACCGGTCACGCTGCTCTCGGCGATCGCCGTCGCCACCGAACACGTCGGGCTGATCGCCACGGCGTCGACGAGTTACTCCGACCCGTACACCCTGGCCCGCAAGTTCACGTCGCTCGACCACATCAGCAGTGGCCGGGCGGGTTGGAACATCGTGACCTCGGCAGGCGCTGACGAGGCCGCCAACTTCGGCGTCGACGGCATCCCCGCGCACAGCGGACGGTACGAGCGCGCAGAGGAATTCGTCGACGTCACCCTCGCCCTGTGGGACAGCTGGGAGGACGGCGCGGTGGTGCTCGACCCGGAGACCGGGGTGTTCGCCGACCCCGGCAAGGTCCACACCATCGACCACGACGGACCGCAGTTCCGGATCAAGGGTCCGCTGAACTCGCCGAGGTCCGCTCAGGGGCGGCCCCTGCTGGTGCAGGCCGGATCGTCGGAGAGCGGCAAGGAGTTCGCGGCGCGGTACGCCGAGGCCGTGTTCACCGCGCAGCGCACCCTCGAGCAGGGGCAGGAGTTCTACCGCGACCTCAAGGCGCGGGTCGTCAAGCACGGCCGCAGCGCCGGCGACCTCAAGGTGCTGCCCGGCATCGTGCCGTTCATCGCCGACACCGAGGAGGAGGCGAAGGCGCTCGAGCAGTCGTTCACCGATCTGATCTCGCCCGAGTACTCGCTGCGGCAACTGTCGACGATGCTCGGTGTCGATCTCACGAAGCATTCCCTCGACGCCCCGCTGCCGCCGCTCCCTCCGCTGGACGAGATCCAGGGCAACAAGAGCCGGTACCAGCTGGTGAAGGATCTCGCGGCCGACGGATCGCTCACCGTCCGGCAGCTGATCGGGCTGCTCGGCGGCGGACGCGGGCACCGCACGTTCGCAGGCACCCCGGAACGGGTGGCGGACGAACTGCAGACCTGGTTCGAGCAGGGCGCGGCCGACGGTTTCAACATCATGCCGCCGTACCTCCCCGGCGGACTCGACGACTTCGTCGACCGGGTCGTGCCGATCCTGCAGCAGCGCGGACTGTTCCGCACGGAGTACACGGGGACCACCCTGCGCGGTCACTACGGACTCGCGGACGTCGACAACCGGTTCGCGGGCGCGGTCGACGAAGCGAGCGCATGAGCGGCGAGACCGGTCTGAAGCCTCTCGTCACCACCGTCTTCGTCCCCGCCGCGATCTTCGGCATCGGCCAGGGCGCCGCCGCCCCGGTCATGGCACTGACGGCCCGCGAACTGGGTGCGTCGGTGGCCGTGTCCGGGCTGATCGTCGCGGTCGTCGGGCTCGGCGCCGTCCTCGGCGACCTGCCCGCGGGCCGGATCGTCGCCAGGTTCGGGGAGCGGCGGTCGATAATCGGCGGCAGTGCCGTCGGTGCCACCGGAGTACTGGTCTGCCTCCTCGCGCAGACGCCCTGGATGCTCGGTATCGGCGCACTGCTGACCGGGCTCGCGAACGCCGTGTGGGGGCTGGCCCGCCAGAGCTATCTGGCCGATGCCGTGCCGATCGGGCTGCGGGCCCGGGCGATGTCGTCGTTCGCGGCGATGTGGCGGCTCGGCTTCTTCGTGGGCCCGTTGCTCGGTGCCGCCGTGATCCTGGTGGTCGGCGCGCGGGGCGGGTTCATGGTGCAGTTCGTCGGCGTCGTGCTGTCCGGGTGGCTGATGTCGCGGGTCCCCGACCCGCCGCGCCGCGACCCGGCCTCCGTACGTGGGCACGCGACGCTGCCGTCGATCCTGCGTCGCCACCGGAGGCTGCTGGCCACCCTCGGAGCCGGATCGCTCATGATGGGCGCGGCCCGCGCCTCCCGGGAAGCGGTGCTCCCACTGTGGGCCGCCCACCTCGGACTCGACGCCGCCCAGGTCAGCCTCGTCTTCGGTGTCGGTGCCGCCGTCGACCTGCTGTGCTCGTATCCGGCCGGACATTTCATGGACCGGTACGGGCGCAGGTTCATCGCGGTGCCGTCGCTGCTGGTGATCGGCGTGTCCTACCTGGCGTTGCCGTTCTCGCACGACCTGTGGTCGATCGGGATCGTCGCCGTCGTGATGGGAATCGGCAACGGCGTCATCATGACGCTCGGCGCCGACATCGCCCCACCGGCCACCCGCGCCGAATTCCTCGCAGCATGGCGGCTCACCCACGACACCGGCATGTTCGCCGGACCGTTCGGGGTCGGCGCGCTCGCCGCGGTGGTCCCGCTCGGCGCCGCCGTCGCCGCGATCGGGGGAGCGGCGCTGCTCGGCGCCGGACTCCTGTTCCGATTCATCCCCGTCTATTCCCCCTGGCCACCGCCGCCCGTGGCGGAGCCGGATTCCTCACCGCTCGAAAAACAGGAAGCATAGGTACATTCGTTTCATGCGCTTCGGATTGTTCGTTCCTCAAGGTTGGCGTCTGGATCTCGTCGGAATCGATCCCGCGGATCAATGGTGGGTGATGCGCGACTTCGCGTTGCGCGCCGACCAGGGTTCGTCCTGGGATTCACTCTGGGTCTACGACCACTTCCACACCGTCCCGGCCCCGACCGAGGAGGCCACGCACGAGGCGTGGACCCTCATGTCCGCGTTCGCGGCCGTCACGTCGCGGGTGCGTCTCGGTCAGATGTGTACGGCGATGAGCTACCGCAACCCCGCCTACCTCGCCAAGGTCGCCGCCACCACCGACCTCATCTCGGGTGGACGGATCGAGATGGGCATCGGCGGCGGCTGGTACGAGCACGAATGGCGGGCCTACGGGTACGGATTCCCCTCCGCCGGTACGCGTCTCGGCCGCCTCGACGAGGGCGTGCAGATCATGCGCCAGGCCTGGACCAACGGCACCGCGACCCTCGAAGGCAAGCACTACCAGGTCGACGGCGCCATCGTCCGCCCACTTCCGCTGCAGGACGGCGGCATTCCGCTGTGGATCGCCGGTGGCGGCGAAAAGGTGACGTTGAAGATCGCGGCAAAGTACGCGCAGTACACCAACTTCGACGGCACACCCGACGGATTCGCACAGAAGTCCGAGATCCTGCGGAAGCACTGCGACACCGTCGGCACCGACTTCGACGCCATCACCCGCTCGGCCAACTACAACGTCGCGATCGGCACCACCGAGGCGGAGGTCGAGCAGCGGTTGCTCACCCTGAAGGACCGGCTCACCCCCCACGTCGGCGCCGACGCCGCCGAGGGCGCGCTCGGAGCCTTCCGGGGCATGCCCGGTGTGGGCACACCGGAACAGATCGTCGAGAAACTGTCGGCGCTGAAGGAACTCGGCATGTCCTACGGCATCTTCTACTTCCCCGAAGCCGCCTACGACACCTCGGGCATCGAACTCTTCGAGAAAGAGGTCCTGCCCGCGTTGCGGTGAGTAGGTTGGTTTCCCGGGCATAGAGTGGCGGGCATGTTCGTCGTCACCCTCGCCGCCGACAACGTGTGGCTGAGCCCGCCGGTCGTCACCGACATCGACGCGATCTGCTCGGCGTGCGGTGAGGCGTCGATCGCCGAGTGGACGACGATGCCCGCCCCGTACGCACGCTCGGACGCAGAGCAGTTCGTGCGGCAGACGGTGCCGACCGGCTGGGCCGACCGCAGCCCCACCTGGGCGCTGCGCGGACACGAGAACGGGCCGGTGCTGGGGATGATCGGCCTGATGGCCCGGGACCTGACGGCTGCGGAGATCGGGTATTGGCTGTCGTCGTCCGCACGCTCGCGGGGGCTGATGACGACGGCGGTGAACCTGGTGTGCGATTTCGCGTTTCGTCCGGACGGGATGGCGCTCGAACGCATCGAATGGCGTGCGTTCGTCGGCAACCGGGACTCGGCGGCGGTCGCCCGCCGGGTGGGCTTCCGGTTCGAGGGAGTCCAGCGCGCCGGACTGGTGCAGCGCGGCGTCCGGCGTGATTCGTGGGCTGCCGCCCTGCTGGCCGGCGACCCGCGGCAACCGGCCGAAGGCTGGCCGGGCTAGCGTAAGCCTTCCGGAAGGTCGTGCTCGGACACCGCGACCCGCTGGTCGGGGCTGGTCCGGATGTGCTCGGACTCGGCGATCCGGCTCTGCAGGAAATCCCACTCGACCTGATCGATGGCGACCTCCGCGCGGGACCGCACGGCCGCGTCGCGGGTGCCCCACGCGATCGGCATCGGGCTGACCATCTCCCAGGTATCGGCCACGCTGTGGGTGTTGCGGTCGTTCAGCAGGGCGACGGACGGCACCCGGTCACCCACCCGCTGCTTCTGGCCGGTGCGGATCGGAACGTTGCGGGTGACGAGGGCGTACGACGGGTGGCCCGCGGACGGCTTCGCGATGTCGATCAGCGACAGCAGGGTCACCGCGCGGGGATGGACCTCCGAGACGACGGCGGGCACCAGCGGGCTCTTCGCGTACAGGTCCTCGATGCTGCCGACCTTCTTCGGTACCCAGAACGCCACCCACACGGACGTCAGCGCGGCGATCGCCACGACGGCACCCAGGATGATCGACCAGGGGTGGGCGAGCAGGATCAGACCGGCAGCGGCGGCCGCGAACAGCAGCGCCACCACGATCGCCGACACCTGCAGGCGTCGCATGTCGGCGAACGTCTGGTTGACGGACTTCGCGTAGGGCCGGTCGACGGTGAACTCGAAATGTCGCACGGCCCCAGCTTAGAGGCCCCGCTCCGGTGGCAGGCGGCTACCCGATGGCCGGGCCCAGCAGGTCGTCGGCGTCGGTGATCCGGTACGCGTACCCCTGCTCGGCGAGAAACCGCTGCCGGTGGGCGGCGTACTCGGCGTCGAGCGTGTCCCGCGCCACCACCGAGTAGAAGTGGGCCTGGCCGCCGTCGTGCTTGGGCCGCAGCAGGCGCCCCAGCCGCTGAGCCTCCTCCTGACGGGACCCGAACGTTCCCGAAACCTGCACGGCGACAGACGCTTCCGGGAGGTCGATCGAGAAGTTCGCGACCTTGCTGACCACCAGCGTCTGGATTTCGCCCGCCCGGAAACGGTCGAACAGTTCCTCCCGCTCCTTGTTCTTCGTCGACCCCTTGATGACCGGGGCGTTCAGCGCCTCACCCAGTTCGTCGAGCTGGTCGAGGTACGCGCCGATGATCAACGTCGGTGCGTCGGTGTGCCGTTCCAGGATGGACTTCACCACCGCGATCTTGGTGTGTGCGGTGGAACACAGCTTGTACCGCTCGTCGGGTTCGGCGACGGCGTACGCCATGCGTTCGGCGTCCGTCAGCGTCACCCGCACCTCGACGCAGTCGGCGGGAGCGATCCACCCCTGTGCCTCGATGTCCTTCCACGGCGCGTCGTACCGCTTCGGCCCGATCAGCGAGAACACGTCGCCCTCGCGGCCGTCCTCGCGCACCAGGGTGGCGGTGAGGCCGAGGCGTCGGCGGGACTGCAGGTCGGCGGTCATGCGGAACACCGGGGCGGGCAGCAGGTGCACCTCGTCGTAGATCACGAGACCCCAGTCGCGGGAATCGAACAGTTCGAGATGCTTGTATTCGCCCTTCGTGCGCCGGGTGATCACCTGGTACGTGGCGATCGTGACCGGGCGGATCTCCTTGCGCTCGCCGGAGTACTCGCCGATCTCCTCCTCGGTCAGCGACGTGCGCGCGATCAGCTCGCGCTTCCACTGCCGTCCCGCGACCGTGTTCGTCACCAGGATCAGCGTGGTGGCCTTCGCCTTGGCCATCGCCGCCGCACCGACCATCGTCTTGCCCGCACCACAGGGCAGGACGACGACGCCGGATCCGCCCGCCCAGAACGAGTCGGCGGCCATCTCCTGGTAGTCGCGCAGATGCCACTTGCCGTCCGCCGACCCCGGGGACGTGCCCTCGAAGTCCAGGTCGATGGCGTGCGCCTCGCCGTCCACGTACCCGGCGAGGTCCTCCGCCGGCCAGCCGACCTTGAGCAGCAACTGCTTGAGACGGCCGCGCTCGCTCGGGTGGACCACCACCGTGTCGTCGTCGACGCGGGCACCGAGCATCGGGGCGATCTTCTTGTGCCGGGTCACCTCGGTGAGGACCGCGCGGTCCAGGCTGACCAGCGTCAGACCGTGGGCGGGGTTTTTCACCAGCTGCAGGCGCCCGTACCGGGCCATCGTGTCGACGATGTCGACCAGCAGCGGTTGCGGCACCGCGTACCGGGAGAAGTTGACCAGCGCATCGACCACCTGCTCGGCGTCGTGCCCGGCGGCGCGCGCGTTCCACAGCGCCAGCGGGGTGATGCGGTACGTGTGGACGTGTTCGGGCGCGCGCTCGAGTTCCGCGAACGGGGCGATCGCCTGACGGGCGTCGTTCGCGCGTTCGTGATCGACCTCCAACAGCAGGGTCTTGTCGGATTGGACGATCAACGGTCCGTCGGTCACGGAAGCCTCCTCGAAAATGCGGTGCCGGATGTAGCCAGCCTGTCCATTGTCCTGATCCGGGCGGCGGCGCGCCACGTCGCGGCCCCCGGCAGGGCCGATACCTGCACATCCGGGGCGGTCGGGGCCTAAATTGAGGGGCAGCCGGATGGATCGACCCAGAGACGAGGCTCGCGATGACCCAGCCCCCCGACGACCCGAACCGTCCCGATCCGAGCGTCCCAGGCGAGCCGCCGAACAACCCGCAGCAACCGTACCCCCAAGGTGGGCCGCAGCAGCCCTACCAGCAGGGTCAGTACCCGCAGCAGCCGTACCAGCAGGGTCAGTACGCCCAGCAGCCCGGTCAGTATCCGCCGGGCCAGTACGGGCAGCAGCCCGGCCAGTACCCGCCCGGCCAGTACCCACCGCAGCCGAAGAAGTCGCGGAAAGGGTTGTTCATCACTCTCGGCGTCCTCGCCGTCGTGATCCTCGCGGCCGTCGCCGCGTTCGGTGTGTACGCGGTCAAGAGCGCCGACGAGAACGCCCTCGACGTCGGCGACTGCCTGTTCTTCGAGTCCGCGTCGACCACCGCGGCCGACACCTCACACGAGAAGCGGGACTGCTCCGACAGCGAGGCCACGTACGAGGTGGCGCAGAAGAACGACGGCGACGTCCAGTGCGGGGAGGACTACTTCTCCTACACCCTGGTCGGCGAGGACAAGGACGTGCAGACCACGCTGTGCCTCGTCCCGAACATGATCGAGGACTCCTGCTACCTGCTCGAGGACGACGGCCGGATCGTGCCGTCCGACTGCTCCGACATGCAGACCGTCAAGGTCGTCAGACGCGCCGACGGCCAGGACGACGAAACCCTGTGCAACGAGTTCGACACCGCATTCCCCATCGCCTTCTCCGAACCCCAGCGCACGTACTGCATCGAGGTCAATCTGGGTGGCTGACGCCCCGTGAGTACTTATCAACCGCCGGCGGTTAACAAGTACTCACAGGGAGTTAAATTCACGGGAATCCAGTCCGTTGAACTGCACGTTCCCCTTCGCTAGCGTTCGAGGTCAGGCCATATCACTGCGCGCGGCGAAGGGGGAACGATGGCGCGAACCCAGCCCGTCACCCGGCGCGGCGCCGGACGTTCCGGCGCCAGCGCGGGCACGGTACTGCGCACGGTTCTCGACAGCGGGCCGATCGCGCGCAGCACCGTCGCCCGCGTCACCGGGCTCTCACCCGCGACGGTGACCACGGCCAGCGCCCAACTCGTCGACCACGGCCTGCTGCGGGAACTGCCGGAGATCGCGGGTCCCACCGGGCTGGGACGGCCACACGTGCCGGTGGACGTCGACGACAGCCGGTACGTCGTCTACGGCATCCACCTGGCGATCACCCACGTGACCACCGCATTGCTCGACCTGCGCGGGCAGGTGCTGGCGCGGTCCCGGGATCCGCACTACGGGCTGGGCCCGGCCGAGATCCTGCGGAACGCCGTGACGACGCTGGAGGCGCTGGCCGTCCGGCACGGTGAGCCGTCGGTTCCGATCGGTGTCGGTTTCGCGGCGGGCGGCTGGATCGACTCGGAATCGGGTGTGGTGCGCGAGCATCCGATCCCGGGGTGGAACGGGTACCCGGTCCGCGCGGATCTCGAGCAGCGCACGGGCCTGGACGTCCGGATGGATTCGCACGCGCGCGCTCTCATCGACGCGGAGGTGCTGTTCGGGGAGCCGAGGGCGCGGGAGAGCGTGGTGCAACTCTTCGTCGGGAACGTGGTGGACGCCGCGTTCGCGACCGGCGGCGTGGTCCACCACGGTCCTCGCGCTGCGGCGGGCGCGGTGGCGCACGTGCCCGTCGAGAACAGTGTCGAGGAGTGCGCCTGCGGGCGCACCGGATGTGTGCAGGCCACCCTGTCGGATCGGGTGCTGGTGCGCAGGGCGATGGAGCTGGGCATCATCGAGCGGCCGATCTTCCGCGACCTTCTCGACGCAGGCCGCCGCCGGCACCCGGAGGCGTTGGCCCTGTTCACGGAGCGGGCGCACGGCGTCGGGGTGGTGGCGGCGCGTCTGCTGGATCTGTTCAATCCGGAGGTCCTCATCGTCTGCGACCAGAGTGTGAGCGGGATTCCCGGTTGTCTCGACGCGGTCCGGCGGGCGGTCGCGGAGTCGTCGGCGACGTGTGACGATCCGTCGTGGTCCGTGTTGTCCACCAGCTTTCCGGGTCGGGCGCTGCCGGTGTCCGCCGGTTCCGTGATCCTCGCGGAGCTCTACCGGGCGCCGCTCACCAGCTTCGTGCGGCCGCTGGCCGGAATTTCGTGACGTGTATCACAGGGCCGGAGTTAATTCGGCAGGAAGCAATGTTGACGGGGATTGCGCTGGATCGCAAGGATATTGGTGTGAACATCACCACGGCGGACAGCGTGCGTACCACCTCGTGTCGCTCCGGGTCCTGTTGTCGCCGCACGCGACCGGGTCGCATCTGACGTCTCCGGCCTGACGTCTGCCGAAACATCTTTCCGTTCTTCCTTTCTCGCTCCTGCGTGGCGCCCGACCTTCTGCGTCCGGGGTGCCCGATCGGAGACCACATCCTTCGAAGGATCACTCATGTCCAGTTCACTCGTGTCTTCCGCCGGGTACCGGCGCCTCACGCGCGCCGCCTTCGCCGGCGTCGTGGCGCTCGGGCTCGCGTCCTGCTCCTCCGGTTCCTCCGGCGGGCTCGCGCTCGATGATGCTGTGCCCGATCAGGTTCCGGAAGGAACTTCGCTCAGCGTGTCGATCAAGACTACCCGGCTTCAGCTCGAGGCGACCGACAAGATCGCCGATCTCCCGTTCACCGTGTCGGAGTGGCCGGACGTCAGCGCCGGTCCCGACGTGATCCAGGCCTTCCGCGGCAACGCGGTCGATCTGGCCACCAACGCCGCGATCCCGCCGATCCAGGCGCACGCCACGGGGCTCGACGCGAAGATCGTCGCGGTCCGGGAGAAGGAACAGCCGCAGTACGTGCTGGCCACCGCCCCCGGCTCGGACCTCGCGGAACTGCCGGACCTGCGGGGCAAGAAGATCGCGTTCTCGCCCGGGCAGGCGCAGGGCGTGGTGATCCTGCGAACGCTGAAGGCGCAGGGCCTGACCACGAAAGACGTCCAGCTCGTCGAGCTTCCCAGCCCACAATTCCTCACCGCGCTGCAGTCGAAGCAGGTGGACGTCGCGCCGCTGTCGGAGCCGACGGTGACGAAGTACCTGAACCAGTACGGACCGGACGGAGCGAAGGCGTTGCCGACCGACGCCGTGGACGCGCTCACCGTGCTCTGGGCGCCGGTGGAGGTCCTGCAGGATCCGGCCAAGGCCGCGGCGATCAAGGCGTTCATTCCGTTCTGGGCGCGCGGGGAGATCTGGGCGTGGGAGAACCAGGACGCGTGGATCCAGAAGTACTACGTGGAGAGCGAACAGGTGTCGGCCGAGGACGGCAAGCGCATCGTCGCCTCCGTCGGGCAGCGACCGTCGTATCCGGCCAACTGGGACGCGGCCGTCAAGTGGACGCAGGACACCGTCCAATTGCTTTCCGACGCCGGCTACTTCAGTGAGTTCGACGCCAACGAGCTGTTCGACCGCCGATTCGAAACCGTCGCCGCCGACGCCGTGCCGGCCGAGTACCGAGGCGGTGTGCAGCGATGACCAGTATTCTCTCCGCGCCCGCAGCCGTACCGGCGCGCACGGTCGCCGCCGGTGCCGCCAGGTCCGGCGCCGCCGAGCGGCCGATCCGGCGACTCGGCCTGCGCAAGGGTTTCCCGTTCTCCCGGCTGGCCGGGGTGCTGCTCCTTCTTGCGGTGTGGGCGGTGGGCAGCCTGGCGGGCTTCATCGACGCGCGAAAACTGTCCGCGCCGTGGACGGTGGTGACCACGGCCGTCGACCTGATCGCCACCGGCACACTGCAGGAGCACATCGCCGCGTCGTTGAGCCGCGCTGCCGTCGGGTTCGCGTTCGGTGTGGTGATCGGGACGGCCCTCGCCGTCGTCGCCGGTCTGACGCGTTCCGGTGACGCCCTGATCGACGGGCCGATCCAGCTCAAACGGGCCATCCCGACGCTCGGCCTGATCCCGCTGCTGATCCTCTGGCTCGGCATCGGCGAGACGTTCAAGATCGTGATCATCGCGCTCGGTGTCGTCGTCCACATGTACATCCAGACCCACAACTCGCTGACGTCGATCGACAACCGGTACGTCGAACTCGCCGAGGTCCTCGGGCTGTCCCGGGCCACGTTCATCCGCAAGGTCGTGCTGCCGGGTGCGATGCCGGGATTCTTTCTCGGACTGCGCCTCTCGGTGACCGGTGCCTGGCTCACCCTCATCGTCGTCGAGGGCATCAACGCGGTGACCGGTCTGGGGAAGATGATGTACAACGCGCAGAACTACGGACAGTCCGATGTGATTCTCGTGGGGCTCGCCGTCTACGGCATCTTCGGTCTGCTGTCCGACGCCGTCCTCCGCTACATCGAAAGGCGGTCGCTGTCATGGCGCAAGACGCTCGCCGGTTAGAACCCGCCGCCGTGCAGGTGCGGTCCCTGGTCCGCGGGTTCGGCGACAAGACCGTCCTCGACCACCTGGACCTCGACATTCCCGAAGGTCAGTTCGTGGCTCTGCTCGGCAAGAGCGGGTCCGGCAAGAGCACACTGCTCCGCGCGCTCGCGGGCCTCGACTACGACGTCGAGGGCCGTGGCGGAACGCTCACCGTGCCCGCGGAAGTGTCGGTGGCGTTCCAGGACTCACGGCTGCTGCCGTGGCTGCGGGTGCTGGACAATGTGACGCTCGGGCTGGGCCGCACCGGCACGAGCAGGGGTACCTCCGCCCTCTCGGAGGTGGGGCTCGCCGGCCGTGAGAAGGCTTGGCCCAGTGAATTGTCCGGTGGCGAACAACAGCGGGTGGCGCTGGCGCGAGCGCTGGTCCGCGAGCCCCAACTGTTCCTCGCCGACGAGCCGTTCGGCGCCCTCGACGCGCTGACCCGGATCAAGATGCATGCGCTGCTGCAGGAGTTGATCCGTCGGCACCGCCCGACCGTCCTGCTCGTCACCCACGACGTCGACGAGGCGATCGCGCTCGCCGACCGGGTGCTCGTCCTCGACCGCGGGCAGATCGTTGTCGACGAGATCGTCGACATTCCGAGACCGAGAGCGCTCGGCGACAGCAAGTTCCACGAGTTTCGCAATACGCTGCTCGGCGCCCTCGGCGTCGAGGTAGCGGCACAGTGAGGAGTTACACCATGAGTTCGTCACCACAGCGCCGGCTGCATCTCAACGCATTCCTGATGGCGATCGGACACCACGAGGCGGCCTGGCGCCTGCCCGAGAGCGACCCGAACGCCAACCTCGACATCAAGCACTACATCTCGCTGGCGCAGACCGCCGAACGCGGAAAGTTCGACTCGGTGTTCCTCGCCGACAGCCCGGTGCTGTTCAGCAACCCGGAACGCAGGCCGAGCGGCAAGCTGGAGCCGACCATCATCCTCACCGCGATCTCCGCGGCCACCGAGAAGATCGGCCTGATCGCGACCGCGTCGACCAGTTACAACGAGCCGTACAACCTGGCGCGGCGGTTCGCGTCCCTCGACTTCGTCAGCGGCGGCCGCGCCGGCTGGAACATCGTCACCACCGCCGGCGCCGACGCGGCGCAGAACTTCGGGCTCGACGACACCCCCGCCCACCGCAGCCGGTACGAGCGGGCCGCGGAGTTCGTGGATGTCTCCACCAAGTTGTGGGACAGCTGGGAGGACGACGCCATCGTCGCGGACAAGGACGTCGCGATCCACGCCGACTCCGCCAAGGTCCACGTCATCGAACACGAGGGCCGGTTCTTCAAGGTGCGGGGACCGCTCAACGTGCCGCGGTCGCCGCAGGGATACCCGCTGCTCGTGCAGGCGGGATCGTCGGAGGACGGAAAGGATTTCGCCGCCCGCTACTCGGAGGCGATCTTCACCGCCCAGCCCACCCTGGACGAAGGGAAGGCGTTCTACGCGGACGTCAAGGACCGCGTCGCGGCATTGGGACGGGACCCGGAGCAGGTGCTGATCCTGCCCGGCATCGTGCCGGTCATCGCGGACACCGAGGAGGAGGCCCTCGAGCTCGAGGCCGAACTGGAGCGGCTGATCTCGCCGGAATACGCCCGCAAGCAGCTGGCGGCGCGGTTCAATCTCGAACCCGAGCAGCTCCCGCTCGACGAGGAACTGCCCGACGACCTGCCGTCCGAGGACGAGATCGAGGGCGCGAAGAGCCGGTACACGCTGATCGTGGACCTCGCCCGCCGCGAGAAGCTCACCGTCAGGCAGCTGATCGGGCGACTCGGTGGTGGTCGCGGGCATCGCACGTTCGCGGGCACCCC
Organism: Rhodococcus sp. T7; assembly: GCF_009872365.1. Taxonomy (NCBI): domain Bacteria; kingdom Bacillati; phylum Actinomycetota; class Actinomycetes; order Mycobacteriales; family Nocardiaceae; genus Rhodococcus; species Rhodococcus sp. T7. The sequence continues at coordinate 39,944 of NZ_WXYH01000320.1, forward strand.
GGTCCAGGTGGCCGACACGATCGAGCACTGGTTCCGGAACGGCGCCGCCGACGGGTTCAACATCATGCCCGCCGTCCTGCCGTCCGGGCTGGAAAAGTTCGTCGACTCGGTGGTCCCGATCCTGCAGGAACGCGGACTGTTCCGCACCGACTACACCGAGACCACGCTGCGGGGGCACTACGGCCTGCCGCGGCCCGCGAATCAGTTTGCGGTCGAGAAGGATTCCACGCTGGTGTCTGCGCTGTGACGACGGGAGCCCGGGAGGACACCGGTTGGCTGCGGTACCTGTTCGGTTACTGTCTGCGCCAGCGCCGCAATCTCGTTCTCGCATACGGGGCGGCGGCGGTGGCGGCCGCGGCCACCGCCACCATCCCGCTGGCCGTCCGGCACGTGATCGACAACGCCGCGATCGACACGAATCATGCGCTGGCGCCGTGGATCGCGGTGCTCGTCGCCCTCGCGGCGATCCGCTTCGCCGCCGCCTACACGCGGCGGTACCGCTCCGGGCAGCTGTCCCTCGGCGTGCAGTACGACCTGCGGGGCGACGCCTTCCGATCCCTGCTGCGGCTGGACGGCGTCAAACAGGACGGGCTGCAGACGGGGCAGGTGGTGAGCCGGTCGATTTCGGACATCACACTGATCCAGATGCTCCTGCAGTTGCTGCCGCACATGGCGGGGAACCTGCTGATGTTCGCGATCTCGCTGGGCGTGATGGCGGTGCTGTCGCCGATCCTCACCCTGGTCGCCCTCGCCGTGCTGCCCGCGCTGTGGTTCATCTCCCTGCGCAGCCGCGTCGACCTGTTCCCCGCCAACTGGCATGCGCAGGAACAGGCGGCCGTCGTGGCGGGCGGGGTGGAAGCCGCTGTCACCGGGGTGCGCGTCGTCAAGGGATTCGGCCAGGAGGACCGCGAACTCGAAGACCTCGAGAAGCGGGCGGGTGAGCTGTTCCGGTCGCGGCTGCGCGTCGCGCGGCTCACCAGCCGGTACAACCCTGCGCTGCAGGCGGTACCGATGCTCGGCCAGGCCCTGGTGCTGGCCCTCGGCGGGTGGCTGGCGCTGCACGGCACCCTGTCGCTGGGCACGTTCGTCGCCTTCACCACGTACCTGGCGGCGTTCGCGTCGCCGGTCCGTCAACTCGCCACGCTGCTGACCGTGAGCCAGCAGGGGCGTGCGAGCGTCGAACGCGTCCGCGAGGTGATAGACAACGCGCCGGCCGTTACCACCGCACCCGGCGCCGTGGACCTGCCGGACGGGCCTCTCGCGGTGGAATTCGACGACATCGCCTTCGGCTACGACCCGTCGAACCGGCTGCTCGACGGACTGTCGCTGCGAATCGCACCCGGCGAGACCGTGGCGGTGGTCGGTGCCGCCGGTTCGGGCAAATCGACTCTGGCCATGCTCGTTCCGCGGCTCTACGACGTCGACGCGGGTGCGGTCACCGTCGGGGGGATCGACACCCGCGGGCTGTCGCTCGAATCGCTGCGCTCCGCGCTCGGCGTCGTCTTCGAGGACAGCTACCTGATGTCCGAGACCATTCGCGCGAACGTCTCGTACGGCAGGCCGGACGTCGACGAGGCAACGGTGCGTGAGGCACTGCGCGTGGTGCAGGCGGAGGAATTCGTCGATGCGCTGCCGGACGGCCTCGACACCGTCGTGGGGGAGCAGGGGGTGACGTTGTCGGGTGGTCAGCGGCAGCGCATCGCCCTCGCCCGGGCACTGGTGACCGATCCGCGGATCCTGGTGCTCGACGACGCGACCTCGGCGGTCGACGCCCGGGTCGAGGCCGCCGTTCATCACGAACTGCGCGTTGCGACCCGCGAGCGGACCACGCTGATCATCGCGCACCGCCGGTCGACGCTCGCCCTGGCCGACCGCATCGCGGTGCTGGCGGACGGCCGAATCGTCGACGTGGGGACGAGCGCCGAACTCGACGAACGCTGCCCGCTGTTCCGCGCGCTGCTGTCGAGTGCCGACGACGTCGCCGCCCCGGACCCGTCGCCGCCGCAACCGGTCGTCGACGGTGTCACCGCCGAACTGTGGCGCCGGGAGGACGGTGACGAGGCGTCCGGGGTGTTCGACGCCAGGGCCGCAGCGGCTTTCGCGACCGCAGCGGCCGGTGCGAGCGGACCGTCCCGCGGAGGCGCGGGTGGCGGAATTCTGTCTTCGGCACCGCCCGGACCCGACGTGATGGCCCGGCTCGACGACCTGCCGCCGCTCACCGGAGACCCGGACGTCGCCGCCGACGAGGCCCGGGCCGCCGACCCGGCGTTCGGACTCGGCTCGCTGCTGCGGCCGCTGCTCCTGCCGCTGGTCGCGGGACTGGCGCTGGTCGGGTTGGACGCCGTCGCGCAGATCGCGGTGCCGGTCCTGGTCCGTACCGGCGTGGATCGGGGAGTACTGCAGGGCGCCCGCGACCTGCTGCTGCTCGCGGCGGCCGCGACCGTGGTCGTGGTGCTGCTCGACTGGGCCGTCAACGTTGCCCAGACCCGGGTGACCGGGCGCACCGGCGAACGGCTCCTGTACACGTTGCGGGTCAAGACGTTTGCGCAACTGCAGCGGCTCGGTTTGCAGTACTACGAGCGGGAACTGGCCGGCCGGATCATGACCCGCATGACCACCGACGTCGACAGCCTGTCCAACTTCCTGCAGACGGGTCTGGCCACCGCGGTCGTCAGCGGGCTGACCATCTCCGGTGTGCTGGTGGCACTGCTGGTGATCGACGCGGAACTGGCCCTCGTACTGGTACTCGTCGTGCCCGTCCTCGTCGCGGCCACGGTCGTGTTCCGCCGAAAGTCGGTGCCCGCCTACGCCGAGGCCCGTGACCGCGTCGGGATCGTCAACGCCTACCTGCAGGAGAACGTGACCAACATCCGCGTCACACAGGCATTTCGGCGCGAGGACTACAACGCGGCCCAGTTCGCCCGGCGGGCCTGGGACTTCCGGGAGTCGCGGCTCCGGGCCCAGCGGTACATGGCGCTGTACTTCCCGTTCGTCGAATTCCTGTCCGTGGTGGCGACCGGTCTGGTGCTCGCCGCGGGGACGGCGCGGATCCATGCCGGAACCCTCACCGTCGGAACACTGATCGCGTTCGTGCTGTACGTCGAACTGTTCTTCGCTCCCGTGCAACAGCTTTCGCAGGTGTTCGACGGCTACCAGCAGGCGGTCATCGGACTCGGACGGCTGCGGGGGCTGATGCGGACGCCGACCACCACACCGCACGCCGGCGATCCGATCGTCCTCGACCGTATAAGCGGCGGCATCGTGTTCGACGACGTCCACTTCGCGTACGAATCCGGCAAGGGTGAGGCGCTGCGAGGCGTGGAGCTTCACATCGAACCGGGCGAGACGGTCGCCCTCGTCGGCCAGACCGGCGCGGGAAAGTCGACGGTGCTCAAGTTGCTCGCCCGCTTCTACGACCCCACCGAGGGAGCGGTGCGCGTCGATGGCATCGACACCCGCGCCCTCGACCTCGCGTCGTTCCGGCAGCGACTCGGCGTCGTCCCGCAGGAGCCGCACCTGTTCGGCGCGACCGTCCGCGACGCCGTCGCCTACGGGCGCCCCGACGCGACGGACGCCGAGGTCGAGGCCGCCAGCAGGGCCGTCGGCGCCCACGACATGGTGTCCGGGCTGGCCCTCGGATACCTGCAACCGATAGGGGAACACGGACGCAACCTGTCGGCCGGGCAGCGCCAGTTGCTGGCACTGGCCCGCGCCGAACTGGTGGACCCCGACATCCTGCTGCTCGACGAGGCCACCGCCTCACTGGACCTGGCCACGGAGGACCGGGTGCGCCGCGCGACCGAGAACCTGTCCCGGCGGCGCACCACCGTCGTCGTGGCGCACCGGCTGAGCACCGCCGCGCGAGCCGACCGCGTGGTGGTCCTCGACGGAGGCCGCGTCGCGGAAGTCGGAACACACGACGAGCTGCTGGACCGGGGCGGCGTCTACCGGGAACTCTGGGACGCCTATGCGGCTTCGCCACCCGTGAGTACTTATTAACCGCGGGACGTTAACAAGTACTCACGGGGCCGGAGGCCTAAGCGCCGATCGACGCCTTCATCATCGGCAGCATGGCCCACAGCTGGTCCTGCCAGTAGCCCCAGCTGTGGGTCCCCTGCGCGGGAAAGTCGTAGTGCGCGGGGATGCCGAGGGTGTCGAGCCGCACCTGGAAGGCGCGGTTCTGGGCCAGCGCGATGGCCTCGAGGCCCATGCCGGTGCCGACGTTGAACACGTCGATCGCGGACTGCGGCTGATCGTGTGGTCCGGGAAGGCCTGCCCCCGCCGAGATCCACATCGGCAGTCCGCGAAGCAGAGGGGCGGCGACGAACGGATCGTTGCGAAGCCACGCCGGATCCCACGGCGGGCCCCACATGCAGTCGGCGTTGTAGCCACCGGAGTCGAGCATCGCGATACGGATGGCCTCACGCATGCCGGGCGCCGACAGGTTCAGATACCCGGACATCGACCCGGCGAACGTGAACTGGTCGCGGTGGTAGGCGGCGAGGATCAACGCCGCGTTGCCGCCCATCGACAGTCCGGCGATGGCGTTGCTGGTGCGGCTGATGCCGTAATTGTTCGCGAGGAAGTCGGGCAGGTTCTGGGTGAGGAACGACTCCCACTTGTAGGTGTACGGCTGCCCGTTGGTGTTGCTGGGCGCGTACCAGTCCGTGTAGAAGCTGGACTGCCCGCCGACCGGTTCGACCACGGTGATCCCGTGATCGGACAGCCACGCGGCGTTGGTCTCGTGCTCCCACCCGCTGACGTCGTTGGTCGCGCGGAGTCCGTCGAGGAGGTAGACCGCCTTGTTGCTGCCGTTGTTCGCGAGCCACATGCGGATCTTGATCTGCCCGACCCCGCCGGGTGCGTCGACCCAGTGTTCGCGCAGCCGGCTGTACGGGTCCGCGGACGCCGTCCCGCCGCCGACGAGGACGAACGCGAGGGGCAGGACCACCACCGCAATCATCAGCCGGACGACGCCTCGTAACCAACCGTGTAACGGCTTCGTTGCTGCAACACCCATGGTTCTGCCTCCTGGTAAGTCGTCCCCGGCCAGGTACATACCAGCAACACGGTATTGCGCGGCCCGGAATTCCTCGGCGTTTGCGCAGAATCGTTATCCGACCTGTGAGTACTTGTTAACGTCCCGCGGTTGACAAGTACTCACGGGTCAGTCGACGCGGGCTACCGACGTGATGCGGTGCAGGGTGAACCGGCGGACCGCGCCGCTCGCCGGGTCGAAGGCGTCGAGCTGGCCGCCGCCGACGCTGACGGGATCGACGATGCGGTGCGTCGCCACACCCTGCGCGTCGACGTAACCGATCGTCACGCTGGAGCGTTCGCGCGCCGCGGCGTTGAGCAGGGCGATGGTCGCGGCGCTGCTGGCCCGGGAGCCGTCGGACCGGATGCTGCCGGACCCTCGGGTGGAGGCAGCCAGGTCACCGGCGCGCAGGGTCCGGACGACCGCGTCGAGCTGGGCGTCCGTCGCGACGGCCGGGGTACGGCTCGCGGGGGCCTTGCGCCGGGTCAGGACGCGGGCGCCGCGCGGGCGCAGGTCGACGAGGGCGCCGGACGAGTCCTCGCCTGCCGGGGCGAACCCGGCCGCCCGCAATTCGCCCAGCACTTCCCGCAGCGGTGCCTGCGACACCGCCACCGTCGGCGCCAGCGCACGCAGGGCCAGGGCGGCGGCCACGGGCGACGCCAGGACCTCCGCGAGCAGCGTCGGGTCCTCGCAGCGGACGAACGACGCCGCGACACCGGCCCGGAGCCGGCCGTGCCGCCGCGCGACGTCGTCGATCAGATACGACAGCGACTGAGGGACGGGTGTGCGCGACCGGGTCGCGAAGAGACTGTGCAGTTCCGCCGCCGTCATCCCGACGTCGAGGGCGCGCCGGATGCTGTCCTCGCTGATCCGGTACATGGACGCCGCACCGGCGGACTCGATGTCCGCGACGAGGGTGACCTGCTCCAGCAGTTCCGGGGTCAGCGGTCCCGGGGCGACGACGGTGAGGTCGGCCTGCACGAGGACGTGGTCGACGGGTTCGGGCAGCGACGCGTGCATCTCGGCCTCGGCGTCGCCGCCGTGGAGCAGCGCACGTCCGGGGGAGCTGAGCGCGCCGCGGGCGACGAGTCCGAGTGTCGCGGCCTCCTCGAGGGTGCGTTCCACCGCGTGGACCCGCAGCCGGGCGCCCCAGCGGGGTCGACGCCACGCCAGCAGGCGACTGACCTCGGCGGGGTCCGCCGAGTGTCCGCTGCCCAGTTCCGCCAGCAGCCCCAGGATCGCCTGCCGGTCCCGCGGTGCGGACGGCGCGCGCACTTCCTCGGACAGCGCGGCGACCGGTTTGTCGTTGGCGTCGCGCATGCCGATGAACCACGCCATGCGCGGCAGTTCCAGCCACGCCGCGGCGAGGGCGTGCCACCGCCGGGCGACCGGGGAGGTCAGCCAGTTGTCGACCGCGGTGGTCGGGGCCCAGTAGTTCTCCCCGGTGTCGGACGTCGGGGCCGGGTCCGGGGTGCCGCTCGCGATCAGTCCCGCGGCCGACAGCAATTCGACGAGCAGGCTCAGCCGGTTCTCGTCGATGCCGGACGTCTTGGCGATCCGCCGCAGTTCCCGGACCCCGAGACCACCCGCCCGCAGAGCCGGCGCCGGGATCTCGCCGAGCGCCTTGACGACGTCCTCACAGTGGCGGACCAGTTCGATGGCCTCACCCGCGGCGGCCGCATTGATGTCGGCCGGCTTGTGTTTACGGCCCGTCACACCGGGCGCGGCCAGCGAGGTGGGGTCGAAGACGGCCTCCCCGCGCAGCACCTGCCGCACCTGGAACGGCAATTCGACGGTCTCGTCGTCGATCCACCGCAGCAGCCCGGCGGCGAGAAGCCGCTGAACGGGCCGGTCGGGGGGTGTTCCGGGCGCCGCGTCCCGGGTCCGCCCGATCGAACTCGACTTCGCCAGTGTCTCGAGGATGTCCCGTTCGGCGGTCTGCAGTCCCGCCAGCGCCGCCGTGATCCCGGCCTCGTCGAGTGTCTCGACGGGTTCGGCGCTGCGCCCGACGCGCCACGGGATGGTGGCCACGACAGCGGGAACGATCCGCAGCGATGTCTTGTCACCCCAGACGATCCCGACGGACCGCAGGCCGTCCAGGGTGGCGTCGACGGTTTTCTTCGTCGCCCGCGACCCCACCGCCTCCTGCAGGGTGGCGCGCGGCACGGGTACCTCGTCGGCACGCCCCAGCGCCAGGAGTTCGAGGACACCGAAGTCCAGGGACGTCAGGTTGTCGGCCGCACGCGCGACCGACGCCCGTTGCTCGGCGCGACCGGCGAGGACGACGATCGTGGCCGGCGGCGGGACCGCGAGATCGGGGCGCTTGCGGAGCAGATCCGTCAGTTCGGCATCGCTGCGCGCGGCCAGCCAATCCGCGAGCGTCGCGGCGCCGCGGGGGGAGACTGCGGTGCCGTTGGTGCTCGCGGTGGTGTCGTCGGTGTCGGTCATCGACTATCAGATTAGAGACCTGGGCTGTACGTCGCCGAATGCTCCTGTCAAAATGGCACCGTGGCTAACAATTCGAAGAAGCAGTATGTGGATCCAGGGTGGCCCGAAACCGCCGATGGAGATCACGCCGTGACCGAACTGTCGTCGACCCGTGCGGGCGGATTGTCCCCGTTCGGCGAGGACACCGAGTTCCCGTTGCCGGCGGAGTCGTTGCCGTACGCGCACCCGCACACGGTGATCAACCGCTGACCACGCGACAGAAGAGGGGCCCTGCACCGGATCGGTGCAGGGCCCCTCTTCTGTGAGTTGCGGGGATTACTGCGCGAGCAGTCCCTTGTTCGCGTCGATGAGCTGCAGGATCTGGGGATCGATCGCGATGCCCTGGGCCTTGACGGCCTCGATCGCGCTGTCGACGACGCCCGCGTACTGCGAGGTGCCGCTGGTGCTGGGGACGCCGCCCGTGAGGTCGGGGAGTGCCGGCGCCGCGGGCGCCTCGGGCACGGTGGCGGGGGCGTTGCGCTGGGTGGGTGCGCTGCTCAGGCCGAGGCTCGAGGAGCAGGACGGCCATGCGCCCCAGCCCTGGGAGTCGAGGACCTTCTCGGCGACGACGATCTGCTGTTCACGCGAGGCCTGGTTGGCGGTGGCTGCGTACTGGGTTCCACCGTGTGCGTTCCAGGTGCTCGGGGAGAACTGGAGTCCGCCCTGGAAGCCGTTTCCGGTGTTGATGCCCCAGTTGCCGCCGGACTCGCACTGCGCGAGGCGGTCCCAGTCGGAGTCGGGAGCCGCGTTCGCGGTGCCCGAGAAGGCTGCTCCGGCGACGCCCATGATGGCGCCGGTGACGGCGACCTTGGCGACGGTGCGGCCGGTGGTGGTCGGCTTGCGATGGCGTCCGCTCATAGTGGTAGAGATCCTCTCCACACGCGCCTGCGAGGTCAGCTGTCGGGTTCGGGCTGAGAGGTCGCCCGGCCTCGCCTCTCCTGGCTGGAGAGGGTCTGGCTTCACCCCAAGATCCGACTGTGCGAGGCACATTCGGACCGGTGTCCGTCTGGAAACTTGCGTTCCCTGGAGGACTTTGGGTCCCCCGTCCTCGTCCCTGGAATGCTTCGTCGGGACTCCGGTACCCGCGGGACGAGGTTTGGCGCGGCGGGCCGGACGTGGTCGATGTTTCATCGGCCGGTGACGACGGTAACGGGCCGAGGCCGCAGTGTCACCATTTGATAACGCGGCGTGTCTTCGCCTGTTGCGGGGCCTCATTGGGCGCGCCGGGACTCTTCCCAGCTAGTAGCGACGGGACACGCGTATCGCCGTCCCGTTGCCCTTCCGTTATCGGGCCGTTATGTGAGTAAGCTCACATCACCGCGGTGCGTCGACGATGTCCTTGCCGAGGGGCATCAACGAGATGGGAATCATCTTGATGTTCGCGACGGCGAGGGGGATCCCGATGATCGTGATCGCCATGGCGACGGCCGTGACGACGTGCCCGATCGCGAGCCACAGACCTGCGATGATGAACCAGATGACGTTGCCGATCACCGAGGCGACCCCGGCCGTCGGCTTGTCGATCACGGTCTTTCCGAACGGCCACAGCGCGTAGACACCGACCCGGAACGATGCGATGCCGAACGGGATCGTGATGATCAGGATGCAGCACAGGATTCCGGCGACGAAGTACCCCAGCGCCAGCCACAGACCGCCGAAGATCAGCCAGATGATGTTGAGCAGAATTCTCATGATCGTCCCCTCGGTGGTTGGGAATGCCCCGGTGTTCGGGTGTGTCAGCGCGAGCGTCTGCCCTGCCTCAGTGCCGCGACGATTCCGAGGAGGAACCCGATCGGGCAGGCGAGGGCGATGAGGTAGAGAACGAGACCCGGCTCGGAATCGGAGAGGACCGGGGTCAGGAAGATCGCCACGATCGCGACGAAGCCGATCGCGAAGAGGGCGAGCGCGACCCGCAGGAGACCGTCGCCCCTCCGGGGTGTGTGAGGTGTGCTCGAAGGAGTCGATTCGTGGGCCACACCAGCAACGATAGTGCCTGGAAACCCGAATGCCGGAGGGGGTCTGTCCAAGGTAGACTGTGGGCACTGCGCGTCCCGCACCAGAGGTGGGGCGCGCTGTTTTGCATACCAAGTGCAACCAATACCAAGTGCAACCAACTGCACTCCAAGTGATGAGCGGGTGAACGCGGTGCCGACCGGCAAGGTGAAGTGGTACGACGTCGAAAAGGGCTTCGGCTTTCTGTCGCAGGAGGAGGGGGAGGACGTCTATGTGCGTTCGTCCGCTCTTCCCGAGGGCGTCGAGGGCCTCAAGGCCGGTCAGCGTGTCGAGTTCGGCATGGCCGCCGGTCGACGCGGACCCCAGGCGCTGAGCCTGAAGGTCCTCGACCCGGCGCCGTCGCTGCGTCAGAACGGTGCGCGCAAGGAGCCGTCCGCCAAGAAGCACACGCCGGACGAACTGCACGGCATGGTCGAGGACATGATCACGCTGCTCGAGGCGAAGGTCCAGCCGGACCTGCGCAAGGGCAAGTACCCCGACCGCAAGACCGCCCAGCGCATCTCCGAGGTGGTCCGCGCCGTCGCACGCGAACTCGACAGCTGATTCGTCCGACGAGAAGGGCCCCGCGCTGTGACAGCGCGGGGCCCTTCTTCGTGGGCGGGTCGTTCTAGGCGGTCTTGATCGACCAGGCGGCCCGAGCCTGCGTGAGCCCCTGCTCGTCGACGACGGCGGAGGGCAGCTGGATCTCGACGCCGGCCAGTTGCAGGTCGTCCGAGGACGGCACGGTCACGGCACGGGTCTCACCGGCGCGGTGCACCTGTTCCTGGACGAGGACCTGACCCGAAGGATCCTGGTAGACGACGAGCATGCGCCACGGCGCGTCGACGATCTCCGGCGGCAACGACAGCTGCAGCGAGGAGCCGGGCGGCACGTCGAGTTCGGCGATGTCGCCGGTCTCGCAGTCCTCGAGATACAGGTTGCAGTAGCCGAGCGGGGCGACCTGCTCGGCCCGGTCGTGCGCGAAGGCCGTGATCTCGGGCAGGCGGGGCGAAGAGTTGCGGACCAGTGTGTAGACGACTCCGACGAAGGCCACCAGGACCACTGTCAGGCCGACTGCGATCAGTGCGAGGATCTTCTTGGTTCGCGCCTGCATTCTCACTTACTTCACATTTCCTGTCGATCGGTCGGCCCGGTGGGTCGAGTGGTGCTCGGTCACTTCTTGTTCGGCCAGGTCGGGGCGTTTTCCTCCCAGTCCCGGCAGGAGGGTGCTGCCGCGGTACGTGAGGATGGTCTGGACGAGCCCGACGGTCATGACGGCGGAGACCACCGAGAATCCGATCCAGTATTCGGTGGGCAGCAGCACGCCCAGCGCCCCGCCCACGACCCAGCTCAGCTGTAGAACGGTCTCCGACCTTCCGAATCCGGACGCGATCGACTCCTCGGGCAGGTCGTGCTGCAGCGACGCGTCCAGCGACACCTTGGCGAGGGCGCTGGCGGCCGACGCGACGAGCGTGGCGAGGGCGGCGGTCAGGAGATTGTCGGTGATCGCGGCGAGGACGGCGATGATCCACACGGCGCCCGTGCAGCGCAGCACGATGAGGGCGGGGCGGCCGAGCTTGATCCGGGCCCCCGCGGCGTTGCCCGCGAAGTTGCCGATGCCGGCGGCCGCGCCGACCAGGCCGAGCATGGCGGCCTGGACCAGGGGTTCGTGGTCGGTCTTCGACTTCGCGACGAACGCGATGTACAGGGTGAGGAACCCGGTGAGCACGCGGATGGTGCTGTTGCCCCACAGCCCGGTGATGACCGCGCGGCCCAGCGGTTGCCTGCGTTTGCCGGTCTTCGCGGCGGCCGGGGCCTCGGGCTGCAGCACGCGGGTACGTCCGATCACCTCGGTCGGGTGTTCGTCGCCGTGGTACGTGAGGGTGGCGGGGACCTCGCCTTCGGTGACCTCGACCCACGACGGGATCCGCATGCTGAGGTACGCGCCGAGGGCGGTGATGACGGCCGCCAGCCACAGCGCGCCGACGGAACCGGTGGCCATGGCGAGACCACCCGCGAGGGCGCCCGCGCCGATGGTTCCGCCGAGAAGCCCGAACACGGTGAGCCGGGAGTTGACGCGCACGAGGTCGATCTCCGGTGGCAGCACACGCGGGGTGACAGCACTCTTGAGCACCGAGAACGATTTGCTGAGCACCATCATGCCGAGCGCCGCCGGATACAGCACCCAGCTGTCGAAGTTGAAGACGAGCACGATCGCCAGCATCGTCCGGAGGCCGAACGACGTGGCCAGCGCGACGCGGCGACCGTGCTGGAGGCGGTCGAGCATCGGACCGATCAGCGGAGCGATGACGGCGAACGGGGCGATCGTGATCAGCAGGTACAGCGCGACCTTCGTCTTGTCCTCGCCTGTCGCGGCCGAGAAGAACAGCGTGTTCGCCAACGCGACGGCGATGGCCGCGTCGGTCGCGTTGTTGGCCATCACCGCGTAGGTGAGCGCGGTGAGCCCCGACTTGTCCGCCCCGTCCGCCTTGGCGGCCCGGTGGAACGTCGCGATGCCCTTGTTGGTGAGTTCCCGGCTGCGCATCGCCGCCACCCGGGTGACGGTCAGCTTGCGCGGCATCGGCGGCGCCTTGGGGGCGTCCGCCCGCTCCTCGTCGGACCGGGGACGCTGCCCGCCGCCGACCGGATGCAGGGGCGGCAGCGGCGTCCGCCTGCCGCCGGGGCGTGCCGGGGGCGGGTATTTGTCGTAGCCGGGATGAACGGGGGGCCCGGGATTCTCGTCAGGAGCCCGACCGCCGTCAGGCTCGTAGGGTTCGCGCGGTCCGGTCACTCCCTAATTCTGTCCTAGTCGGGAGACATGCGACCACAGCAACCCCGGCCAATGCTGGTCAGATCGGCCTGTCAGGGAACGAACCGCACCTCGAACATGGCCGGCCAGTACTTTCCGGTGACGAGGAACCGGTCCGTACCCGGGATCTGGGCGATGCCGTTGAGGACGTCGACGTCCCGCGGGCCGGGCGGAAGCGCGTCGCGGACGGCGGAAGCGTCGATCTCCGCGGTGACCCGTCCGTCCGACGGATCGATGCGGACGAGGGTGTCGGTGGTCCACACGTTCGCGTAGATCGCGCCGTCGTCCGCGCATTCGAGTTCGTTGAGCCGGGAGACGGGGTTTCCGTTCTGCACGACTTGCACGGTGCGCAGGGGCGCGAACGTGACCGGGTCGCGGAACGTGAGTGTGGCTGAGCCGTCGCTCGTGACCACGGCGCCGGGCAACGCGCAGATGCCCCACCCCTCGCCGTCGAACGGGACCCGCCGCTGTTCGGCGAGCGTCGCGCGATCGCGGACGACGGCGACCCCGTCACGCCACGTCAGCTGCCAGACCGTGTCGCCGCTCACCGTGATGCCCTCGCCGAACAGGGGAGACGGCAGTTCGGCGCGCACCCGGACGGTGCCGCTGTCGAGGTCGGTGGCCTGCACCCAGGATTCGCCGGGGCGGCCGGTGCCCTCGAGCAATTCGGTGCCGTCGATCTCGAGTCCCTGGGTGAACGCATTCGGGTCGTGGTCGACGGTGCGGACGATCTCCGCGCGGAGGTTCGTGCCCGCCGCGCCCGCCGCCACCGAACTCTGCGGGGAGCATGCGGCGACCATCCACGCCACCGCGAGCAGGGCTGGGACGAGGTGCCTCCGGCCGGTCATCGGACCAGCATGACAGCCCAGGTGGGCACGCACTTGCGGTGGTGCGGCAAACTGGTGGTGTGAGTGTTGCTTCTTCCGACGAGCGCGCAGTGGCGCGTCCCGTACTGACCGACGCCGTCGAGCTCGCCCGAACCGCAGTGGTCCAACTGCAGGAAGGGGGAGTCGGCGACTATCTGGGCGTCACGTCCGAGGACGAGTGCGCCGCGACTCACCGTTTCGTTGCGGACCTTCCGGGCTACCGGGGCTGGCAGTGGGCGGTGGTGGTGGCCGCCGATCCCGGGTCGGACCGTGCCACCGTCAGCGAACTCGCCCTCCTCCCCGGACCCGACGCGCTGGTCGCACCCGAATGGATTCCGTGGGACCAGCGGATTCGCCCCGGCGACCTGTCCGCGGGCGATCTGCTGGCACCGCCTGCCGGTGACCCCCGGCTCGTCCCCGGCTACGTGGCGACGGGTGACCCCGAGATCGACGACGCCGCCCTCGAACTGGGCCTGGGCCGCAAGCAGGTGATGAGCCTCGAGGGTCGCCTCGACGCCGCCCAGCGCTGGCACGACGGCGACTACGGCCCCGATTCCGAGATGGCCAAGGCCGCGCCGTCGACGTGCGGGCTGTGCGGTTTCTACCTCCCGCTCGCCGGGTCCCTGCACGGGGCGTTCGGCGTGTGCGGCAACGAGATGGCCGCCGACGGGCACGTCGTCGACGTCACGTACGGGTGCGGCGCCCACTCCGACACCCTGCTGCCCACGGGCGCCGGTTCGCCGCAGTACGACGCGTACGACGACGGCGCCGTCGAGATCGTCGAGCGGTCCGCGACCGAGACGGAAGCTGCAGCCGCGGTCACCGACGCCGAGGAATCCGCATCGACCAGCTAGCCGATCCTTTCGGCACCGCCGCCCTGAGGGATTCGACGCTCCTCGCGTGGCGCACGTCCCCGACCCGCCTGCGGGAGGACGCCGCGGCCGAGTCCGATCTGGCCCGCGCCGGCTACCGCGACCGGCTCCTCACCGAGTTGGCGCAGAACGCGGCCGACGCCGCGGCCCGCGCCGAAGTGCCCGGTGAGCTGTCCGTGCACCTCGACGGTCGCGTCCTCAGCGTGTCCAACACGGGCACACCGCTGGACGAGCCGGGAGTGCAGGCGCTGGTCGCGCTGCGGGCGTCGAACAAGTCCGGGGTGACCGTCGGCCGCTATGGCGTCGGTTTCACGGCGGTGCTGTCGGTGAGCGACGAGGTCGAACTGCGGTCGACGTCCGGTTCCGTGCTGTTCTCCGCGGACCGCACGAGGTCGGAACTGCGGGACCTCGACGGCGCCGATCCGGGCGCGGGTGTGCCCGCCCTCCGGCTGGCGTGGCCCACCGAGACCCGCCCGGCCGCCGGTGCGGCGTCGGAAGTCGTGCTGACGCTGCGCGAGGACGTGGACGGCGAGTCGCTGCTCGCGTACATGGCGCGCGAGGCCCCCGACCTTCTGCTCGAACTTCCGGCGCTCGTCTCGATCACCGTGGGCGACAAGCAGTTCCGCCGGCGCGAACGACCACTCGAGTCCGGTTTGACCGAGGTCGCGATCGGCGACGACCGCTGGTGGCAGTACGAGTCCGGGCGCGCCCGCTGGCTCGTCCCGGTCCGGGACGGCGTCGTCGCACCCGTCACCGAGGACGTTCTGCGCGCCCCCACCCGCTCGGACGAGGAACTGTCGGTACCCGCGATCCTCGTCGCCGACATCGCCATGCAACCCGACCGCAGGCGCATCCTGCCCGGCGCCGCGATCGCCGAGTTGGCCACCGGATACGCCGAGTTCGTGGCCGCGATGCCGCCCGAACAGCGACTGTCGCTGGTTCCGGTCCCCGCGTTCGCACGCAGCGAGGTCGACTCGGCGCTGCGCGACCATCTCGTCGCCGAATTGCGGGAGCACCCCTGGCTGCCGACCGTCGCCGGCAAGGACAAGGCCCCGGGCCGGGCGTCGGTGGTCCCCGGGCTCACCGACGAACTCGCCGAACTGCTCGCCGAGATCGTCGACGGTCTGGTCGTCCCGGATCTGTCCGGCCCCCGCTGGGCGCCTGCGCTGGCCGCGGTCGACGCCCACCGCCTCGGCCTGGCCCGCCTCACCGAACTGCTCAGTGGCATCGAACGGGAACCGTCCTGGTGGCAGCGCCTGTACGCGGCGCTCGAACCGCTGGCCGTCGACGCCCTCGCGGCGGAGGAACTGGCGTCGATCCCGGTGCCGCTGTCCGACGGCCGCACCGTGACCGGTCCGCGAACGGTGTTGCTGGGTCACGACATCGACGGTGTGCTGGGTGTCGACTGGACGAGGCTCGTCCACCCCGACGCCGCGCACCCGCTGCTGTCGAGGCTCGGCGCGAAGACTGCCACCGCCGTCGACCTGCTCTCGGATCCGGCGTTGCGCGCCGAGATCGAGGACCTCGATCCGGACGACGCGGCGGCGGCCGAGGAACTGTCGGTCGCGGTGCTCGCGCTCGCGGGCCGCGTCGACCCCGGCGTTCTGCCGTCGTGGCTCGGTCTGCTGCCGCTGCCGGATGTCGACGGGGAGTTGCGCGGGGCGGACGAATTGCTGTTGCCCGGTGCGCCACTCGCCGAGGTCCTGGTGGACGACTCGCCGTTCGCGTGCGTGGACTCCGCGTTCGCCGAGCGGGTGGGGGAGGAGGCCCTCCGCGCCGTGGGCGTCGGCTGGGGCTTCACCGTGCTGCGCGCCGAACTTCCCACCGGACCCGACCACGACCTCGACGATGAGGACCGCTGGTGGGACACACTCGACGACGACCCCGACGTGATGGGGGCGGTGCGCGACCTGGACCTGGTGGACGAGGACCGCTGGCCGCAGGCGCTGACGATGCTCGCCCGGGACCCGGCGACGCGTCCGCTGCTCGCCGACCGCGCCGGGTACACGGCCTGGTGGCTGCGGCACAACGCCGAGTTGGACGGTCAGGTGCTCGGTCTGCTCCGCGACCCCGCCGACGAGACGTTCGCCGGACTGCTCGACCCCGTCGAGCACCCGGAATCCGTCGTGTTCGCCGCCGCTCTGGCCCCGGCGACGGTCGACTCACCGGAACTCGCGCAGCTACTGCTGGACCGGCTGGCCGATCCGGATCGCGAACCGACCCCGGCGGTGACCGCGCGGACCCACAGCCTGCTGGCGGCGGCCGCGGCCGGGCACCTCCTCGACCTCGAGGAACTTCACCTGCCCGAACACGTGCGCGGCCTGGCGGGCGCCCTGGTCGATCCCGCCGACGCGCTCGTGCTGGACGAACCGTGGCTGGCCGCCGCGGTGCCGCGCGAGCGCCTGGTGGTCGGGAGCCTGGACACCGCGGAGTCCCTCGCCGATCTGCTGGACGTCCCGCTCGCCTCCGCGGCGATCCGCGGCACCGTCACCGGCTCCGGACGGGAATCCTCGTGGGATCGCGAACCCGTCGCGGTCCTCGCCTTCGCCGCCCTCGGCCGCGACCTGCCCCGCGGGCCCGTCGTCGTCCATCCCCGGCTCACGGTGAAGCTCACGGGTGCCGTCGACGCCGAGATCGCGGTCCCGTGGTGGGTGGACGAGCAGGGCGCCACCCATTGTTCCGAGTCCTGGGCCGAAGGCACGTGGGGCGCCGCCGGTGTCGTTTGACCAGAGCATCCTCGACAGCGCGGTCGAGGAGCGCACACCCTGGCTGATCGACGTCGTCACCGTCATCACGCACAGCGGCGGAACGGTCGCCGCCTGGATCGTGTCCACCGTCCTGACGGTGGCCCTCCTGCTGCAGGACCGCCGGCGGGAAGCGGTACTGGTCGCCGGCGCGATGCTGTCGGGTCTGGCCGTGATGACCGCGCTCAAGAATCTGTTCGAGCGGCAGCGTCCCCCACTGCCGGATCGGCTGGTGGAGATCTCGTCGTTCTCGTTCCCGTCCGGTCACGCGATGATGACCGCGATCCTCGCGAGCGTGCTCGTCGCCGTCATTCTCCGGATCGTGCTGGTGCGGCACGTTCGGATCACGCTCGTCTTCCTGATGGTGCTGTACACGCTGGCGGTGGGGCTGTCGCGCGTCTACCTCGGCGCGCACTGGATGACCGACGTCCTCGCCGGGTGGGCCTTCGGCGCGCTGTGGGCGGCGTTCTGGATCCTGCTGACCCGCACCCGGCCCCGCCACAGCCAGGCCTAGAGTTCCAGTCCCTGCTGCATCACTCGAGCAGTCCCTGCTGCGCTCCGCGGCTGCCCCGCCGCGCCGCCCGCCGCTGCAACGCGAACAATCCGTACCCGAGAAATCCGACGACGACACCGGCTATACACGTCGGAAGCGCATCCGACCACCGGTCGCCCGTGACGATCACCACGACCATCGCGACCGCCCACGCAGTGGTTCCCAGTATCAGCGCAGGTCGCGGGTCGGCGAGGCGCTGAGTGAGGGGTCGGCGATCTGCGGTTTCGTTCACCGAATGAACGCTACCCTCGCCGTGGTGCCCTAATCTCCAAGGGCGACGCGCGACTTCTGGCGATGGGGACTGAACAATGGGTGCTGCTCCGAAACTGCTCGACAACTACTTCAAGATCACCGAGCGTGGTTCGACGGTAGGCGCGGAGATTCGCGGCGGCGTGGTGACGTTCGTCGCGATGGCGTACATCGTGGTGCTGAACCCGCTCATCCTCGGCAGCTTCTCCCCGGACGACGCCGTCGCCAAGACGGACGTCCTCGGCAACATCCTCCCCGTGAACCAGGTGGCCGCGGTCACAGCCCTGGTGGCGGGACTGATGAGCATCGTGTTCGGGGTCGTCGCGAACTACCCCTTCGCGATCGCGGCGGGCCTCGGCATCAACAGTCTCCTCGCCGTCACCATCGCGCCGCAGGTCACCTGGCCCGAGGCGATGGGTCTCGTCGTGATCGACGGTGTCATCATCGTCGTGTTGGCGCTCACCGGTTTCCGGACGGCCGTCTTCAATGCCATTCCCGCCGAGCTGAAATCCGCCATCGCCGCCGGTATCGGCATGTTCATCGCGTTCATCGGTCTCGTCGACGCCGGCTTCGTGCGGCGCATCCCCGACGTCGCGGGCACCACCGTCCCCGTCGGCCTGGGCATCAACGGATCGATCTCCTCCTGGCCGACCCTGACGTTCGTGTTCGGTGTGCTGCTGATGGGTGTCCTGGTGGTGCGCAAGGTGCGCGGCGGTCTGCTGATCGGCATCGTCGTCACCACCGTGCTGGCCGCGATCATCGAGGCCGTCGCCGGTGTCGGACCGTCGCTGGGCGTGAACCCCCACGGCTGGAACCTCAGCGTTCCGGCCGCTCCCGAAGTGCTGGCGCAACTTCCGGATCTCAGCCTCGTCGGCGACGTCAGCATCTTCGGGGCGTTCACCCGCATCGGCGTGCTCGCGGCCAGCCTGCTGGTGTTCACGCTCGTGCTCGCCAACTTCTTCGACGCCATGGGCACGATGACCGGGCTCGGCAAGGAGGCAGGCCTGACCGACGAGGACGGCAACCTGCCCAACATCGGACGGGCCCTCGTCGTCGAGGGCACCGGCGCGATCGTCGGCGGCGGGGCCTCCGCGTCGTCCAACACGGTGTTCGTCGAATCCGCTTCGGGTATCGCCGAGGGCGCCCGCACCGGACTCGCGAATGTGGTGACGGGACTGCTGTTCCTGGCCGCGATGTTCCTGACCCCGCTGTATTCGGTGGTGCCGATCGAGGCGGCCGCGCCCGCGCTGGTCGTGGTGGGCGCGATGATGATCGGCCAGGTCCGGGACATCGACTTCACGAAGTTCTCGATCGCGTTGCCCGCGTTCCTCACCATCATCGTCATGCCGTTCACGTACTCGATCGCCAACGGCATCGGCGTCGGATTCGTCTCGTGGGTCGTGCTCAATGCTGCGAGCGGTGGTATCAAGAAGATTCACCCGTTGATGTGGGTGGTCGCGCTTCTGTTCGTGGCCTACTTCGCGGTCGGTCCGATCACCGACGCAGTAACGTAAACGGCGGCCGATCGGTCCCGTATTGTCATTCCCGTGACCACGGATACGCGAGCACTCGCCAGCGACCTCTCCCTGGCTGTCGTGCGCCTCACGCGTCACCTGCGTGGGCGCCGCGTCGACGCCCAGGTATCGCTGACCCAGCTGTCGGCTCTGGCCACCCTCGCCCGCGACGGCGCCATGACGCCGGGCAATCTCGCGGCGCGCGAGAAGGTGCAGCCGCCGTCGATGACCAGGGTCATCGCGTCGCTGGTCGAACTGGGACTGGTGGAGCGGGCACCGCATCCCACCGACGGACGCCAGATCATCGTCACGCTGTCGGACGCCGGTCACGCGCTGATCGCCGACGAGACCCACGCCCGCGAGGCGTGGATGAACGAGCGGCTGTCCGGGCTCGACGAGTCTCAGCTGAAGACCCTCCGCGACGCGGTCGGCATCATCACGTCCATCGTCGCCGACTCGGAGTGAACCACCACAGCTGATCGGCAGCTGCCCAGTAGTGCAACGGCATTGGGCTACCCGGAACCCCGGGGCAGGTGTCCGTTCCCGCGACATCGCGGAGCAAATCTCCTGCCGGAGAACGTAATCGGCATCTCGAACCGTCCGGCCACCGGGGCGCGCGTAGGGGCAGGTCGAGGGCGTTCCGGTGACGGGAGCAAGATGGAAGGGTGCCGCCCGAACCCGAGACCACCGCCCCAGACAAGCCGAAGACCGGCATGTTCGTCGCTCTCCGCACCCGGAACTACCGGTTGTGGGCGTCGGGGCAGATCGTCTCCCTCGTCGGCACGTGGATGCAGCGGGTGGCGCAGGACTGGCTCGTCCTGACGTTGTCGAACGGCAACGCTCTCGCGGTCGGGATCGTGATGGCCTTGCAGTTCGGACCGACCCTGTTCCTGTCCGTGTGGGGCGGCGTCCTCGCCGACCGGTACGACAAGCGGCGCATCCTCATCGCGACGCAGGTGTCGATGGCGTTGTGCGCGCTGGTACTCGGCCTGCTCGACGTCGGCGGACTCGTCGCCCTGTGGCACGTCTATCTCATCGCGTTCCTGATGGGCTGCGCGTCCGCGATCGACGCGCCGGCGCGGCAGTCGTTCACCATCGAGATGGTCGGCAAGGACTCGCTGCCCAACGCGATCGCCCTGAACTCCATGACGTTCAACACGGCCAGGATCATCGGCCCGGCGATCTCCGGCGTGCTGATCACCCTCATCGGCACGGGCTGGGTGTTCCTGCTCAACGTCGGCACGTTCACCGGCGTGCTGATCGCCCTGCTGATGATGAACGCCCGCGACCTGTTCACCGCACCTCAGGCGGAACGCGGGAAGGGGCAGGTCCGGGAGGGTTTCCGCTACGTGTGGAGTCGCGCCGACCTGCGGGTGCTGATGGTGGCGATCTTCATGGTGTCCACGTTCGGGCTGAACTTCCCGATCAGTCTCGCCGTTCTCGCCCGCAACACCTTCGATCGCGGTGCGGACGCCTACGGACTGCTGTCGACCACCCTCGCCGTGGGCACGCTCGCCGGTGCCACCATCGCCGCGAGACGCAAGACCCCGCCCCGGCTGCGCACGTTCCTCGGGGCCGCGGCCGCGTTCGGGGCGTTCGAGATCCTGGTCGGAGTGATGCCCACGTATGCGCTGGTGGCGATCATGCTCGTCCCGACCGGTGCGCTCACCCTGACGTTCACGACGGCGGCGATGAACATCCTGCAGATGTCCGTGCCGTCCGAGATGCGCGGCAGGGTGATGGGCATCTACATGCTCTGTTTCCTCGGCGGCACCCCGCTGGGCAGTCCCGTTCTGGGCTGGCTGGCCGACGCCCTCGACCCCCGCGCCCCGCTCGTGATCGGCGGCGCGATCTCCCTGGTCAGCGGCATCGGCGCGGCGCTGTACCTGATGCGGCACCAGCGGGTGTGGATCAAGGTGCGCAGACCGGACGCCGGACGCCACCTCCCGGTGATCGAACTGCGCAACGTCCTCGAACCGCGCCCCGTCGTGGTCTGCGACGCCACCGAACAGGCCGTGGAGGCGAGCCGCGACCCGCGGTCCTGACTGCCCGGGCCGTTCAGACGCCGACCGCCGTCGCCACGGCCCGCCGGGTCAGCACTCTCGCGAGGTGGGTGCGGTACTCGGCGTCGGCGTTGCCGTCGGTGACGGGGTCGGTGCCCTCTGCGGCGTGCTCGGCCGCCGCCCGGATCGACTCCGGGTCCGCGGCCTTTCCGACGAGCGCGTCCTCGACGCCGCGAGCACGCACCGGCACCGACCCCATGTTGGTCAGCGCCACCCGCGCCTGCCGGATCGTGCCACCGTCCACCTGAATCGTCGCGGCCACCCCCACGATCGACCAGGCCTCCGCGACCGTGTTGAACTTCTCGTACCGCGCCTCCCAACCGGTGTGCTTCGGGATCCGCACGTCCACGAGGATCTCGTCCGGTCGCATCGTGGTGGTGTAGTAACCCTCGAAGAAGTCGGCGACCGCAATGGTCCGCCTGCCCCCGGTGCCCACCACGGTGAGGGTGGCGTCCAGGGCCAGTGCGGGTCCGCACAGGTCACCCGCCGGATCGGCATGTGCGAGAGCGCCGCCCAGCGTGCCGCGGTGCCGGATCTGCGGGTCAGCGACGGTGCGGCTCGCCTCGACGAGCAACAGCGCGTGCTCGTGGACGAGCGGGTTGCGGATCACGTCGTAGTACGTGGTCATCGCGCCGATCACGATGCTGTCCCCGTCTTCGCGCACACCGCGCAACTCACCGATCCGGCCCAGGTCGACGAGGGTGCTCGGCGAGGACAACCGCAGCCGCAGGACCGGCAGCAGACTCTGCCCGCCCCCGAGGATCTTGGCGTCCTCGCCGGCCTCGGCGAGCGCGGCCACCGCCTGGTCGACGGAGGTCGGGGCGACGTAATCGAAGCTCGACGGAATCATCGGGCACCTTCCTGAGCGGTGTGGACGGCACGCCAGACCCGCATCGGCGTCAACGGCATCTCGATGTCACGCACCCCGAACTGCCGGACCGCGTCGAGGGCGGCGTTGACGACGGCCGGGGTGGACGCGATCGTCCCCGCCTCGCCGACCCCCTTGACGCCCAGCGGGTTACCGGTGGCGGGGGTCTCGGTGCGGCCCGTCGTGAACGACGGCAGATCCGCCGCCGACGGAACCGAGTACTCGGCGAACGAACCCGACAGCAGGGTGCCGGACTCGTCGTACACCGCCTCCTCGTACAGGGCCTGCGCGATGCCCTGGGCGAGTCCGCCGTGCACCTGCCCCTCCACGATCAGCGGGTTGACCACGTGCCCGATGTCGTCGACGCACACGTAGGAGCGGATGCGGACCTTCCCGGTCTCGGTGTCGACCTCCACCGCGCACAGGTGCGTGCCGTGCGGGAACGAGAAGTTCTCCGGGTCGTAGGCCGCCTCGGAGTCCAGGTTCGGCTCCACACCGTCGGGCAGGTCGTGCGCGGCGAACACCGCGAGCGCGACATCGGCGATGCCGACCGCCTTCTCGGTGCCCTTCACCCGGAACCGCCCGTCGGTGAACTCGAGATCGTCCTCGGCGCACTCCATCAGGTGCGCCGCGATGGGTCTGGCCTTCGCGATCACCTTCTCGGCGGCCTTCACCACCGCGATCGCACCGACCGCCAGCGACCGGGAACCGTACGTGTCCATCCCGCGCGGCGAGGTCTGGGTGTCGCCGTGCAGCACCTCGACGTCCTCGAACGGGACCCCGAGTTGATCCGCGACCACCTGGCTCCACGCGGTCTCGTGGCCCTGGCCGTGGGCGGAGGAACCGGTGACCACCTCGACCTTGCCGGTCGGCAGCATCCGGATCGCCGCGTGCTCCCACCCGCCGGCCCCGTAGGCCAGCGCGCCGAGCGTGCGCGACGGCGCCAGCCCGCACATCTCGGTGAACGTGGACACCCCGATGCCCAGTTGCACCGGGTCCTTTCGCTCGCGGCGCTCCGCCTGCTCGCGCCGCAGGCCGTCGTAGTCGAACAATTCTCGCGCGTGCGCGGTCGCGGCCTCGTAGTTGCCAGAGTTGTACGTCAGGCCCGCGACGGTGTCGAACGGGAACTCCTCGTGGGTGATCCAGTTCTTCGCCCGCAACTCCAGTGGGTCCAGCGACAACTCGGTCGCGAGTTCGTCCATCATCCGCTCGATCGCGAACGTCGCCTCCGGGCGGCCCGCCCCGCGGTACGCGTCGGTGGGCACCTTGTTGGTGAACACGTTGGTGCACGTGAAGTGATACGCGGGGAACTTGTAGATGCCGTTGAACATGAACGCGCCCAGGATCGGCACCCCCGAGGTGACCAGTCGCAGGTACGCGCCCATGTCGGCAAGCAGTTCCACCTTCATACCTGTGACGGTGCCGTCGCGGCGGGCGGCCAGCGTCAGCTTCTGGATCTGGTCGCGACCGTGATGGGCCGCGACCATCGACTCGCTGCGGGACTCGGTGTATTTGACCGGCTTACCGAGTCGCCGCGCGACGAGCAGCGCGATGACCTCCTCGGGCGTCACCTGCAGTTTGCCGCCGAAACCGCCGCCGACGTCCGGGGCGACGACGCGCAGTTTGTGCTCCGGGATGTCGAGCGTCATCGCGAGCATGAGCCGCAGGATGTGGGGGATCTGCGTGGCCGACCACATCGTGATCTGGGCGCCGGTCGGATCGACCACCACCGAGCGGGGTTCCATGAACGCCGGGATGAGCCGCTGCTGCCGGAACGTGCGTTCGACGAGTACCTCGGCGTCGCGGATGGCCTCCTCCACGTCGCTGCCGGTACCGGCCTCCGCGGAATCGAACGTCCAGGTGGCGCTGACGTTCGTCCCGAGATCGGGGTGCACGAGTTCGGAGCCGTCGGCGGCCGCGGACGCGAGGTCCAGCACGACCGGCAGTTCGTCGTACTCGACGTCGATCGCCTCGAGAGCGTCGTGCGCCTCGTAGGCGCTGCGCGCTACCACGACCGCGACGGCCTCGCCTGCGAAGTTGACCCGGTCGACCGCGAGGGACGGAGCCGGCGGCGACTTCATGTCCGGGGTGATCGGCCAGGCGCACGGCAGGCTGCCCTGTTCGTCGGCGAGATCGGCGCCGGTGAGGACGGCGACGACCCCGGGCAGGTCGCGGGCGGCGGAGGTGTCGATTCCGGTGATGCGGGCGTGCGCGAACGGGCTGCGCAGGATCGCCAGGTGCTGCATGCCGGGCAGGACGAGGTTGTCGGTCCAGCGCGTGCGGCCCGTGACGAGATGCTCGTCTTCCTTGCGTCTGCGGGCCTTACCGATTTCCGGTTCGGCGGTGGCGGTCATCGCACACCTCCCTGCGCGGTGTCGGTCTTCGGCGCATTCGCGTCTGCGGCCGGTGTCTCGGCGGTGCTGCCGCCGCGCAACCGCTGCGCCGCGTCCTGCACCGCGCTGACGATGTTCTGGTACCCGGTACAGCGGCACAGGTTGCCTTCCAACCCCAGCCGCACCGTCCGCTCGTCCGGGTCGGGTTCCTCGGCGAGCAGGTCGAGAGTCTGCATGATCATGCCGGGTGTGCAGTATCCGCACTGCAGGGCGTGGTTGTCGTGGAACGCCTGCTGCACGGGGTGCAATGTCCCATTGCGGGACAGGCCCTCGACGGTGAGGACGTCGCCGCCGTCGGCCTGCACGGCGAGCACCGAGCAGGACTTGACGCTGTGACCGTTCAGATGAACGGTGCACGCCCCGCAGTTCCCGGTGTCGCAACCGATGACGGTGCCGACCTTGCCGAGCCGGTCCCGAAGATAATGGACGAGGAGTAGTCGTGGTTCGACGTCGTCCGTGTATGCCGTTCCGTCGACGGTGACGGTGATGCGCATCGCGCCTCCAAAGCCGAGAGCCTCAGGTGATACGTCCTACTCTGCGCCGACCGGGCCCGAACAACACCCGGAATCGGGGAACCGTTTCCGGATCGGTCACGTCCGGCGCGCCACCTCGAGCAATTCCTGCAGCGTCGCGAGACTGTGGCCGGCGAGGAGCCGGTCGACATACGGCAGCGCGGCGACGATCCCGGACTGCACCGGTTCGTACCCGTCCGCGCCGGCGTGCGGATTCACCCACAGCACGGCGTGGGCGAGCCGGCGCAGCTGGGCCATCTGCTCCGCGAGCAGGGTCGGGTCGCCGCGCTCCCAGCCGTCGGAGAAGATCACCACGACGGCGCCGCGGGCCACACCGCGGCGCCCCCAGCGGTCCAGGAACGCGCGCAGCGTCTCGCCGAGTCGGGTGCCGCCCGCCCAGTCGGGCACGGCGCGGCTCGCGGCGGCCAGTGCCACTTCCGGGTCGCGGACCCGCAGCGCCCGGGACAGCCGGGTCATCCGGGTGCCCAGCGAGAACACCTCGGTGCCCGCCGGATTGCTCCGCGCGACGACGTGACCGAACCGCAGCAGCGCGTCGGCATACGGGCTCATCGATCCGGACACGTCGATCAACAGCACCATCCGGCGCGGGCGGGTGGCCTTGCGGTGGTGGCTCGGCCGCACCGCTTCGCCGCCCGCCGCGAGCATGCCCCGCACCGTCCGCCGCGGATCGACGGCGCCCCGGCGGGCGGGACGCATCCGGATGGCCGGGCGGGTCGGGGGCCGCGGACGCAGGGTGGCGATCAACTCGGCGAGGTGCGCGCGCTCGGCCGCGGTGAGGTCGGCGATGTCCCGGTGGCGCAACACCTCGGCGTCGTCGGCCGCGACCCGCAGGCGCGGCGCGTCCCCACCGGTGTCGCCGCCGTCCGTCGAGGTCAGAGCGGCGGTTCTGGCCCGTCGGGGCTGCTCCCCGGACCGAGGCGTGTGCAACGGGACGGTACCGCCGAACCAGCCCTCGAACGCCGAGTCGTACCGCGGGATGTCGTCGGGACCGCGGCTCAGGGTCGCGCGCCCCGCCCAGTACACCTGGCCCGGATCGCCCACGTCCACCTGGCGGAGGGCCCGCGTGAACGCGGCGACGGCGTCCGACGCGACCGGCAGTCCCGCCGCCGCGAGGGCGTGCGCGAACCCGGCGAACCCCACCAGCGGGTCGCCGGCGTCCGGGGCCGCGGGCACGTGCTCACCCCGCCAGGAGCCGGTCCAGTCCCGCCCGGGCCACGCGTTCGAGGTCCTCGCGGTACTTGAGGACGGCGCCGAGCGTCGCGGCTGCGGTTTCCGCGTCCAGTACGTCCCGATCGAGTTCCTGCAGTGCGCGCGCCCAGTCCAGCGACTCGGCCACCCCCGGCGGCTTGAGCAGTTCCATCTCGCGCAGGGAGCGGACGGCGTGGGCGACCTGGCTTGCGAGTTCGGCCCCGATGCCGGGGAGGCGGCGGCGCAGGATCGCGACCTCCCGCGCCAGATCCGGGTGTTCGAGCCAGTGGTACAGGCAGCGGCGTTTGAGGGCGTCGTGCACCTCGCGGGTGCGGTTGGACGTGAGCACCACCAGCGGCGGTGTCGCCGCCCGCACCTCGCCGAGTTCGGGAATCGTGACGGCGTTCTCGTCGAGGACCTGCAGCAGGAAAGCCTCGAACTCGTCGTCGGCGCGGTCGATCTCGTCGACGAGCAGCACGCTCGGCGCCTCGGTGAGGGCCCGCAGCAGGGGACGCGCCAGCAGGAACCGCTCGGTGTACAGGGAGCGTTCGACGGTGTCGGCCTCGAGCGATCCGTCGCTCGCCGCCTCCAGCGTCCGCAGGTGCAGCAGTTGCCGCGGGAAGTCCCAGTCGTAGAGCGCCTGCGCGGCGTCGATGCCCTCGTGGCACTGCAACCGGATCAGCGGCAGGCCGAACGCCTCCGACAACGCGGCCGCGAGCGACGTCTTGCCGGTGCCGGGTTCGCCCTCGCAGAACAGGGGCCGTCCCATACGTATGGCGAGGAACGCGGCCATCGCGACGCCGTCGTCGGCGAGGTAACCGGTGCCGTCCAGTGCCCGCGCCAGTTCCGCGGGTGAACCGACCGTCGGCGTGGAATCACTCACGTCCGCGAGCCTAGATCAGTGCCCGCGCCCCGGTACCCGACTCGGGCAACCGAGCACGTCGTCAGCCGATCCGGCCGTCAACCATCGGGCTCCACCCGGCCGCGGTCCTCGCTCAACCGCCGGAACATCGCGGTGGCGCCGAACCTCGCGGCCACCCGCTCGGCGAGTCCCGGCGCGATCTGGGCCAGGGCGAGCAGGGGGCGGATCGGTGCTCCGCTCTCGACGACCTCGGGCAGGTCCCGCCGAATCGCCCGGATCACGGTGGCGGCGACCTTGTCGGTACTGGTCTCGCCCGCCATTCGTCCGGCCCTGATTCCGCGTTCGGTCATTCGCTGGTACATGCCGTCGCCCGCGATGAACCCGGGACAGACGACGGAGAAGCCGACCGGTGCCCCGGCGTACTCCGCGCGCAGCGACTGGGTGAGGCCGATCAGGCCGGCCTTCGTCGCGGCGTACGGCGCGCAGTACGCCGGACCGATCTTCGCTGCCAGCGACGACACGAACACCACGTGACCGCGGCCGCGGTCGAGCATCCCCGGCAGCACCCGGCGGGTGAGAAGCAGTGGTGCGGTGAGGTTTACGTCGACCATGGCGCTGAGCTCGGCGGGACTCAGTCGGGTGAACGCCGAGACGTTCTCCACGCCGGCATTGTTCACCAGGACGTCGAGGGGGCCGACCGCCGCCTCGGTGCGTTCGATCAGCGCATCGAGCAGGTCCAGTCGATTCAGGTCCCCGGGCACAGCCTCGGCGCGCGCACCGAGCGCACGTAGTTCCGCCACGAGTTCCGCGAGGCGGTCCTCACGCCGGCCGGACACGGCGACGGCGACACCCTCGCGCGCCAGGGCCCGGGCGACGACGCGGCCGAGCCCGCCGGAGGCGCCGGTCACCAGAGCCGTGCGTCCGTGCAGGTGCTTCATTCCTTCGAGCTTTCGCGCCCCGCGGAGGGGAGTCAACGCTGTGACGCCGCGCATACGGCAATATGGACCGGTGGTTCACGTCATCGACATAACAGATCCGGCCGACACCAGGCTGGACGACTTCCGCGATCTCAACTCCTCGGACCGGCGTCCCGACCTCCCCGAGGGCAAGGGGCTGGTGATCGCGGAGGGTGTGCTGGTGGCGCAGCGACTGCTGGCGTCCCGGTTCGACCCGATCGGTCTGCTCGGCGTCGATCGGCGGCTCGAGGAACTGGCCGGCGACCTCGACGGCGTGGACGTGCCGTTCTACCGGACGACGGCGGACGTCATGGCCGAGGTCGTCGGGTTCCACCTCAACCGGGGTGTGCTCGCGGCGGCGCGTCGCCCCGCGCCCCTCGAACTGTCGGACGTGCTCGAGCACTCCCGGACGGTCGCGGTGCTCGAGGGCGTCAACGATCACGAGAACCTGGGCTCGATGTTCCGCAATGCCGCGGGGCTCGGCGTCGACGCCGTGGTGTTCGGCAAGGGGTGCGCCGACCCGCTGTACCGCCGGGCGGTCCGGGTGTCGATGGGGCACGTCCTCCGGGTTCCGTTCGCGCACGTGACGAAGTGGCCGCACGATCTGGACGCGTTGCGGGAGCGGGGTTTCCAGCTGATCTCGCTGACCCCGAACCCCGAGGCGGTGACGCTGGCCGAGGCGATGACGGGGGAGAAGGTGGCGTTGCTGCTGGGCGCGGAAGGGCCCGGCCTCACCGAACACGCCATGCGGGCCACGGACATTCGTGCCCGCATCCCGATGGCGCCCGGAACGGATTCGCTCAACGTCGCGACAGCGGCGGCGATGGCGTTCTACGAGCGCGTCCGAACCGGCCGGTGAGAATGCTGCCCCCTCATTCCCCGTATCCGCCGCCGCCGACGGAAACACCATGGTTCACCGGACTTCTCGTGGCAGCGTTCGCCACGGCGGTGGTGGCCGTCGCGATCATGGCGTTCGGCTCGCAGCTCGCCCGGATCAACCCGGCACTGGCGGTGTTCCTCGAACTCGTCGTGGTCGCCGGGGTCGCGCCGTCGGTGTGGCGGCTACGCCGGACATTGGTATGGCGGTGGCTGGTGTACGGCGCCGCAGCCGGAGTTCTCGCCGGCTGGTCGGCGCTGCTCGTCGGCGCCGCCTGACTTCTGCAGGTCAGAAGCCGAAATAGCGGCGGAGCAGTCCGCCCTTGCGAGCGGGCGGCGGCGGAGCGGGCGTAGGAACGGGCTTGGGGGTGGGCTCGGGGGCGGGGTGTTCCACCTCAGCGGGCTGTTTTACGTCGGCCGCCGCCTCGGCCACCGGACCTTCGCCGGGCGGGTGGACGGCGAACCCGTGCACGGTGATCTTCTTCGGGTCGATCTCGGTGCCCTCCGGGGCCCCCGTGTACCGGAAGTTCAGCCATTCCCGGTTGGCGCCCTCGGCGAACTGCTGCGGGTGGAACGGCAGCGACTGCGGGTCGGGCAGCACGCCCGGCGGGTGTTCGAGCGGGAAGTCGCCCGCCCAGAACGGTCTCTCCCACACCAGGGGGATGCCGAGGTCCTCGTGGATGTGCACCGGCGTCGCGCTGAACGCGCGGATCAGGTGCCCGTCCTCCCACATCGCGAACGAGCCCCACGCGATGTCGGGCTTGGATGCGACGTAGTACGTCTTCGCGGATTCGGTGGGCCGGATGCGGGTTCCGGGCAGGGTCGACGGCCGGGGAACGACAAGATCGGGCCCGCACACGACGGTGACGCCGGCGTAGGAACCGATGTGCACGGTCCCGGCGGCGTCGAGTCGCGCGGCCTCGGCCAGCGGAACCGGGCCGGTGGGGGTGGCCGCCAGATCGGGATAGAGGCGGGCGGCGAGCCGCCGCGCCGCCGCGAGATCAGGCTCGGGGTGACTGCGCAGAACAGCCGCAGGGTCGGGGACGTCGACGTACCAGATCGTTGATACCTTGGCCCCCACGGTCATCCCCCTCTTCCGGTGTCTTCCTGAAAGAGTACGACCCCGACCGGGTTTCCGGCCTGCTTACCGCGCCGACGGTCAGCGTCCGCTGCTGCGGACACCGAGCAGGACGTCGTCCCAGGAGGGGAGGGCGGGTTTGCCGCGCTTGTCCTTGTTGTTCGTCTGGTGCGGGGCGATCTTGGGTGCGGCCGGCTCTTCGGGCGAGGCGGGCTCGTCCTCGGGCTCCTCGGTGACATCGGCCTCGATGATCTCCTCGGGCTCGATCGTCGGCACCTCCACCTCGGTGGGGAACTCGGCGAGTTCGAGCTGCTCCGGTTCGTCGGAGGCCACCGGCGCCAATCCGCGCAGCGGACGGCCGAAGTCGGGGTCGATCAGGTCGAATGCGGTGTCGTCGAGGGCGACGATGGTGCCACCGTGCGCGTCCGGCTGGTACCGCCAGTGCGCCGCATTGGTGGTGCGGCCGGCCTGCCACTGCAGCTGGGCAACCCAGTGATTGTCCTCGTCGCGCCACGCGTCCCAGGTGGCGTCGTCGATGTTGTGTCCCCGCGCACGGAACGCCTGCGTGACGATCTCGGCGAGAGTGGGAACGGCGGGGCCGTTGTCGCGCACCGGGTGTCCGCCCTGCGCCATCTCGGCCGCACGGGAACGTTCGAGCAGAACCGGATACGCGAAACGCTCCACCTTCGCCAGGGGGATACCGGCCTCGTCGGCAACCTGTTCGACGGAGGCGCCGGCACGGATGCGGGCCTGGATTTCTCGGGGCCTGAGCTGACTGTCCATTTCGATCTCAATCTGGCCGAGTCGAGCGATGTCCCCGCGGGATGCGGCGCGGAGTTTGTCATCGGCGGGAAGCCGGAATTTTTCGCCAGTACTGGCATCTGCGCACACGACGTGCGATCCATCGGGCTCGAGACCGATCACTCGAAGCTCTCGCACGTTGACCTCCTTATCGCGCCGGCTCGCGACTCTGCACCCCGGCAACTGTAATTCATTCGTGACAGCCCGCGCGGCAGGACACGCGCGGGTAAATCCCGTCCCGGATTCGGCTGCGCGCTACGCTTCCTCGTTTCCCGATCGATCCTTCCTGCGGGGTGTGCGCTCCTCGTGCGGGTGACCTGGACGGCGTCGATCACGCTGTACAACTCCGTCGGGATCGGCCTCCAGGACCTCGCCGCGGCGCGCATACTGATCGACACAGCCCGGCAACGGGGCGTCGGAACAGAAGTGGATCTGAGTCGATGAGCCAGAGCGATATCGACGACGTGGACCTTGCCCACCTGCGGCGGGCCATCGAACTCGCCGACGAGACGGGGGACGCGGGCAACAGGCCGTTCGGTGCGGTCGCTGTCGGCGCCGACGGTCACGTCATCAGTGAGGGCGCCAACTCCGTGGCGACGTCCGCCGACGTCACCGAGCATGCAGAACTCGACGCGATCACCACCGCCTGCGGTGAAGGCCGGACGGGAGACCTCGTCGGAGCCACCATGTACGCGAGCGGTGAGCCGTGCCCGATGTGCAGTGCGGCGATGGTGTGGGCCGGGATCACGCGGGTGGTCTACGCGGCATCGTCCGCGGACTTCTCCCGGATCCTCCCCGACGGGCCGCGGTTCACGCTGGGCTGCGCCGACGTGCTCGATGCGGCGAGCGTCGAGATCCAGGTGAGCGGGCCCCATCTCGGTGACGAGGCGCTCGCGCCGTTCCACCGCTTCCTCGACACGGACTGACCCCGAGACGCCGTCAGCCCCCGGCACTTCGGTGCCGGGGGCTGACAGGTATCAAGGTGCCGGGACTCAGCCGAGCTGCGAGACGACCCAGTCGATGCTCTTCGTGAGCTGCGAGACGTCCTCGGGATCGATCGCCGGGAACATACCGACACGCAGCTGGTTGCGGCCCAGCTTGCGGTACGGCTCCGTGTCGACGACGCCGTTGGCCCGCAGGATCTTCGCCACCTGGGCGGCGTCGACCTTGTCGTCGAAGTCGATGGTGCCGACCACCTGCGAGCGGTGTGCCGGATCGGTGACGAACGGCGTGGCGTAGTCGCTGGCCTCGGCCCACTGGTACAGGCGCGAGGACGAATCGGCGGTACGCGACGTGGCCCAGTCGAGACCGCCGTTGCCGTTCAGCCACTCGATCTGGTTGGCGAGCAGCAGCAGCGTCGCGACCGCGGGGGTGTTGTACGTCTGGTCCTTGGAGCTGTTGTCCACGGCGATGGGCAGCGACAGGAAGTCGGGGGTCCAGCGACCCGAATCCTTGATCTCCGCGACCCGCTCGAGCGCCTTCGGGCTCATCAGCGCGATCCACAGGCCACCGTCGGCCGCGAAGCACTTCTGCGGAGCGAAGTAGTACACGTCGGCGTCGGCGACGTTCACCGGCAGACCGCCTGCGCCGGACGTGGCGTCGATGGCGATGAGTGCGTTCTCCGAGCCCGCGGGACGCGAGACGGGGATCGCGACACCGGTGGACGTCTCGTTGTGCGCCCAGCCGATGAGGTCGACGGACGGATCGGACACCGGCTCGGGCGCACTGCCCGGGTCGGCGGAGACGACGATCGGGTCACCGATGAACGGGTTGTTCTTCGCGACCGACGCGAACTTGGAGCTGAACTCGCCGTTCGTGAGGTGCAACGACTTCTCCCGGATCAGGCCGAACGCGGCCGCATCCCAGAACGCGGTGGTGCCACCGTTGCCGAGCACCACCTCGTAACCCTCGGGCAGGGAGAACAGATCGGCGAGGCCGGACCGCACGCTGGCGACGACGTCCTTGACGGGCTTCTGGCGGTGGCTGGTGCCGAACACCGAGGCGCCCACCTCGACCAGCGACTGCAGCTGTTCGGGGCGAACCTTGGAGGGTCCGCAGCCGAACCGTCCGTCGGCGGGCAGGAGGTCTGCGGGGATGATCGGTGTGGAGGTCATCGCTACTTTCTGTTCCTTACTGATTCAGGCGGGGGAGACGGTCAGCTGGTGTGGGCGATCTGGTCCCAGCCCTCGACGGACTCGGGGGTGCGGGGAGCGGGCCCGGTGTAGATGGCGGCGGGGCGGACGAGTTTGCCGAGGCGCTTCTGCTCGAGGATGTGGGCGCACCAGCCTGCGGTGCGGCCACACGTGAACATCGCGGGCATCATGTGCGCCGGGACCTCGGCGAAGTCGAGGAT